>DATHPP010000226.1:0-32294 GCA_035483795.1 Tepidisphaeraceae bacterium | reverse complement strand
TTGGCTCGCAGGTGATGCTGATCGATCCGGAGGGGGCTGATCTGTGTCCGAAGCGCGACACGGAATTCACCCACGAGCGGATCGACTGGGCGCATCTGAATCACCGCTGGCCGCTGGTGCATCCGACGGTCATAATGCGAAAATCGGCGGTGGACGCGGTCGGGCAGTATCGCAC
The DNA here is from genome assembly GCA_035483795.1 of Tepidisphaeraceae bacterium. Classification (GTDB taxonomy): domain Bacteria; phylum Planctomycetota; class Phycisphaerae; order Tepidisphaerales; family Tepidisphaeraceae; genus DASXMX01. The sequence goes on along the minus strand of DATHPP010000226.1, from coordinate 32,119 downwards.
GAAATACCAGTGGCTGGAGGATTTGGACCTGTTTTTGCGGCTGGCGGAAGTCGGCAAGCTGGCGAGCTTGCCGGACGTGCTTGTGCGCTACCGGCTGCACACGGGTAGCGTTTGTCATACGCGCGAGGCGGATCAGGACGCGATCCGGCCGGCGCTGTACGGCGAGGTTTATCAGCGCCGCGGAATCGCGCCGGCGGCGGATACGCAGAAGCGGCAGGCGGGCGACGATCGGTCGCTGGGGGAGCCGGGCGCGCGCGACCGGGTGTGGGGCTGGTGGGCGCTGATCGGCGGCAACGTAAAGACCGCCCGCAAATACGCGTTTCGCGCCGTGCGAATCACGCCGATGGACAAGGAATCGTGGAGACTGATGTACTGCGCGCTTCGCGGCAGATGAGCATCGATGGCCGCACGTTCCGCCCCACCATCCGGTCCGCTTTCGGTTGCTTTTGTCAGCCCCGGCTGGCCGCCGGAAGCGATCGCCAACGGCATCGCATCCTATACGGGTACGATCGTTCAGGGGCTGCGCGACCTGGGCGCGCGGTGTCACGTGCTGACGTCGCGGCCGATGGCGCTGATCGATGACCCATCCGTTCGCATCGTCGAACCTGACACGTCGTCGTTCTACTTTCGCGTGCGTCGAAAACTCGATCCAGAAAGTTGGCCGCAGAAAGCGTTTTGCCAGGCGCTGGCGGAGTCGGTTCGCGGGTTGCATCGCGAGGGCGGTCTGGATCTGCTGGAGATGGAAGAATCGTACGGCTGGGCGGCGCTGCTGGCTTCCAAATGCCCGGCGCCGATCGTGGTGCGGCTGCATGGGCCGTGGTTTCTCAACGGAGCTGCCAACGGCGCGATCGAGGATGCCGAATTTCGCAAGCGGGATCGGGCGGAGGGCGCCGGGCTTGCCGCGGCGGCTGCCGTCTCGGCACCGTCGGCGAGCGTGCTCGATGAAGCGCGCAAGCATTTCGGATTGCCGCTGGAGAATTCCGCGTTGATTCCGAATCCTGTGACCGTGGTTCCGGCGAGCGATCGTTGGAACCTCGCCGGATGTGATCCGAAGCGAATCGCGTTTATCGGACGTTTCGACCGCCACAAGGGGGGCGATCTGGCTTTGGACGCGATTGGCAGGATCGTGAAGCAGGTTCCCGATGCGCTTTTAGATTTCGTGGGGCCAGACCGGGGCTGCGTCGACGATTCGCGACATACGTTCAGCTTCTCTCAGTATTTAGAGCAGAATCTACCGCCGGCGGCGCGCGAAAATGTGACGTATCACGGCTTTTTGCCGGGCTCAAAAGCGGCCAAATTGCGGAAACAGACGTTGGTCACGATCGTGCCTTCAAGGTATGAAACATTCGGGATTGCCGCCGCCGAGGCGATGATGGCCGGGAGTCCGGTGGTCGCCGCAGGTGCGGGTGCGCTTTTGGAGTTGGTGCAGGACGGCCGTAATGGGCTGGTTGCAAAGCCCGGCGATGCCGATGATCTAGCGGAAAAGGTGCTGTGGCTGCTGAATAATCCGGCCCGGGCCGCCGAGCTGGGCCGGCAGGCGGCAATCGACGCCGAGCAGCGCTACGCACCAGTAGTTGTCGCTCGTCAGACGCTTGAGTTTTACCAGGGCGTGCTGGCCAGAGGGCTTTGAGAATCACTGCATGAACGGTTCGTACAACATCGTCGCATTCAGCGTGATCTGCGCGTGGATTCCGATCATTGTGGCTTTGTTCGCGCTGATTCCACCGCGGCGGGCGGTGATCGCGGCGTTCGTCGTCGGATACCTGTTCCTCCCCGATCTCAACTGGCACTTCCCGACGATCCCGGACGTGAACAAGGTTACGCTGACCGAAGTCGGTGTGATCCTGGGATCGCTGCTACTCGACGGCGGACGCCTTTTTGCAGTGCGGCCGCGGCTGATCGACCTCGCTTGGCTGATTCTTTGTCTCACGCCCATCGTGTCCTCCCTGACCAACGGCCTTACCATCATGGATGGCCTGGCGATGAGCATGACGGTCGTTACCAAGTGGGGCCTGGCCTACTGGGTTGGCCGGGCATACTTCACCGATTGGGAAGCCGCACGCGAGCTGGCTGTGGGAATCATTCTCGGCGGGCTGGCATACGTGCCGCTCTGCTGGTGGGAAATCCGAATGAGCCCGCAGCTCCACTCGCAGATTTACGGGTGGCTGTTCATCAGCTTCCGCCGTGATTCGGCAATCTTTGGCTTCCGCCCCAACGTTTTCCTCGCCGACGGGCTGACGGTCACAATGTTCATGGGCGTGACGGCGGTCCTCGCCTATTGGGCCTGGATGACGGAATCCCCCAAAAAGCTGCTGGGCATGCCGATGGGGGCGATTGCGATGGCGCTGGTCGTGACGACCGTCTTCTGCAAGGCCCTGGGCGGCGTGACTCTGATGATGGCCGGCATCGGCGTTTTGACAATGCTTCGCTTCCCGCGAACCAAGGTGCCGGTGCTGCTGCTTCTGCTGGCCGCACCGACTTATATGATCGTCCGCTCGAGCGGGGAGTGGAGCGGGCAGAAGATGGTCGAATATGCGGGAATGATCTCAGAAGAGCGGGGCCGCTCGCTTGCGTTCCGGCTACAAAACGAGGACCCGCTGGCGGCCCGGGCGCTGGAGCAGCCGTGGTTCGGGTGGGCCGGCTGGGGGCGGTCGCACGTCTTCGACTCCGAAGGTCACGACACGACCATCAACGACGGGCTGTGGCTCATCATTCTCGGCGAGCACGGGATCGTGGGGCTGGGATCGCTGGTCGTAATGGTCCTGGGCTCGGCGTACATGCTCTGGCGCAATGTCCCCACGCGCTATTGGACCGACCCGGCGTGCGCGGCGCCGGTGGCGCTTGCCGTCATCACCATCCTCTACATGATCGACAGTCTCTTCAACGCGACGTTCAACCCGGTGGCTTCCCTGGCCGTAGGCGCGGTGGCGAGCATGAGCTTCGTCGCCAAAAAGACCTTCGCGGCCAAGCCTGCGGGTCGCGGATTCGAGGTTCGCCCCACGCCGCTCGTTTCCTCCATCACGGACATCCCTTATGTACATACGCCCGTTCGATCGTGACGCGCTGAGGCAGAAGTACCAATCCGCCCGGCCCGTCCCGTGGTTCTGCATCGACAGTTTTCTCGAAGCCGATTTTGCCGAGCAGGCGTATCGCGCGTTTCCCTCGTTTGACGAGGCGATGAAGGCCGGCCGGCTGTTTTCAGCGGTGAACGAGAAGGGGAAAGTGCAGATCACTGATTCCAGCAAGTTTCCCGAGCCGATCTCGATCCTGAACCACGAGCTGAATTCCGCCCCGTTCCTCAAGATAATGGAGTACGTCACCGGCACGCCCGATCTTCTGGCCGACGAGCAGCTCGTGGGCGGCGGCATCCACGAAACCGGGCCGCGCGGGCACCTGGATGTTCATCTGGACTTCGACTACATCCCGGAGCGCCGGCTCTACCGGCGGCTCAACATCCTGGTCTACTTCAACAAGGACTGGCAGAGCGACTGGGGCGGGGAATTCGAGCTGTGGAACTCGGACGTGACGGAGCTGGAACATTCATTCGCCCCGCAGTTCAACCGTTGCGTGCTGTTCGAGACCAACGACCAGAGCTGGCACGGAGTGAACGCGGTGAAATGCCCGGAAGGCGAGAGCCGCAAATCGTTCGCGGCGTACTACTACACCAAAGCCGCCCCGCCCTGGTTCACCGGGGAGCACCACAGCACGCTCTTCCGCGCCCGCCCGGCAGAAATGCTCAAGGGGAAAGTCCTCATGCCGGCGGAAAAAATCTCCCGGTCGCTCCGCGGCGCTTACGTCGGCTTGAAGGACATGATTAAGGGAAGGTAGCCGGCACACGTGAAACGTTTGGAACAGAATGGAACGTTTTTCGTGGTTTGCAGCGGCGAATTGCGCGAAAACGTTCCATTCCGTTTCAAATGTATCACGCCGGGCCAACTGTTCGGATGAAACTGCTGATCGTGATCGTGAATTACCGCACCGCCGATCTGACGATCGACTGCCTGCGGTCGTTGCGCGAACAGGTCCGAAATAATCGTGCCGTTGTTGTCGACGGCGATTCGCAGGATGGTTCGGCCCAAAAGATCGCCTCGGCAATCATGGAAAACGGCTGGGGCCGATGGGTCTCGCTGCTGGCGCTGGATCAGAATGGCGGCTTCGCTTTCGCCAACAACGCCGCCATCCGGCCCGCCCTTCGTGCGCCGGACGGGCCGCAGTACGTCCTGCTGTTGAATCCCGACACCCTCGCCCGCGCCGGTGCGGTGGGTTCACTGCTGGATTTCATGGACTCCCATCCGGATGTGGGGATCGCCGGCAGCCGCCTGGAAGAGCTGGACGAGACGCCGCACCAATCCGCGTTTCGATTTCCAAGCGTGCTCAGCGAACTGGAATCGGGGGCGCGGATCGGGCTGGTCTCATCGCTTCTGCGAAGATACCTGGTTCCGATGCCGGTTCCGCGGGAAGCTTGCGAAGTGGACTGGGTCGCGGGAGCGAGCATGATCGTCCGCAGGGAGGTTTTCGACGCAGTCGGTTTGCTCGACGAGCATTACTTCATGTATTTCGAGGAGGTCGATTTCTGTCTGCGGGCCAGAAAGGCCGGCTGGACGTGCTGGTACGTCCCGGAGGCGCGGGTGGTACACCTGGTGGGAAGGAGCTCGGGGGTCACCGACGCTTCGCGGGCGCGGATGCGGCGGCCGGGCTACTGGTTCGCCTCGCGGCGGCGGTTTTTCCTGACGCATTATGGGCGGGCGCGGACGCTGGCGGCCGATATGTTATGGGCGGCGGGATTCGCCCTGTGGCGCTTCCGCCGGGCGGTTTTTCGCAGGCCGGATAACGATCCGGCCCACCTTTTGACCGATTTTTTGCGGTACAATTTGCTTCTGAGATGACGACCCAGGCCGCTCCAGCTTCGCCCCCCGCCCCAGCGCTCAACCTGCGGAACCATGGGGATCGCAATCTGATTCCGGCGGGAATGAGTCTCTGGTCGATCCTCCGCGAAGATTTGCAGACGCACGACTGGAAGTTGCTGGAACAGGGATTCTGGGCGGTGGCGACGCACCGCTTTGGCAACTGGCGGATGGGTTTGCCCAAGCCGCTGCGGACGCCCTGCACGCTGCTCTACCGCTTTCTGGAGAGATGGGTCGAATGGACCTGCGGGATTTCGCTACCGTACACGGTGATCCTGGGCCGGAGGGTGCGCCTCTGGCATCACAGCGGCATGATCCTGCACGCGGCGCGGATCGGCGACGACGTGCAAATCCGCCAGAACACGACTTTCGGGATCGCGCGGCGAAACCAGGTGCATTTGCTCCCGGTCATTGAAGATCGCGCCGACATCGGCTGCGGCGTGGTGATCGTGGGCGCGGTCACCGTCGGACACGACAGCGTCATCGGCGCCAACGCCGTGGTCATCAACGATATTCCGCCTAATTCGGTGGCGGTTGGCGTGCCGGCGAAAGTGGTGCGGACCCTGTGACGCCACCGCTGTGACACGGGTTTGTAACCCGTGCTGGCGGCTTGATGGCGCCAATGATTTGAGAATTGCATGTTGCCTTGAGTTGAGCACCGCCAGCACGGGTTGAAAACCCGTGTCAAGTGAAACCCAGATGAGTGACATCGGCATCATCGCGATCGGACGGAACGAGGGGGAGCGGCTGCGACGCTGTCTTCAGTCGGCGCTGGGGTACGGGCATCAGGTTGTCTACGTGGATTCGCGCTCGACGGATGGAAGCGCCGAGATGGCGCGATCGATGGGGGCGGAAGTGGTCGAGTTGGATATGTCGCTCCCCTTCTCCGCTGCCAGAGCGCGGAACGCCGGGTTTGAGCGGATGGAGGCGGGCACGGAATTCGTTCAGTTCGTGGACGGGGATTGCGAGATCGTCGACGGGTGGATTCAGCGGGCGCGGAACGAGCTGGACGCGCGTCCGGACGCGGCGGTCGTGTGCGGCCGCCGGCGCGAGCGGTTTCCCGGAAAGTCGGTATACAACCGCATGGCCGACCTGGAATGGGACACGCCGATCGGGGACGCTTTGAGTAGCGGCGGCGATGCAATGATGCGGGTGGAGGCGTTTGCCGCCGTCGGCGGGTTCGATCCGTCTGTCGTCGCGGGTGAAGAGCCGGAGCTTTGTCAGCGGCTGCGGGAGCGTGGCTGGAAAATCCTGCGCCTCGATGCCGAGATGACAGTTCACGATTCGGCAATGTGGCGTTTTTCGCAATGGTGGCGGCGGGCGGTGCGCGGAGGCTACGGGGCGGCGGACGTGGCTAGTCGATTCGGCCCCAGTAGCAGGCACGCTCCGCGTGCCGTGGCTGACGGCACGCGGAGCGTACCTGCTACCGGCGCGCACGATCCCTTCACCGCTCAGGTCCGCAGCGCCCGCATCTGGACGATCGGCTGGGTTTTGATGATCGTCGTTGCATTCCTGATCGGTTGGGCGACCGGGGGATGGAAATGGGCCGCGCTCGCAGGGTCTTTGATCGTGGTAATCTGGCCGGCGCAAATGCTCCGAATCGCCCTCAAAACCCGGCGGCGAACTGCGACATTTTCGGATGCAATCGCGTACGGGATTCTGACGATGGTGAGTAAATGGGCGAATCTGGTCGGCGAGATGCAATCTCGCCGCGACCGGCGCGACGGACGGCACGCACGACTGATCGAGTACAAGCAGCGGCCCACGCCCGCGGTGCCGCTCACAGGACCTTGAAGGGGAAAGATGTCCGATCCGGACTGGCAAGCCGATTTGCGCCGCTACGGCCCCCGCCCTCTGCTCAGGGAGCAGTCGGCGTGGGCGGTGTGGGTCTATCGGTTTGGCCGCCGCAACGATCGCCGAAAGCCGGGCCTGTTTCGGTGGCTGGGCGACCGGTTCTACTGGCTCAGCTTCCGATTGACCGAAACGTTAACCGGCATCAGCATTCCCAAAACCGTCGAAATCGGTCCCGGTTTGAGGATTTACCATTTCGGCAACATCTTCGTACATAAGGATGTGAAGATCGGCGCCAACTGCACGTTGCGACAGGGCGTAACGATCGGAAATCGCCGGCAGGACGGTCCGGTCCCGGTGCTGGACGATGATGTGGAACTGGGCGCGTATGCCCAGGTCCTGGGCGGCGTGCGGATCGGCAGCGGCGCCACCATAGGGGCGATGAGCGTCGTGATCGAGGATGTTCCCGCGGGCGCGACGGCGGTCGGCATACCGGCCCGTGTGATCGAGCCGCGCGAGATAATGTTCACCGCAGGTCGGGAGGGCGAGGCTCCTGCCGAGCCGGGCCTTGCGGCCGCCATGATTTCGGCTCGGCAGGAGCCTCGCCCTCCCAGCTTGGCGGGAGCGGTGAATCTGGACTGTTAGTGGGCAATAATGGAATGTTGCAGAAGATCGACGACAAGTTGACCATGACGGTGGACACCGCGACAGTGGACACGGCGTCACGCCGCTACGTGCTCATTACCCCGTGCCGGGACGAGCAGGAATTTGCTCGGCGCACACTGGAGAGCGTGGCGAACCAGACCGTGCCGCCCGCCCTGTGGATCGTCGTGGACGACGGCTCGACAGATCAGACGCCGCAGATTCTGGCCGAATATGCGGCAAAACTGCCCTACCTCAAGATCATCCGACGATCCGACCGCGGCTTTCGCAAGTTGGGCGGCGGAGTCATCGACGCGTTTTATGAGGGTTTCGGATCCATCAATCCCGACGATTTCGATTACGTCTGTAAGCTGGATCTCGATCTGGACCTGCCTCCCCGCTATTTCGAGGTGCTGATGGAGAGGATGGAGCAGAACCCGCGGATCGGCACGGCCAGCGGCAAACCCTGGTTTGCCGGGCGCGGCGGACGGCACATCAGCGAAATGTGCGGGGACGAAAACTCGGTCGGCATGATCAAGTTCTATCGCGTCGAATGCTTTCATCAGATCGGGGGCTTTGTTCGTGAACTGATGTGGGACGGCATCGACGGACATCGCTGCCGCATGCTCGGCTGGATTGCGGTAAGCTGGAACGATCCGCAGCTCCGTTTCCAGCATCTACGGCCCATGGGGACGAGCCATAAGAGCTGGTGGACGGGACGGGTCCGGCACGGCATCGGGCAGTATTACATGGGGACGGGGCTGCTCTATCTGCTGGCCAGCGCCGCCTACCGGACGACGCGACCGCCGATCGTGGTCGGCGGAGTTGCGATGGTTTGGGGTTATCTCAAAAGCGTGATGGGCCGATCGCCAAAATACCCCGACCCGGATTTTCGCAGATTTTTGCGAAGTTTTCAGTGGCATTGTTTGCTAATGGGCAAGCATGCGGCGACCCGACGCCTGGACCAAAAACAGGCGGCACACTGGTCGGCCAAACGCCTGGCACAAGCTATTCACTGACGTCGATGTGTCGCCAAAACCGCGGCGAACCCGCGCAGTATAGACATAAGCTATTATCATAAAACATCTTATATCATTATAGTCCGTCCATTATCCTACCGCGCAAGCAATTTGCCAGCCCCGCCGTTCGGTGAGATAGATTATTTGTGTTGCATCTTTTGGCAGTGGGGGTGATATTTCCTGCGTCATCTAGTGGGTTACTTCATTGACCAGCGATTTATCCGGTAGCCGGAATCGGTGGTCGATTCTAAAAGAAGGCGATGCTCTAGCCGCTGAAACAGTGTGGCGAAGCGGGCTTTGGTCAGTCGATACTTCTGACAGGCCCGTGGTCGCTGCTGGTTTGAGTTGGGCCGGAGTGGGACGCTATGTATCTTCGCTACCGCGAGCCAGTTTGGGATACCGTCGAGGTGGCCGGCGCGCCTGCGACCCGGCCCGGTCCGCGCGGCCCGTCGCGTCGCCGCCGGGATCTGCCCGGTTCGGCCCGGCCATCGGCGCCTGCGGCCCAGCGTGCCCTTCCCGTCATTGACTTGAACGGGGTCAAGCTGCATGCGGTGACCGAGGCGCAGGTCATTTCCCATATTCTTGCTGAAATCGAAGCCGGGCGCGGGGGCGTGGTCGTCACACCGAACCTGGATCACCTGCGACGTTACTGCCATGATCTGAGTTTCGGCGCGCTGATCGCCGAGGCCGACTTGATCGTCGCCGACGGAATGCCGCTGGTCTGGGCGAGCCGGCTTCAGGGAACTCCCCTGCCGGAGCGTGTTCCCGGCTCCAACCTGATCTCGAGCCTGACCGCCAACGCCGGCGCCAATGGCCGCTCGGTGTTCCTTTTGGGCGGCGACCCCGGCACCGCCGCCGACGCGGCCATCGCCCTCAAACAGAAACATCCGACCTCGATCGTCGCCGGAACGCACTTCCCCCCTTACGGCTTCCAGGACGATCCCAAGCAGATGAGCACGATCATTCAGACGCTGTCCGACGCCAAGCCGGACATCGTCTACGTCGCGCTGGGGTCTCCCAAGCAGGAAAAGCTGATCGCGCGATTGCGGGAGATTCTCCCCAACGCATGGTGGATCGGTGTGGGAAACAGCTTCAGCTTCCTTGCCGGTCGAGTCCGCCGGGCGCCGGTGTGGATGCAGAGCATCGGAATGGAATGGGCGCATCGCCTGTGCCAGGAACCCAAGCGTCTGTTCCGACGCTACCTGGTCGTCGGAATTCCGTTCGCGGCGTCGCTGCTGGCGCGATCGACGAGCCGCGGCCTGACCGACCGGCTCCGCGGGATGATCCCCGGCGGCAAGCCGCGATACCGCCTGATCACCAGCGACGGGCAGACCCGGGCAGCGGCGCCGATTCTGGCATCGCCCGCCCCGCCCGTTTCCATTGCCCGCCCGCCTCGCCCCTCCGAACCGCAGATCATCAACTCATCGCTGATGCCGGCCCGGGCATTGTCGGGGCTGCGCGCGATGGTGCTGCTGGGCGGGTCGGTTCGGGCCAATGAGTTGAGTTCGAGCACCGGCCGGTCCATTCTCGATTTGCCGCTGGACAACCGCGGCTCGATCCTGACGCAATGGCTCGCCCATGCTCATGACGTGGCTAACTGGCCGGCCTTTCACGCCTGCCGGTCCGGGTGATGGTCAACCAGAGCGCGCCGGCGCCGCTGAGCGCCGACGCCCGCCACTACGCCGATTTCCGCGTCGAGCGCGACCTGTCGGATTATCGCGGGACCGGCGGGGTGCTCCACGACCTCGCGGAAGATTACGACGACGAGGATTTCCTGCTGATCGGAAACGCCGCCCAGGTCCTTCTGGACCCGCTCCCGCGAATCGCGGCGGAGTTGCATCGCAAGAAAGCCGATGTTGCGGTCGTCTCCCACGACGACGGCACGCCCAGCGGTTTGATGCTGGTGAGCTGCAAGGCGCTGCGGATGATCGCGCCGCGCGGATTTGTCGACATGAAGGAACAAGCGTTGCCGCTGATCTCGACGAAATACGACGTGCGGGTGGTGCAATACCGGCGTCCGACGGGACTGCCGGTGCGGTCGCTGTCGGATTACGTGCAGGCGTTGCGGTTCCACCACCGCCGGGCCGGCGAGCACCCCGCCACCGACCCGCTGGCAGAAGATTGGAGTCCCACGTTTTCCATCATCGAGGCCGGCGCCACCGTCGGCGCCATGGCGCGGCTGCATGATTCAGTGGTTCTCGGCGGGGCGCTGGTTGAAAGCGGCGCCGTCGTGGTTCGCTCGATCGTCTGCCCCGGCGCCGTGGTGCGGAGCGACCAGACCGCGGTCGATCGAGTGGTCATGGCCGGTTCCGGGGAATTACGGTCGCCGCGGCGCCGCAGGCACGCGGTCGCCGCAAGTTGACTTTGGCAATGCCGCCTACCATGGAAGCCACCGTTCTATCGCCGGTTGACACCTCCTGGATGTCACGCCCGCGGGCGCCGCATCGTTCGCGGCGAATCCTGCGCACCGACCGCTGGACTGCCTGGCACGTGGTGGCCGCAACGGCAATGGGCACGCTGGCTGTCCTGGCCACCATCGACGCCTGGTCCGACATCTTTCTGATCGCCCGCAAAAACGAAGAGTACAGCCACATTTTTCTGGTTCCGCTGGTGGCGGCGGCGATGATCTACGTCCGGCGGGCCCGCTTCCGTTATTGCAAATCCACCGGAACCTTCCTTGGCTTTGCCATCGCGGGACTCGGGTGGGCCGTCCATGTTTTCGGCTTCTACCACAACTTCGAATCGCTCTGGCACATCGGCGCCGTGCTGGTTTTAATCGGGTGCGTATTGTCCGTTTTCGGAAAGCACGCACTGTTCCGCTTCTTTCCAGCATTCGCAGTGCTGGTCTTTCTGGTGCCGGTGCCGGGGATGTTAAGATTGCGGCTGGCAGCGCCGCTGGAAACCTGGACAGCGCACATCTCCGAGCTGCTGCTCAACGCCGTCGGCATCGCCGTGACCCGGTCCGGTAACCTGCTGCGGGTCGGCGACCAGGCGGTGAACATCGCCGAAGCCTGCAACGGGCTGCGCATGGTCTTTGCCCTGATCCTGGTCTCCTATTTCTTTGGCTTTGCCCTGCCGCTGCGTAATTCCGTGCGATTTATCATCCTCCTGGCCAGTCCCTTTGCCGCGATCTTGTGTAACGTGGCCCGCATTTTGCCGACCGTATGGCTCTACGGACATTCCAAACAGGCCGGTGAAGTGTTCCATGATTACAGCGGTTGGTTGATGCTGCCGATTTCATTTCTCATACTCTTGGTGATTATCGCTGCGCTGCGCTGGGCGATGGTGCCGGTAATGCGATACACCTTGGCGTCGTAGGTCCGATAAACTGTCGTGGCAAAATCCCGAGCGACCATCTTCGCCTCCCCAATGCTTTGCCTGGCGTTGCTGGCGGGCATCGTGGCTGAGGACCGCACGCACCTTAAGCCAACCGACGTCGAGCCTTATCATGCCAAAGCCCGGACCGTTATCGAAGAATGGCCCAAAACGATCCCGGACCGAGAGGGCGACCGGATTGGCGAGTGGACCACCAGCACCGACGAAAGCCTGCCGCCCAGCGCCGAGCAGCTCCTTCATCCCAACGCCAAGATCGACCGCCGGTACACCAGTAACCTGTTGGCGCCCAACGGTTTACCGGTCCAGGCGAGCCTTTTGATCGTTCAGTGCAAGGATTCGCGCGACATGGCCGGCCACTACCCGCCGATCTGCTACCCGGCGGCGGGAGAAGAGCGCATCTCAGAGCCCCTGCCCTTCAATCTCTACGTCAACGGCATGTGGATCAACGGAACGGAATACCATTTTCTGCAAAAGACCCTTCCGGTTTCGCGGCAATGCGTGTACGACTTCTTCATCGTGCCGGGTCAGGGATTCAAGAGCGACATGCCCGACGTCCGCAAAGCGGCGGGCGACTACCAACGCCGCTACTACGGTGCCGCTCAGTTCCAGGTCGTCATGGACGCCGACTATCCGCAGGAGTTTCGCGAACGCATTTTCCGGGAGATCATCGGAGCCAACAGCGGGGCGCTGTCGGTCCTTAACACCGTCGAGGTCCAATGAGTAACGAGATCCAGCTTTCCAACACGAACCTTCCCTTGCAGCCGGCCTTGACGCCCCCGCAGGTTCTGGCCCCGACGGGCCAGCCCGAAGCAACCCCGCTTCGGCGCATCCACCGGCTGCTGCGCGGCCGCTACGGCTTGGCCGTGGTGCTGGCGACGATCGGCGCCGCCTGCGGCGTCGCCGCCGGCATTCTTCTCCCCAAGCCGGCATGGGAAAGCGTCGGCATCGTCCAAATGCGTCCGCTCACGCCGGGCCCGGTCGACGATCGCCTCAAGCCCCTGTACGACCGGGTCGTTCAGGATGTCATTGTCACCCTCCACACCGAACGCGTCATCAAGCACGCGATGCAGAACCCGGCGTGGAAGCAAATGCGGCCTTACGCCGGCGATTACCCCCCTGCCGATCAGATTGCCGAATTCTCCAAGGACCTTCAGGTCAGGTCGATGCCCTTTGCTCCGGACATGATCCAGGTCATCTACACCGATTCCAAAAAAGACGGGAAGGACGTCGCGCAGGTGGCCGTCCGTTCCGTCATCGACGCCTATCAGGAAGTATGGGAGAGCAGCGATTCGCAGGATCTCAACAGACGCATCCAGATCCTGCAAGCCGACATCGTTCACGAGCAGAACGTCATTGACGAGCAGCGCCGGCAGATCGCTTTGCAAACCAAAGACATCGGCGATGACGCTGCGCCGCTGCTCAATGCCCGGGAGGAGCACCTCCTGGCGCTACGGGAACAGCTCAAAATCTACGAGCGCAACCGCCAGCTTGCCCAGACGGACTCGAACAACCGAAAGCTGGGGATCACCGGCGCCGATGCCTCGGTTGACGACATCGCTCGATACGACATCGGAATGGCCAATCGCGTTCAGGCGCTCATCAACGCCCAGAACGCGTTACAGGCGATATCGTCGGGACAGTTCATGGGGAACTACCCGCAGGTTCGAGCCGCCGAGCGGCAGGTCGCGACCTGTCAGAAAAGCGTTGACGACTACGCCGCCAAGTTCAACTCCAAATTCTTCCTTCAGACCCGTCCCGATGGCACCGGCGTCAACGTCGTGCCCAAGGACCTCTCCATGATGGACGAGGCGATTCGACTGCAAAAAAAGGACATCGATCAGGCGACCAAGGAGATGGACGAGATCAAAAATCGCCACGCAAGCATTGTCACCCTCACTAGCGACATCGATCGCCACCAGCAGAATATCAACCAGGACAACTCCAACCTCCATCAGCTCCAGTTCCAGCAGCAGATGGGCGGGCAGTTCAGCGTGATCGACGACGGCGGCACCCCACAGCCGGCCAGCGACCGCCGGCCGGTCTTTGCCGCCCTCGGGTTCGTCGGCGGCGCGGCGGTGCCGATCGGTTTCCTGCTCCTGCTCGGCCTGGCCAACCCGCGATACCGCTTCTCGGATGAAACCAACACCGAAACCATCGGTCTGAATCTGTTGGGCATCCTTCCCGACCTGCCCGACCGCCTGAGCGATCCGGAGCAGGCGTCGATCGCCGCCCACTGCGTGCACCAGATTCGCACGATGCTCCAGATCAGCGGCGGCACTGAGGAACGCCGCGTCTTTGCCGTCACCAGCGCCGCGCCGGGCGACGGAAAGACCAGCCTCACCCTCGCCCTGGGCCTTTCGTATGCTGCGTGCGGCACCCGCACCCTGCTGATCGACTGCGACCTCGTCGGCGCAGGCCTCACCTCGCGCATGAACGTCAATGCCCCCGAGGGCGTGCTCGAGGCGATCGCCAACCGCTCGCTGCTGGAATACGTGCGTCACACGGAGGTCGCGGACGTGTCGATCCTGCCGGTCGGCTCGGCTCAGACGCTGCACGCCAGCACGCTGTCGCCCGCCGCGCTTCGTCGCCTGATCGACGAAGCCCGCAAGCAGTTCGACACGATTCTCATTGATACCGGCCCGATCCTGGGAAGCATCGAGGCCTCGCTGGTTTGTGCCGCCGCCGACGCGGTCGTCCTCACCGTCGCCCGCGGGCAGCAGCGGCCGCTGGTCGAAAAATCGATCAGCCACCTGATGAATATCGGGGCCAAGCTGGCCGGCGTCGTCTTCAACCGCGCCCAGTCCAACGACTTCGACCGCTCGATCAGCGGCGTCTCGTCGCTCCGCTCGGTCTCCGCGGGCACGGGCCACAACGGCAACGGCGGGCCGCGATACGGAACCCTCGGCCGCGCAGTCCATTCAACCAGCAGGCAGTCCGACATCCATGAGGGATGAAGCTGTAATCACGGCGTCGGCGGCCGGCATTATCGCCCCCGCCGTCGACCGACCCATTCCCGCCGACCCCGTGCACGTTGCCGGTCCGCGCGCGCTGGCCGACCTGGCCCAGGCGTCCGCGTCAATCGTCGATCTCCCGCGCACCGCGCCGCTGCGGACCATCTGGGGCCTGGACCCCCAGCAGCTTCACACCCGCTACTGGGCGGCGCATGGCGTGCAAGTCGTCCGCCTGGGCGAGCCTTCTGGAATCGTCAAGCACGCCGAGCTGTTTCTCCTCACCGACGCCGGCTCGCTGGCGCTGTTCCCGCTCACGCCGCTCATGGACGCGCTGAACTGGATCAAGCCGCAGGTCCTGTTCGTCCGCCTGCATGATGGGCACGATCGCGGCTACCGCGAGAACGTGGTCACCGACGAGGCCGAGCGGTTCATCCGCTTCCAGCGGGTTTACGACGCCTCCTCGCACATGGCCCGCGTCGCCCTCACGCCCGACCGCGAAATCGCCCAGCTGTGGCAATCGGCCCCCGATCCCCTGACCGGCTGGCGGCGCCTGCGCCGCTTCATCCGCCGACACGACCGCGCCACCAAGAGCATCGAAGGCGCCGTCTACGACGCCAACGTCGATCGCGAGATCGCCTGCTTTCTGCACGACCTGCTGCACCTGTGGAACCGCCCCGACACGATCGTCATGCGCGCCCGCAAATCGACCGGCGAGGTCTGGCGCGACCAGGACTGCACCATCGACGCCTCGGCCAAGTTCATCGGCCCGGTATGGGTCGGCGCCGGCCGCACCGTCCAGGCCGGCTCGACGGTCATCGGCCCGGCGGTCATCTGGGACGATCCCGATCACCGCCCCGCCACCGAGGAAATCCAGTGGCTCGACATCGAGCCCACCGAGCCCCCGCCCGATCCCATCCCCCGCGCCGGCACGGTCATCGACCGCCTCTCCAAGCGGCTGTTCGACATCGTCTTCGCGTTTATCGCAATCCTGGTGACGCTGCCGCTGTATCCGGTTGTGATGCTGGCGATCTGGATCGAGGACGGCCGGCCATTCTTTTTCACCCACCGCCGCGAAACCATCGGCGGCCGCGAGTTCCCCTGCCTCAAGTTCCGCTCCATGCGCAAGGACGCCGAGCAGCTCAAAGCCGAGCTTCGCGCCCACAACCAGGCCGATGGCCCGCAGTTCTACATCGAAAACGATCCCCGCCTCACCCGCATTGGCGCGATACTCCGGCGATACAACCTCGACGAGCTGCCGCAATTCTTCAACGTGCTGCTGGGCCACATGTCGGTGGTCGGCCCCCGCCCCAGCCCCCACGCCGAGAACCAGTTCTGCCCCCCGTGGCGCGAAGCGCGCCTCAGCGTCCGCCCCGGCGTGACGGGCCTCTGGCAGATCAAGCGCACCCGCCGCACCGGCTCCGACTTCCAGGAGTGGATCAAGTACGACATCGAGTACGTCGAAAAACGCACCTTCTGGACCGACATGGCCATCATCTTCAAGACCTTCTCCATCATGCTGGGCAAGCTCAGCCGCGGATAACCGGCCCCCCGACGCATCAAAATAAAAAAAGCCCGAAAAGTGATGCATTTGGATGCAGAATGATGCATCGATGATGCATCGCGAGAAAAACAAGACGGATGACCCGCAGATTTCGCAGATGACGCGGATTGGGCGCTCGTTCACCTGCGTAATCTACGAAATCTCCTGATCTTTCCCCGTCATCGGTGCGGCTTGAAGTGAGCCCGTCGACTGGCCAGCAACTTGCGGTGGGCCGCGGGCGCGCCACCGATTGTGGTGCAGCCTGGAAAGGCTGCACCACAATGGTTACTGGTAATCCTTGCGGACCCAGTAGTGATTGCGGTAGCGGGCGCGGTCATCGCCGAATTCCTGCTCGATTTGGCCGTGCTGCTCGGCGTCGGTGTGGGCGACCGACGACTTCCACCTATCTCGCTTGAAGGGGATCACCTGCATGATCGGCGTGCCGCGCTTGAGGGTCACAGTCTGGCCCGGCGCGAGCAGGCAGATCGCCGGGAAATTCGCCTCCAGGTAATGGCGGTCGGTCTCGATCACGCCCGAGAGGATGTGGAACGGAAGATCGAAGCGATTGATGGGGTGGGTGAAGAGACAGGAGTAGCCCGCCGGCGTACGGACGATCCAGGGGTTGCTGAACTTCACCAGCGGCCGGCCCTCGAGCGGCGTGCCGCGCACCTGCTCGGGGTTGTGCGTCCCGACGATCGGCAGTTCCGCGGAAAAATCCAGAATTCCATCGTTTCCCATGCGAAACGTGACGTCGGCCACCAGCGGGATAAAGTACCCCGCCGTCAGGGCGTCCACGAACGGCGGGCACTTCTTGACCGTCCCCACCGTCCTGCCCTCCGCCGTCGCCCGCTCGGGCGGAATGTCCTTCAGCCAGTCCGGTGCTCCCTGCCGTGCCGGAAACGGCCGCGGAAACACCCGGCTCCCCTCCCCCAGAAACTCGATCAGCTTCTCGCCGTCTTCCATGTCCCGAAATGTCCCATAATGTCCCGTCCTTTGCGATACGCGTGAGACGTGAGTCAGAAGAATTACACGAAGGGAAGCTCCACCTGCCAGCATTCAGCTTTCTGTGCCTGGTTGTCCGATGAAGTCGGGAACATCGCTAAAAAAGGCAGGACAAACGATGGCAGAGCTGATGCTGGCGGCATTGGTATTTTTGGCTTTGCTGGGGGCGCTGCTGGGACACACCGAGAGCAAAATCTGAAACGGCGCAGGTAGGACCGCCGAGGCTTGGCGGGATTTCAGTTTCCGTCGCCCAGGACCACGCTGCGTTCCCACACGACGCGGTGGCCCGCCACCAGGTTCTGGACAATGGTTTTGGTCGTCATGCTGTAGTCGAAGCCGACGACCTGGACTTCGTTGACGAGGTTGACCGGGACCATGGCGGTCTTGAGCTGCACGGTGGCGGTGTAGGGGCCGTGGCCGGTGAGGTGGGCCTTGTCGACGTGGTAGGTGGCCCAGCGCTCGCCGAGCGGCTCGATGTTGTTCTTCTGCTTCCGCGCGCCCTGGGGGCGGCCCTGCAAGATCGACGACATGCGTTCGGGGCGGAGGAACGGGAGCGGGCTGGGTGAGAAGTTGGTCGCCAGGACCTGCTCGCGCTCGGAGCCATGTTGCATGTGAACGACGAAGTGACCCTGGAGCGACAGCAGTTCGGTGTCGAGGGGAAGCTGGGCGTTGTGGACGTACTGGGATTGGAGGTCGCGGACATCGCCATTGGGGTCGAGATCGCCAGACTCCTTGACGATCTTGCCGGTTGAGTCTTTGACGGTGACGTGGACCCAGACAGGACGTTCGACGTCGAACCCGGTGGGGACGCCGTGCCCGTCGGTGCCATTTCTCACCTGGACGGCGAATTCGATCCCGTCGGCATTGCACCGGCGGACGACGATGTCGCCAAGCTTGTATCCGTTGCGCTGAAGAATCAGGCGGTTCTGCGACATCTCGGCCAGGAGCGCCTGGTTTTCGTCGATGATCTGCCGGGCAGCCCGGCGATCGTCAGCCGAAACCCATCGCTGTGGGAACATCGTGCCCGCCGGTACGTGGCTCTCAAACTCATCGGTCCCCCACCCGGCCTTCCAGTCGAACGTCTCCCATTCGCGGATGGTGGCCAGACCGCCGGTGACGGATTTGTCCCTCTCATCGCGGATGGCGCCGCGGTGATGCGGGAAAAGCCAGGGCGGCACGACCGAATAATCCGGGCCGACGAACATGTGATTGGTGAGCTTGCGCGGGGCGGTGAGGAAATCTCCGACCTTGGCCGCCGGCCCGAAGGCGTAGTTGATTCGGATGAAATTCGGATCGGTTTTCGGCGCGAGGATGCGGCCCGGCTCCTTGCCCATATGGCAATCCTGGCAGAGGACGCCGTTGGCGGCCGCCGGGGAATGCTTGTATTCGCTGAACGCCTCCTCGAGCCGGAAACCGTTGAAGAGCGTCACGTCGTGGCAGGAGCCGCAGAAGTTGGAAGTGGTGATGCGGAAGAACTTTTTCAGCTCGCCGTGGACCTTCTTCCCCTGCTCGTGCGGATTGGTGATCAGGTCCTCGGCGGCGATGGCCTTCTGCAATTCCGTGTTGCGGCCGGTCGGGCCGTAGACCGGCTGCGTGACCTCGCCCTCATCGAGCGGCAGCCGCCCGCTCACCTTGCCCATTGGCTCGCTGATGCGATGGCAGACGACGCAGGTGACGCCCTCGCGGGCGATGGGGCTGCGATCGATATTGCTCATGAATTCGCTCTCGCCCTCGATCATGCCGGGCTGGGTGTGGCAGCGGATGCAGAAGTCGCCCTGTGTGCCGTTGTTGCCACGGTTGGTCTTGCCCTGCATGGCGTTGAAGATCGGGCTGAGCTGGGCGTAGGAGTGCTGCGAAACCGACCACTGGCGAAATTGGGTCGGGTGGCACTGCCCGCACTTGGCGGCGGACGGGAAGCGATTCTGCTTGAAGAGATCGGCGTGCGCCTCGTAGGCATCCTGCGACGGGCCGACGGCAGTCGAAACAGTCGCAGTCGTTCCCTGGGAAGAATTGCTCGCGGCCAACTGCGGCTGCGGCTCGGTGCCGGCCGGGGCCTGCCCGCACCCGCTCAGCCACGCCCCGGCACACACAAGGGCAATAGCGAGCAAACCGAGAATAGGGAATCGAACTCGATGTGATGCGTTAACCAGGCGCGTCCTCCGGACGAGACCGGCGGTATCTTACCGGGTGTCGAAACGCTCATACAAGAGAATTCCGGTGCAGTCTTGGGGCGTCAACTAAAATTCAAACCGCACCTCGACGCGGGCCCCGTATCCCGGGCCGTGGCCGTCGTTGATGGAGGCAAAGGCCCCCAGCTCGGTGACGATGTGCTGGCCGAACGCCTGTTGATACTGAGCCCCGGCGGCCAGGGCGCTGGGGGAGGAGCCGGCGGTGCCGACGCGTCCGCCGGTCTCGAGGATAAGCTGCTTTCGGCGGTCGGCGCCGAAAAAGGCCTGGTATCCCAAGGCAAATCCCAGGGCATGCTGCGGGTTGCTGCTGAGGGGCGAGCCGAAGCGCCCGATGGGCTGCTCGGCGTAGAGAATCCCAACTCGCCCGAGCACCCCGCCGCGATCCGGCCCGCGGGCGGCGGACGTGTAATCGTCGATCCCCCAGAACGTGTCCAGGTAAACCAGGTCGGTGCGGAACGGCAACGTGTAGGACATCTCGCTGAACAGCAGAACCCCGCTCCCGACCGCCACCGATCCGTTGCCGAACTGCGACACCTGGGCCGGCGGCTCCGAGCCCAATGCCAGGGAGCCCAGGACGCGGAATGTGGTATTGAGCACGCCGATGCGTTGGGCCGCACTGAGGCCGCCGTACACCCCCGCCGGCACGGCCGAATCCGAGCCCACGTAAAACAACTCCAGGTTCCATGTCGATGGCCGGAAATCGGCGTTCACGTCCAGCCCGAGCAGCAGATGGTCGTCGTGATTGACGCCGTCGCCGCGATTGATCTGGTTCCAGGCATAGAGACCGGTGATCTGGGCGTTGGAGCCGCCGCGGGGAAGGATGGTGTTGCGCGTGATTCCGATCGCGTCCAGGTCGTCATCCACCAAAAGCCCATCCTGGTAGAGCAAAGGCTGACGCCCGACGGAGAAGCCTACGTCCCACGGGGCGGTGCCTTTGGGATCGAGGCCGGGAAAGATCTGGCCGATGTCACCCTCGAAAAAGAGCGTGGTCGGCTCGGCCTTGAAGCCGTTGACCCAGCCTTCGGTGCCGGCAGGGCTGAACTGATAGCCCGAGTATTTGGCCTGCTGCGGAGTGGAAAAGACGGCGTTGTCCAGCGGCCGCAATCCCACCAGCAGCCGCTCCGTCCCGGAAAGCTGGAGATTCCCGAATAGATCGAGCCGATTGGCCCATTCCGAGTCGGTCTTACCGGTCGCAGCGATGTGAAACGCCTGCACCGTCGTGCGATAGGTTCCGAAGACGGTGAAATCCGGCGTCCAGACGGCGCCGGTCGGCAGTTGGATGCCGTGCTGCAACGGCCCCGTGCCGAAGAATTTATCTCCCAGCTCAATCAGCGGCGGAGGCCGGGGCGGAACCATGTTCGGATTCAGCGGCGGCGCCACGTTTTCCGTCTGCCCCGTTTCCGCCGGCTGGCTCGTTGGTGGGGTGGCGTCCGCATTGCCGATCGCGCATCCCCAAAGCACCACGCCGCACAGCCCGCACAAAAACAACGTCGCGCGCCCGGCGGGGTGATTCATGCGGCGGGCATTCTAGCGGAATCCGCCACAGACGCTCACAGCACCTGAAAGCGCCTCGCCGCGTTCGTGAACGCCCACCAGTCCTCCGGCGTGGCACTTTTGGCCGATTTTGGCACAGAAAACGGCGCTGCTTCCTGTGCCATTTGTCATATTATTGCTACACTCCTCTTGTATTGCCAACATTTTCCACATTCTTTTCATTCGCAATACTCGACGGTTGTCGGTTCCCCTCTTGCCAGCCGGTGCAGACTGGTCTTGTCGGACACCACGAACTTGGAATAAGTGAGTTCGTCGCCAGAGGTCAAGGAGTCGTCCTGGGAAATGTGGGATACGGAAATGATTTTTCGGATTCCGACAAACACCAGTTCGGCGGGATGACCGTCATACGTCAGGGTGCCAGAACTATCGCCCTCGTCCTGCCTGGCCCGCTGGAGGGCTTTTGTTTCCGGGTCTTCGCCATCCGCAACTTCGATCAAGTAGACGTTCTCCCACACCGGGAAGTAATTCTGCCTCGTCTCCTTGAACCGGAAGAACAGGATCGCGTGTGCGGCGTACATTGGCATCCATCAATCTTAGCCGAGGCGGGCCAGTCGTACAGCATGGATCTATGTGCACTTCGTTCATTCGGCTCCTGCCACTCAAGCACAACATCAGCGAAATCGCGGACGCGACAGAAAGCAGTCGGCCGGTGATTCCGCGCCTTTCGTGGCACGGCTTTCTAAGCGCTTTCTAAGCCGTGGACGAGGGGGAACAAAGACACAAGACGGCATTGGTGTGGGAAAGCCAAGTATCACAGCGCGAACAACTCCATGCTGACCGAGCAAAAAGCCTCTGTAAGCAGGGTTGGTTTTCCCACACCAAAACCGGCGCCAGTTGAACGGCTTGTTCCGTCCACGGGTTGAAAACCCGTGCCACTTCAAAGCTTCTGCAACGGCAGGCGTCACGTCATCCAGCTTTGGCTTTGGCTTTGGCTCGTTCATGGCTGGGATCGATCGCCGATCACAGCGACCAGCCGGTGCGGAAATCGGGATGGATGTAGCGATCGGCTTCGGGGGCATTGGTGGCGCGCATCGCCGTCGGGTCCCATTCGATGTCTTTGCCGAGGCGCAGGGCGAGGTTCCCCAGCAGCAGGGATTCGGTGAGGACGGAGGCGTAGCCGAAGCTGGAGAGGGTCTGGCCTTCGCCGCGACAGGCAGACACCCATTCGTGGTGATGGCTCTTCACGCGAGGCAAGGTCGGGGGCGGGAATGGATAATCCTTGAATTTTTCGCGTGGCAGGAGGACGAACATGTCGGCGTCGGATTGCCCGCCGTGCCAGGTGCGGGTGAGCAGCGCGCCCTGGGAGCCGATCATCAGCGAGCCGCCGTCCTGATCGGGCACCGGCTCGCCGTGGAACAGGTTGGCGGGCGGAAGCTTTCCGCCGTCGTACCAGGTCATCTTCACCGGCGGGCTGTCCGCTCGCGCCGGGAAATGCAGTTCGAGAACACTCCAAGCCGGCAGGGTTTCTTTGGCGGAAGGATCGGTCAGGGCCGGCGAGCAATCCTTGACCCTCACCGACGTCGGCTGGGTCAACTCCAGGGCCCAGAAGGCGGTGTCGAGATTGTGGACCCCCATGTCGCCGATCGCGCCGGTGCCAAAGTCCCACCAACCGCGCCATTTGAAAGGCACATAGGCGGGGTTGTACGGGCGATACGGTGCGGGGCCGAGCCAGACGTCCCAGTCCAGTCCCGCGGGTACTTGAACGGATTCTGTCGGCCGGTTGATGCCCTGGGGCCACCAGCCTTTGGGACGGTTCGTCCAGACGTGGAGTTCACGGACCTGCCCGATCGCGCCGGCGCGGACGACCTCGACGGCCCGCCGGGTTCCCTCGAAGGCGTGGCCCTGCGTGCCCATCTGCGTCGCAAGCCTGGTCTGTGCGGCGACCTGGGCCATCTGTCGGGCCTCGAAGATGCTGTGAGCCAGCGGCTTTTCGCAATAAACATGCTTGCCCAAGTTCATCGCCTGGATCGAAACGATCGCATGGTTGTGGTCGGGCGTGGCCACGAGCACGGCGTCGATCCCCTTCTCCGCGTCGAACATCCTGCGCCAGTCGGTATAGACTTTGGCGTCCGGATATCGACGCAGCGAAGCAGCCGCCCGGCGGTGGTCGCAGTCGCACAGGGCGGCGATGCGTACGCCGGTCGGCTCCAATTCGTGCAAGTCATCGGCGCCGCGTCCTCCCGCTCCCACCACGGCGACGTTTAGTCGATCCGTCGGCGCGATCGCATTACTCCGCCCTGCGGCGCGCGAACCGACCAGCGCCGCGGCGGCCGATCCGGCCAAAAACGTCCGTCGCGAAATCTTATATTGGCGACTGGTCATCGTGGGCCTCTGGCGTGAAAATCCCGGCATGGCGGAGACGGGTCACGGCTCGATCATCGCATCCTGGTAGGCACTTTGGAGCCGGACGAGCAGGGCTTTGGCGTCGGCGTAGTTGTAGGCGGGTCCGATGAGCACTTCCTGGCGGCCGGAGGGGCTGACCGACTTGCTGGCGCGGTATCCCTGCGATTGAAGCGAAGCGACGATCCGATCGGCGTTGGCACTGTCCGCATACGCCCCTACCTGAACGTAAAAAGCCCGCGCGCCGATATGCTCGGCGGCGCGCTGGGCCGGGACGCTAGTTGGAAAGTTCTGCCGCACCGTCGCAAAGGTCCGGTCGGCCTGATCGAAGCGCCCCAGCCGCTGCTGGCACAGGCCGATCCGATAAAGTGTCCAGGCCTTGGCGTCGGGCTGCGGAATGTCGGGATAGGCCACCGCCCACTCATTCATGGCAGTGGAATAGTCCTCCTGGAAGTAGGCTGTGTTGGCGACGCCGGCGTGAATGAGTGCCGTCAATTTGGGATCGGCCGGAAGGCTGAGGGCGTGGACGTAGGTTTCGCGTGCGGTCTGAAGGTCCAGTTTGGCTTGCGCTTGGCGATTCTGAGCTTCCTCCGACGTGGCCCGCTCCTCATACACGCGGCCCTCGAGATAGAGCGCCTCGGCCGTGCCCGGCCCGCCGCTGGGATGCTCATGCAGGAACTGCTCGGCCGCGGCGATGGCGCTGTTGTAGTCCTTGTGCTCCAGCGCCTGGTATCCGGAATTCAATTGTTGCTTGCTCTGGAGCGAAGCGGTCGACGTGCAGCCAGCCGCCAGAATCGCCCACACGATCCATCTCAAGTTTCGCATCCCTGCCTCATTGGTTATGTTGTCATCGGTCATTTGTCATTGGTCATTGGTCATTTGTGCATCGCGATCGCAACCACTGACAAATGACAAGTGACCAGTGACAAAGGACCAATCCATGCTTTTTGAACCGCTTTTCGCCCACGCCCAGCACGAGCCGGACCATGTCGTGGTGATCGACGATCACGGGCGGTACACGTACCAGCGACTGGCTGCAATGGCGGGCGGCCTGGGGATGTACCTTTCGTTTCAGACGCGCCAGCCACGGGTCGGCCTGCTGTTGCCGCCCAGCGCTGCGTTCGTCGCCAGTTTCTACGGAACGCTGCTGGCTGGCAAGACGGTGGTCCCGATCAATTACCTGCTGGGTGAGAAGGAAGTCGCGCACATCGTGCAGGACAGCGGGATCGATACGGTGGTGACGATCCCGTTTTTCCTGAGCCGATTGAAGGACCTGCCGCTGAACGTAATCGACCTGACCAAGCTCCCGCAGAACCCCCCGGCGATCAAGCCGCACTTTCCCAGCCCCTCACCCGATGACATCGCGGTGCTGCTTTATACCAGCGGCACCAGCGGCATGCCCAAAGGGGTGTTGCTGAGCTACGAGAATTTCCAGAGCGACATCGACGCCGCAATCGAGGCCGCGGAACTGAAGGACAAGCATGTGTTCCTGGGCATCATTCCCCTGTTTCACTCGTTCGGAATCACGGCGATGATGCTGGCGCCCATCCAACTGGGAGCGACGGTCATCTACATCGCGCGCTTCAGCCCGGTGGCGACGTTGAACGCGATCCGCGAGCACAAGGTGTCGATCTTCTTCGGCATCCCCAGCATGTTCGCGGCCGTGCTGCGGTTGAAGGACGCCAAGCCCGAGGATTTCGCACAAATGTACGCGGTGATCAGCGGCGGCGAGCCCCTGCCGCCGACCCTGCGCGAGGCGTTCAAGCAGAAATATGGGGTTCCAATCTATGAGGGCTACGGGCTGACCGAAACCAGCCCGGTGGTCGCGCTGAACACGCCGAACGTCAACCGGCCCGGGAGCGTCGGCCGCATGGTCCCGCGGGCGCAGGTGAAGATCGTCGACGACAACGGTAACGACGTGCCGCCCGGGCAGGTCGGGGAAATCTGGCTCAAGGGCCCGATGATCATGAAGGGCTATCACAACCTGGCGGCCGAGACCTCTGCCGTGCTGACCACCGACCGCCACTTCAAGACCGGCGACCTGGGGATGATCGACCCGGACGGCTTCCTATACATCACCGGGCGCAAGAAAGACATGATCATCGTGGCCGGGGAAAAAGCCTTTCCGCGCGAGATTGAGGAAACGTTGATCCGCCACCCCGCCGTCGCCGAGGCCGCGGTGGTCGGAAAAAAGGATGCTCAACGCGGCGAAGTCGTCGTCGCCTTCGTCCTGCCCAAAGAGGGACAGACGGCGCAAGCGGATGAGCTTCGCGAGTTTGCCCGTTCCAGCGGCCTGGCGCAGTGGAAAGTCCCGCGGGAGATCTTCGTTGTTCAGGAGCTTCCGCGCAACCCCACGGGGAAGGTCCTCAAACGGGAGTTGTCGAAGCAGGTGAATTCATAGCGTTCGGCCGGCTCATTCCCACAGGAACCATCGTCGCTTGGGCCTGGGACCGTAGGTGAGGCCGAACTGGCCGGTTGCGGTTTTGGTGATGAACTGGACGGCCTCTTCGGGCGAATCGGTCACCAGGAGGCGCTCGACGTCGGCGCGGTCGATGGTTTTTTCCAGAAGCAGGCGGTCGTGCATGAACTGGATCAGCGGGGCCCAGTAGTCGCGGCCCATGAAGACCAGGGGGAAATCGGCCATCTTGTGGGTCTGGATGAGCGTGACGGTCTCGAAGATTTCGTCGAGGGTGCCGAAGCCCCCGGGCATGGCGACGAAGCCGTACGAGTATTTCACCAGCATCAGCTTGCGCACGTAGAAATGGCGGAAGGTGATCCAGCGGTCGAGGTAGGGGTTTGGTTTTTGCTCGTGAGCAAGCTCGATGTTGCAGCCGACCGAGTAGCCGCCGACGTCTTTGGCGCCGCGGTTGGCGGCTTCCATGATTCCGGGACCGCCGCCGGTCATGACGGTGAATCCGGCACGCGCCAGCAACGCGCCGGTTTCGCGGGCGAGCTTGTAATACTTGTTGTCTTCGGTGAAACGGGCGGAACCAAAAACGGTGGCGCAGGGGCCGACGAAATGCAGCGCCCGAAACCCGCCAATCAACTCGAAGAAGATCCGCATCGCCTGGAACAGCTCGAAGCTGCGGGGCTGGGGGCCCTTGAGGAACTTGATTTCCTCGGAGTCGGGCCTGGCCTTGCCCCACTGTGCGGTTTGGGGGGTGGGTATGGCTTGCGTCGGCGCGGTTTCGGTCGTGATTGGCGAATCCGTCTGATGCATCGCGTCGTTCCTCCGGCCTCACATATTGCGGTGCTGGAGGACGGGCATCAACTCCAGGTACGGGCGAATGATCGGGGAAGTCGAGCTGACGAACGCATCGTAGGCGCCGTCGAAGTGCACGCGGCCGGCGTGCAGCATCACAATCCGCGGACGCAATCGAAAGAGCAATCCGATGTCGTGCGTGACGATGACCGAGGTGCGCGCGATCCCCAACTCTGGCATCTGCTGGTGCACCTGGCGAATTAAATCCTGAATCTGCTCGGCGTGCTCCGGGTCCAGTCCCGTCGTTGGCTCGTCGTAAAAGATCAGCACCGGGTCCAGCGCCAGCGCGCGGGCCACCGCCACGCGCTTGGCCATCCCGCCGGACAGCTCGTCTCGACTCAGAGTGAGTACCTGGTCCGGGTCAAGCCCGACCCAAGTCACGACGCTGCGCACGTGCCGGCCGATCTCCGGCTCAACCATTCCCTTCACGTCCGAAAGCCCCAGCGCGATGTTTTCGTACACGGTGCCGGTGAACAGCGCGTTCTTCTGAAACACCACGGCCCAGTGCCGGCGGAGACGGTCCATCTGTTCCGGGCCCAGTTGTGAAAGATCGACCAGCGGGGCACCTTGAGATTCGTGGTCGGCGACCAGCACGCGGCCCTGGTCCGGATGCAGCCGGCCGATCATGTGCTGGAGCAGCACGGTTTTGCCGCCTCCGGATTCGCCGACGATGGCAACCATCTCCCCGCGGCGCACGTCCAGGTTGACGCCGCGAAGAACCGCGACGGCGCCGAAGGACTTGTGCACGTCCTCGACGCGGATCTCGAAAGGATCAGCGGTCGAACCATTCGACAGAGTCACGAGTGCATCTTAGCAGCAAAGACCAAGACGGCTCGCCCGGCTGCGACGCAGAATCAGCCCCGCTTGCAAACGCGCCGCACCGGGCTAAAATCCGTTGAATCCTGCGGAATTTCGCTGCTTTCGCGGCTCCGACGGTTCAGTCCGATTTACCCCTGACCTGGATACGATGTTCTGATGGGCGCCAAAGCCCCACAAATTCGCTCGGTTGCGTTCGTAAGTCTCGGCTGTCCCAAGAACCTGGTGGACAGCGAGCGGATGCTGGGCCTTCTGGCCGGGGACGGGCTGGCGGTCACACCCGACGCCGCACAGGCCGATGCCATCGTCATCAATACGTGCGGCTTTCTCGAGGCGTCGAAGACCGAGTCGCTTCAGGCCATTCGCGACGCCATCGAGATGAAGCGATCCGGACAGTGCAAGCGGGTGGTGGTCGCGGGGTGCCTGGTGCAGCGGCATAAGACGAGCCTGCTGTCGGAAGTGCCGGAGGTGGATCGTCTGGTCGGAGTGTTCGATCGCGAGCACATTGTCCAGGCGGTGCGGGGATTGGAAAACCCGCGGCAGGAACACGGGCATTATCTGGGCAAGTATCACGATCTTTCGGCCGAGCTTGCGGGTGGGCAGGTCGCGGTTAAGCAAACGAAGACGAACCGGCTCCCGGTTTTCGAGGACGACCGTGGCAGGCTGCGGCTGACGCCTCGGCATTACGCTTATCTGCGCCTCAGCGAAGGATGCAACCAGGGTTGCGCGTTCTGCACGATCCCGTCGATCCGCGGGCCGATGCGATCCAAGCCGATCGAGCAGATTCTGGCCGAGGCGCGCGAGCTGGCCGCCGACGGGGCAGTGGAGCTCAATCTGATCGGACAGGATACGACCAGCTTCGGCACGGACATCGGTTATGCGCCAGGATTGTCCGGCCTCTTAAAAACGCTCGACAAGCAGCTCAAGGACGTGCACTGGCTGCGGCTGATGTACGCCTATCCTTCCTGCTTCACGGATGAAATGATCCGGACGCTGGAGGAGTGCAGCCGCGTCGTGAAGTACATCGACATGCCGCTTCAGCACATCAACGATCAGGTGCTGTCGCGAATGAAACGCCGTGTGACCCGCAAGCAAATCGAGACGCTCTTGCAGAAACTTCGGGATTGGGTGCCGGGCATTGCGCTGCGGACGACGTTCATCGCGGGCTCGCCGGGCGAAACGGATGAGCAGCATGCCGAGCTGGTCCGGTTCGTGCGGGAGTTTGGTTTCGACATGATGGGTGTTTTCCCCTACAGCGCCGAGCCAGGAACGCCGATGGGCCGGATGCCGGACCAGATCAGCGATTCCGTCAAACAGCATCGTGTCGAGGAATTGATGCTGGCGCAACAGGAGGTCGCGTTCGCCAAGGCGCGGGCACAGGTCGGCAACACGATTGGGGTGCTGGTGGACCGGCCCGCTTCGACGGATGAGGGAGGAAGTTTTATCGCCCGAAGCCCTGGTCAGGCGCCCGAGATCGATTCGGTCGTCTACGTAAAGAACAAATCACTTCACGCGGGGCAACTCGTCAACGTGAAAGTCATCGATTATCAGGCCTACGACCTGGTGGCACTGGTGCCGAAGACGCGCGCGAAGAGCCTGGCCGTTTTGGGCGCGCACTGAAAAGCCAGAGACAGAATAGCAAAACGGGCAGCCAGACCAGCATTTGCCACAAGGCTGGCGGAAGCGGAACGGCGGCTGCGCCGATCGCCAGGTGCGTGTCGAAGCTGCCGAAGCCAATCGCGTGAATCTCCGTCCGCAATTCATACGAGCCGGGCTGGAGCGTTCCGCTGTAGGTGAGAACCGTAAAAAACTCAGTGATATGGGGGTCCCCCGCGAGCGTGCCGGGGGCGCTGGGTCCCAAGAAAAAGCCTGGCACGAATACCTTCGGGCTGGTGGGGCGCGGGTCGCCGACTTCTCCGTTGTAGGTAAGCAAGTACGGCTCGGGCTGGGTCAGAGTGAAATCGACCTGGAAGTGATTGGTCGCGTTCAAGCCATTGAGACTGATTTCGCCGGACAGCGAGCCGGTGGCGTCAATCGCGGCGCCCATGCCGTCAGGCGTCAACGTGAGAGTGGAGTTCTGGCTCGCGGTCTGAGTGATGAAGGGAAAATTCAAACTCACGGACTGGTTGAACGGGCCGAAATCGGGCGCGTCGATTCGCTTGTCCGCCACCGGCAAACCGGCTTGGGGGACGCCGCTGGTGGTAACGTCCACAAACCGAGTCTGGGAATCGAGGCTGACGACGCCGGCGGGCGCCGCCGGCGCGAAGATGGCCAAACTAAGAAGGGCGCTGGCGGCGCGCACAAAGCCCACCCCCGCAGATGGTGATCTGGCCAAGCAAGCCTCCTTCGCCTGAAGCAAGCCAAGTGTACCCTGCGATGCCCGGCGTTGGAATGCATAAAGTGGCCGGAGCGGCAGCCGTTCCGCTGCTCGCATCGTCTGGCGTGGCATGCCGCGGCCAATGGCTCTAAGATCGCCGTCGTGAATGTTCCCGAAGCAAACGTCGCCCAGGAAACTTATTTGAGCCCATACCTGCGCGCGGTCGAGAGATACGCGGGCGGCTTCGGCTCGCTGCTCTGGGCCAGCGAGAAGTCGCAGCGGCAGCGATTCGACGCCCTCTGCCGGGTCCATGAGTTGAATGGAAAACTGCTTCTCGACGCCGGCTGCGGCCGGGCCGACCTGCTGGGCTATCTGCTCGAACGCTCGGTGCGCCCGGCGGATTATGTCGGCCTGGAAGCGCTGGACGCCCTGGCCGATCAGGCGGAGTCACGCCACTATCCCCGGTCTCGAATCCTCCGCGGCGATTTCGTGCGCGACCCGCTCAAGCTGTTCGTCGGCGCCGAGGTGATCGTGTTCAGCGGCTCGCTCAACA
Source organism: Tepidisphaeraceae bacterium (assembly GCA_035483795.1). Lineage (GTDB taxonomy): Bacteria > Planctomycetota > Phycisphaerae > Tepidisphaerales > Tepidisphaeraceae > DASXMX01. Next base: position 1,903 of record DATHPP010000226.1, on the reverse strand, counting down.
CGCTTCCGCCGGATGCGTTTTACGCGACGTTGCGGCACGCCTTCGAGGCCGCGGGCGAAGCGGTCGTTTTCAATTTCCTCTGTTCGCCGGCGCTGGCTGGGCAGGACTACCTGGTCTGGCACCATGGCGAGAAGGTTTTGGCGTTCGCGCAGACGCTGGGCGGTGACGTGCGGGCACTTTGCGATTACCTTCCCGGTGATTGCACCGTCGCGATCATGAGGCAGAATGACGGGAGTGAATGAGTAGCACACACGGACGGATCGACGTTCACTCGCATCTTCTGCCCGGCGTGGATGACGGGTGCGCGACGCTGGAAGAGTCGCTGGCGTGCGCGCGGAAGCTGGCGGAGGCAGGCTACACGCACGCCTTCTGCACGCCGCACATCTGGCCCAACTTGCCGAAAAACACGGTTGAGGAAATCGGCAAGCGCACGGCCCGACTCCAGCATGCGTTCGACGAGGCCAAAGTGCCGCTCAAGCTTCTGCCCGGAGGCGAGCTGAACCTGCGGCCCGATATTATCGACACGCCGCCTGATGAGTTGCCGACCTACGGCATGGCGCGGAAGTTCTGCCTGTTCGACATCTGGGCGGAGAAGATTCCCGGCTTTTTCTGGAAATCAGTCGAATGGCTCAAGTCGCTGGGCTTGCGGCCAATCATCGCCCATCCCGAGCGGATGCGGGCGGTTCAGGACCAGCCGGAGTTGGCGCAGGAGTTTGCCGATGCGGGCTTGCTGCTTCAGGGGAATTTGCAGTGCTTCGGCGATCCCCCGCACACCCACACCCGGCGGCTGGCCGAGCAATTCCTCCAGGAGAATCGCTACTTCGCGCTCGGCAGCGACTGTCATAACCTGCCCGGCCTTCAGCTCCGCCTGGATGGGCTGAAAAACGCGATCGGCCTGGTGGGCCGCGAGGAAATCCTGCGGCTCACACGGGACAATCCAGCCCAACTGATCGCGTAAGCAAGGAATGCAAGGATTGCATCGAGCACGAGACTAATCCCGGCGTGGTCGCAATTTCTCACCGAGGCATTTATGAGCTCCACAACCTACCTCCGGTCGGCGGTGGCCAAAGGTGACGCGCTGCTCACCCGCGTCGGCAGTCAGCTTCAATCGTTTGTCCTGCTACTGTTGCGCATTACATGGGGATGGCAGTTGGTCGAAAGCGGCTACGGCCATCTCACCCACCTCCAGAAGACGATTGAAGCGTTCAAGGGATGGGGGGTGCCCTTCCCGCAATTCAACGTCTACGTCTCCGGCTGCACGGAATTGATCGGCGGGGCGCTGCTGGTGCTCGGGCTGGGCACGCGGTTCATTTCGCTTCCGCTGCTTTTCAATTTCATCGTGGCCTACGCGACCGCCAGCCGTGGCGAATTCGTGCAGATCATCAAGGGACCCGGGCGGCTCGACGGTTATGACGCCTTCATCAATGACTCTGCCTTCCCCATGCTCGTGTTGGCGCTGACGATGCTGGCCTTTGGCCCCGGCCGCGTCTCGATCGATCACCTCCTGAAGCGACGCACCCGCGCGACAACTTGAGCAGTTTCACCACGAAGTTGTTCATGAGGCGGTGCCTCACCCAGAGAGGATGAAAATGGGCAACCGCCCTCAACTGGATTTTTGGCCGATCGGGGCCGTTCGACGGTCTATTTTCGGAGCAGGCACGAAGGTCACGAAGAAAACAAGAGGCGGTGAGAGGTTACAGAACCTCGTGACCAGAAACTCCCGCGCACGGGTTGCGCAGGTGACCGAGGCCTTCCGGTCTTCTTCTTCGTGTCCTTCGTGCCTGCTCCGAAAATAGCTTCGTCTACGCGGCCTCCTTCTTCTGAAGTGTGACGGTGTAGCCGAGTTTCTCCAGGCGGTTGACCAGATGTCGTTTCACGCGATCCTCGTTGAGCTTCTCGAAAT
>DATHPP010000225.1:0-6695 GCA_035483795.1 Tepidisphaeraceae bacterium | reverse complement strand
CGAACTTCAGAGCGTCGTAAAGCAGGCGCTGCTTCAGGCAAAGGGCTCGGTTTTGCTGGCTTCGTTTCTGCCCGAATTCACCGGCGGCGCTGCCGAAACCGCGGCGCCGGCGAGCGTCAACCTCGAGATCGAAACCTTCATCCGCCAACGCCTCCAGCCCGATGCCCGCGACTTGTACGCCGAGGCACATGGCCAACTGGACCGGTTTCTACTCACCTGCGTCCTGGAATACACCGGCGGAAGCCAACACCAGGCAGCTCGACTGCTCGGAATCGCCCGACAAACCCTTCGGCTCAAACTCCGCGACCTGGGCTTGCGAGTGTCGCAGTCGGTCGAGGCCGACGATGCAAATGAAGCGTAGGAATCAGCCTTCCACAAGTTGGCCGTTCATCAAACGATCTTGCAGGCTTCTTCGAAGCTCAGCCGCGGGGAGCGCGGATACAGCTTGGCCAGGTCTCCGTATCCGAGGTTGCACAGAAAGTTCGACTTGATCGTCGTCCCGGCGAAAAACTCGGCATCGACCTTCGCATTGTTAAACCCTGACATCGGCCCGCAATCCAGGCCGAGCGACCGCGCTGCCAGAATCAGGTAGCCGCCTTGAAGCGACGAATTCCGCAGGGCGATGTATTCCAGCACGTTCTCCGGCAGGTCCTTGAACCATACCTTGGCGTCGGCATGCGGGAACAGTTTGGGCAGGTGCTCGAAGAAGTGAATGTCCATGGCGATGATGGCCGTGACCGGAGCGGCCATCGTTTTCTCGACGTTGCCGGCATCCAGGGCCGGCTTCAGCCGCTGTTTCCCCTCTTTAGATTTCACGAACACCACGCGCATCGGAGACATGTTGGCCGACGTCGGGCCCATCTTCGCCAGGTCGTAAGCGTGCTTGAGAACCGCATCGTCAACCGGCTTGTCCAGCCAGGCGTTGTGGGTACGGGCCTCGCGAAAGATCTGGTTCAGACATTCATCGTGCAACTGTCGCATCTTGAATTCTCCTTCGTATTGACAAATCGCATGCAGGTAGTTCCTGTTTGTTCCCAAGGGTAGAATAGGTACTCGGAGCCGGACGAGAGGGTACACGAATGTCACCAAGGCACAACAGGTATTCCGTCGAATGCCTGGCCATCCGCGACGTGCTCAGTCGGGTCGGCGATAAGTGGAGCGTGCTGATCGTGGGACTTCTGGAGAGCGGGCCGGTGCGATTCAACGCGCTGCGTCGCTCGGTGGAGGGGATTTCCCAGCGGATGCTCACGCTGACTCTCCGCGGTCTTGAGCGGGATGGGATCGTCACGCGAACGGTCGAGCCGACGACCCCGCCGAGCGTGGAATACGCGCTGACACCGCTGGGACGATCTCTGCTCAAACCAATCGGGGCACTGGCGGCCTGGGCTGAACAAAATCGGGCAGCCATTGCGCAGGCCCGGGCGAGCTTCGACAAGGCGCGGGAGTCGGCTTTGCCCGATAAGTGATGAATCACTCAAACACCTGTGTTTCCCCGCGGTTGGGTTTCCAAGCCGGAATAATTGCACTGGGCGTCCGGTCTATGCATGTGTCGGAGGTTTTAATGAATCGCTGGATGAATTCTTTGAGACTTGAGCGATGGCCGCTGCCGCGCGTTCTGATTTTCATGCTTGCCGGCGCGTTTGCCGGCCTGGTGGGGGATCTCCGCGTCGAGCACGTCGAGGTGGTGCACGAACGGTCGATCGCGTGGCTGCCGATCCTCTATTCCGCCGCGATGGCCGCCGCCTGCTTCGGCGCTAGCGTGTTCTGGAATGCGAATTCCCGCCGAATCCTGATCGTCCTTTTTTCGCTGGCCCTGTTCGTCGGCGGCATCGGCTTTTATCTGCGCAACGACGGCCACATTGTCAGAGTGCTCGTCCGCTCGCTGAGCGCCTGGACCAATCCCGGCATGACCCACCCGGACGCCCCGCCGCAGATGGCGCCAATGGCTTTCTGCGGGTTGGGCCTCATCGGAATCCTCGTCTGCCTCAGGCGTTATAACGCCCCGGGCCCCATCTCCGCCCAGAGCGCCGTTCCCGAGGCCGTTCCCGTTCGCACCGCCGTGCATTTCTAATTTGACGGTCCCAGCCCGGCGCCTATGATTGAGTAATCACTCATCAAAGGAGCCCCGCCGCCGTGGCCCGCCCCCTCAGCCAGGACAAACGCAACGCGATTCTCGAGGCCGCCACCGAAGTCGTCGCCCAGATGGGCGTCGGCGCGCCGACGGCGAAGATCGCCAAGCTGGCGGGCGTGGCCGAAGGCACGCTGTTCACCTACTTCCGCAACAAGGACGAGCTGCTGAACCAGTTGTACCTCGGGCTGAAGGCGGACCTCGGCCGGGCGATGACGACCGGCTACCCCTCCGATAAAAGTTTGCTCGAGCGCAGCGGGCACGTCTGGAACCGCCTGGTCGGCTGGGGCTCGGCCCATCCGCTCAAGCGCAAGGCCATGGCTCAGTTAGGCGTGTCCGAGCGCATCACCGAGAAGACCCGGAAGATCGCCGGGCAAGCCTTCGCGGAAATCAGCGCGACAATCCGCCAGAGCCTGGCGGGCGGCGCGCTCAAGAACCAGCCGCCGGCTTTCGCGGCGGCCATCATGAGCGCCATGGCCGACACGACCATGGAGTTTATCGCCCGCGAGCCCGCACGGGCAAAACACTACACTAAGGCCGGATTTGAGGCGTTCTGGAAAGCCGTTACGCAATAGAATGTGTTTTTCAAGTAATTAATGAGCGAGTACATGCTCATTGCAGTAGCTCGCTGGAAAGGAAAGTCATGTCAAAGGTTTGGCTGATTACGGGCGCCGGCCGGGGCCTGGGCCGGTCTGTCGCGGAAGCGGTGCTCGCGGCGGGTGAGCGTCTGGTTGCGACGGCGCGCGATCCGAGCGGGCTTGCCGAATTGCAGGAACGCCATAGCGGCCAGATGCGGACGGCTGTGCTGGATGTGACCGATGCCGGCGCCGCCCGCGCCGCCGTGCGGACCGCGGTCGATCAGTTTGGCCGGCTCGATGTGCTGGTCAACAATGCCGGATTCGGCCATGTCGCACCCTTTGAGCAAATGCCGGAAGATGATTTCCGCTCGCAGATCGACACTAATTTCTTTGGCGTCGTGAACCTGACGCGCGCCGCGCTGCCGATCATGCGGCGGCAACGCAGCGGCCACATCATCAACGTGTCATCCGTCGGAGGGCGAATTGGTGTGCCGGGGCTGAGCGCCTATCAGACCGCGAAGTGGGCCGTGGGCGGCTTCACCGAAGTGCTGGCGCAAGAAGTCGCGCCGTTCGGCGTCAGGGTCGTCTCGCTCGAGCCCGGCGGCATGCGCACCGGCTGGGCCGAGATCGCCCGCGGCCATATGCCTGAGCTGCTGCCCGACTACCAACCGAGCGTCGGCGCCGTGCAGGAGATGCTCGCGGGCCTCATCGGAAATGAGGCGGGCGACCCGGAAAAAGTGGCCCAGATCATCCTGGGTCTGGCCGCTCACGAGAATCCGCCGGCCCACCTGCTGCTCGGGAGCGACGCGCTGCACTATTTTGGCCAGGCCGACGCAGCAAGAAATGCGGACGCCCAGCGGTGGCGCAACGTCAGCCTGTCGACGGACGTTAAGGCGAGCGGTCCCATTCCCGCTTTCCCGGTTGCAGAGATATCGCAATGAAAGCCCTGCCACGAAAAGGAGACAACTCATGTCCAGCAAACAAGCCCCCATTCATTCCGGTTTCGGTCCTACCACGACTGCCCGGCAGACGCTCAAAGGTATCGATCTAGCCGGCAAAGTAGCGATCGTGACCGGCGGCTACGCCGGCCTCGGCTTGGAAACGACGCGCGCTCTGGCCGAAGCGGGCGCCAGAGTCATCGTGCCGGCCCGCAGTCCGGACAAAGCGCGCAAAGTGCTCGCTGGAATCCCACGCGTGGAACAGAGCACCTTGGACCTGCTTGATCCGAGTTCGATCGATGCCTTCGCCAATGAGTTTCTCGCCACCGGCCGGCCGCTGCACATGCTGATCAACAACGCCGGCATCATGGCAACGCCGCTGATGCGCGATGCCCGCGGATATGAATCGCAGTTCTCCGCGAATCATCTTGGCCATTTTCAACTGACCGTTCGCCTCTGGCCGGCGCTGCGTCGTGCTGGACGTGCCCGTGTCGTCTCCCTTTCTTCCCGCGGTCATCAGCGGGGCGGAATCGATTTCGATGATCCGAATTTTCTCCATCGTCCCTACGACCGCTGGCAGGCTTACGGCCAGTCAAAGACTGCGAATGTGCTGTTCGCGGTGGGACTCGACCGGCGTGGCGAAGCGAGCGGAATCCGCGCCTTCGCGGTTCATCCCGGCGGGATTCTCACCGACCTCGCTCGCCACCTGACCGACGACGAGCTGCGCGCCTTCGGCCTGTCGCGCACGGACAAGCCCGGCTTCATTCCCGCCGGAAGGTCCGTTGCCGAAGGCGGCGACTTCAAGACCCTCGAACAAGGCGCCGCCACCACCGTCTGGTGCGCCACCAGCCCGCAGCTTGACGCAATGGGAGGCGTCTATTGCCAGGATGTCGATCTCGCCCCGATGCTGCCGGCCGACTCCGCGAGCAACGTCGGTGTGCGCGAGTACGCAATCGATCCGCAGGCTGCGGAACGCCTGGGGAAACTGAGCGAGGAGCTTACCGGTGTGAAACTTTAATGATGGGACATTTGGGGCTGGGGACGGAGTTCCTCGCGGTAGAACTCGATCATGCGGGCGAGGCCCTCGCGGCGTTGAATCAGGGGTTGCCAGCCGAGGATCTGGCGGGCGCGGGTGATGTCGGGGCAACGGACCCGCGGGTCATCCGGCGGCATGGGGCAGTGGACGATCTGGCTTTTGGTGCCGGGCACGAGGTCGATGATCTCGCGGGCGATCTGGAGGATGGTCATCTCTTCGGGGTTGCCGAGATTGATCGGCTCGTGGAAGTCGCTTTCCATCGTCAGGTTGATGCCGCGGATCAGGTCGGAGACGTAGCAGAGGCTGCGGGTTTGGCGGCCGTCGCCGAACACGGTAATCGGCTCGTTGTTGAGGGCCTGGCGGATGAAGCTGATGACCACGCGGCCGTCGTAGGGGTCCATGCGCGGGCCGTACGTGTTGAAGATGCGGACCAATCGCGTATCCGCGCCGCGCTCGCGGTGGTAGGCCATGGTGCAGGCTTCGCTGAAGCGCTTGGCTTCATCGTACATGCTGCGCAGGCCGATCGGGTTGACGTTGCCCCAGTAGTCTTCGCGCTGGGGGTGGACGGCGGGGTCGCCGTAACATTCGCTGGTGCTGGCCATGAGGAAACGAGCATCGTGTTTGAGGCTCAGCTCGAGCAGGTTCCAAGTTCCCTGGCTGTTGGTTTTGAGCGTGGCGATCTGGTGCTTGACGTAGCCGACCGGACTGGCCGGCGAGGCCATGTGGTAGATGCGGTCGAGCTTCTCGGCGACTTCCACCGGCTCGATCACGTCCTGCTGGATGAAGCGATAGTTGGGATTGTCCCGAAGGTGGGCGATGTTCTGCGGCTTGCCGGTCAGGAAATTGTCCAGGCCGACGACGCTGTGGCCCTGCGCTAGAAGCAGGTCGGTCAGATGAGACCCCAAAAAGCCGGCGGCGCCGGAAATCAGAATACGCATGAAAACCTGTCACTTGTCACTTGTCACTTGTCACTTGTCACTGGTCATTTGTCCCTTGTCATTGGTCACCAGTGACAAATGACCAGTGACCAATGACCGTGACCAATGACTAATCACTGAACCTGAACCGGATGATCGCCAGCACGGCTTTGATTCCGTCCTTCCAGGTGATTTTCTTTCCTTCCTCGTAGCTGCGGCCATAGTAGGCGACGCCCACCTCGTAAATCCTGATTGGTGGACGGAGCTTGGCGATCTTGGCCGTCACCTCCGGCTCGAAACCGAAGCGGTCGCATACCAGCCTGATGCGATCCAACACGGGCTTGCGAAAGACCTTATAGCCCACCTCCATATCGGTCAGATTGAGGTTGGTAAACATGTTGCTCAGCAATGTTAAGAACCGGTTGGCGACGCTGTGCCAGAAGTAGAGCACGCGGTGCGGCTCGCCGATGAACCGGCTGCCGTACACCACGTGCGCCTTGCCCTCAAGGATCGGTTCAAGCAACTTCTCATAATCGTCGGGGTCGTATTCCAGGTCGGCGTCCTGCACGAGGACGATGTCGCCGGTCGCACGAGCGAAGCCGTCGCGGAGGGCCGCCCCCTTACCTTGGTTCACAGGCTTGTGGACGATCTGGAAGGGAACGCCGGGGAAGACGCCCGGCAACTGATCGAGTTTCTCTTTGGTGCCGTCCGTCGAGCAATCGTTGACACAGATAATCTCCCGGCTGACGTTGGCGGGAATGGCGGCACCGACAACCAGTCCGACCAGGGTCTGGATCGTCTCCCCTTCGTTGTAAACGGGAATGACTACCGAAAGCTTAATCGTTGACGGGGGCGCGGTTTGCGCCTCTTGGTGCTGTGAAACAAGCTCCGGCGCGCCCGGAGCGGGCGGCCGCTCGCTGTCCATGGTTCGCAGATACTAACCAAGCCAAAGGGTTTCTCAAACCGCTACAGGGTTGCGATATTGTTAGCAATATTGCGATAAATGGCTGGTTTTGGGGCTCTTCCGGTTTTTGCGTAGGTAATTCTATCAACGCGCGGGGGCGCTGCCCCCGCACCCCCGGAGTTTAGCGCATGCTG
>DATHPP010000224.1:0-6867 GCA_035483795.1 Tepidisphaeraceae bacterium | reverse complement strand
CGGAAATACTGCAGCGGAAGAATGGCTTCGCCCCCGAATCGGGCCGATGCGTGCTCGGCGACGATCAGCACACGAAGATCGTCACGGCGCGGTCCGCGCGCAGGATTGGCTGGCCTTTCGCTCATTGCCGGAGGCATGCTGACGGGAAGGCATGTGCTTTGCAACTACGACGGGGCGCCGCGTTTTTTAAGGAGGCGGAGGGCGAAATCGCGGCAGACGGAGCAGCAGATGAGACGACAACGATCGCGAATCGGCCGCATTTATCGCCATCTCACTGGCCGGACACCTAATCGCAGAGCCCAATGGCAAAAGATCGCGCAGTTGCGCGCGCATGGGTCATTGGGCAATCCAATGGGCAATTCGATGGCCACTCGGCCACGGCGTGCCTGCGCCTCCGGCATCGAAAGCCAGTGGGTTGGCCCGGAAACCAGCGAATCAAATGCGACGGACTGGCTGCCGGCGGCGCCTTCGGAAACGGCGAATCCGGCTCAACGCCGGCAGGACGGGCGAGGCGCCCTGGTGGCGGTGTTGTCGACGTCGCTGTTTTTGATGGGCTGCGGCTACGCGGCGTTCGCGGGATATCTTTTGTCGGTCAGGCCGGCGGCAGCTTATTGCGCGGTGGCGGCGTCGATTATCTCACTACTGGTCGCGGGCATCGGAATTTCCCTGGCCGCCTCTGAGCGATATCGGCGGGAAAGCAGCCGGTTCCTCGGGGTGTCGCTCATCCTCCTGGCCGCCTTTTATGGCGTGCTGATCGCCGCGGTTGCCTAACCGCTTGAATTGCCTTCAGCGATGATGGCCGGTCGGCCGGCGGTGCGTTGGTTTGGGGGCGAGTGCCGCGTGCAGCGCGCTCGCTGACGGTGAGGTCAAAGGATTTTGCGTCGGCGGTGTTGAGGCGGACTTAGACGAGACGGACGTTGACGGAGCGGTCGAAGGGGCGGCACTTGCGGCCGCGATCGCAAGCGGGGTCGACTGGTTCCCCAAAGCGGTATTCAACGTGAACAGCAGGTTCTGGAGATCCGCACTGTTGACCTGCCCGTCGTAATTGAAATCCCCCTGGTCCCAGGCGCCAGTGCGGTTGAGGAAGGCCAGCAGGATCTGGAGGTCGGCACTGTTGACCTGGCCGTCGAGGTTGGCGTCGCCGTAGAGGGTGTATCTTAGTTCGATTGTGTTCGAGTTGGTGTTGACGCCCTGGCCGTCGGCGAAATCGGCGTAGCCTATGGCGGTGGTGCTGATGCCGGCAGTGTGGTTGGCGGCGGCGGCCGAGGAGCTAATCACGCCCATGGCGTTTGTGCCCGTCCAGGTTCCGCCATTGTACCCGTTCGCCAGGTAGCTCTGGATCAGCGACAGCGGGGAAGGACCTGCGGCATAATTGATGAAGACGGTGCTCTTCTCGATATCGATCGTCGTGCCGGTCAGCGGCGCGGTTCCCTGAAGCCCATTGATCGTGAAGTTCCCGTTGCCGCTGTTGACGTACACAAGGTTTGGCAGGGGGTTGCCGTGGGTATAGACGAGGGTGACCGTGTCGTTGCCCCCGTTGCCGTAGAGGGTCAGGCCGTTCGGATCGTTTATGAGCATCATCTGCTGGGGCGAGGTTCCGATGGTCCAGTCGATGTGCTGTGCGTCCGGGTCCTCGGTGAGCGTGACGGTGTCATTGGCGGGAGTGCCGAGGATGAAGTCGGATGGCAGCGGAGTGTAGGACCAGGTGAGAACATCCTGAATGGCATTTTGGCCGCCCGTACCGCCGGTGAAGCCAATGTACGCCGAGCTTGCGCCGACGGTGGAGGGGATGTTGATCGAGTAATTGTGCGAGAAAGTGACATGACTGATGGTGTCGGTGATTGTCTCCTGAAGGGTGGCGCCGTCGTAGCTGAGGGTCACCAGCATGACGTCGCCGGTATGGAGGTTGAGGAAGCTGGGGGTCATGTCGACGGAGCCCGCGTTGGTGGGAGCGGCGCCATTGGTGAATAGTCCGGTCGAGTCGGTGCCCTCGCCATTGTTGCTGAAGAGATCGAATTTGAGGGCGACGCTGCTGGCGATTCCGCCGGTGGTTCCGCTGGTGGGTCCGTACCCGAGGCTTCCGCCGGCGCCGCCGACGGTGGTGGGAGCGACGTTCTGGATCGTGAACGTCATCCCGTCGGCATTGGGATTGGTTTGTTGGAACGTGAAGCTGGTGATGAAACGCTGCACGTTCACCGTAGAGCTCGTGAAAATGCTGCTGGCCTCATTGTTGTTGGCGTCGGTGAGTTGCAGGCTGGAGCCGACGATCTTCGCCGCGGTCCCGTTGAAAGTGAGTCCGGAAGCGCCGGCAAAGCCGCCGGAGAAATCGATGGCGGGGGTGAGCGGGATGGTGGCCGCTGTAGCAACGTTGGTATATCCGGAATTTCCCACCGCATTGGTGGCGCGAACGCGGAAGCTGTAGCTTGTTCCAGGCGTCAGTCCTCCCAGCGCATATGAAGTGGCATTGGTGGCGGCGGTGGCGACTTGCGTCCAGGAAGTCCCGCCATTGGTGGAATCTTCGATCAGGAAGCGGCTTTCATTGTCGGCATGGTCCTGCCAGACAAGGCCGACCTGCGTGCCGGCAAGGGCGGTGGCCACGAGGTTGTCAGGGGCGGCGGGAGGGGAGGTTTGCGCGGGGAATTCTCCGTATGCCACCAGCGAATTGTTGGTTCCGACGAAGACCTGGCCATTGGTGATCGTCGGCGTGCTGAACTTCACTCCGGTAGGCAGGGCGTCGCGACTCCCCGCTGCCTGCGCGCTGGTCCAGTACTCCTGGGCCAGGTTGCTGGCGTTGTAGGCGCGAAGCTGTCCGGCGCCGAGCTCCCCGGGATCGATTGCCCAGGCGATGCCGTTGGTGGCGCCGTTGGCGGAGACGGAGAATGTAGCATCGCGATGGCCAAAACCGTCGGCCGAAACGGTGTCGGCGGTAATTATGCCGTTGGCGATGGTGAAGCTTCTGGCTTTGTTATCGACCTGCACGAAGTAGATTCGTGCCGACGTGCCGTCGTAATAGAAGGCCGGCGTGTCGTAGGCGCCGCCGCCCGAGAGTCCAAGCAGCTCGTTGACGACGTGATCGGGCCCAGTGGTGTTGGGGTTGTATTTGCCCATGTTGTTGCGGTCGATCAGGTAGATCATGCCCTGTTTTCCGGCGCCGACGAGCAGGTCCTGATTGGTGGTGAGTCCGAGGTTGATCGAGCCGGCGGTTTCAGGAAGGATGAGGACGCCGCCGGAGCCGAGATCCTGGTCGCCTGAGGAAAGGTTGGCCTGATTGAAGGGGGTGAAATAATCGACCACCTTCAATCCCCAGCCGTTGATGTTCTGGTTCGTCGCGCTCGTCGTGGGATCGAGGGCGATCTTGATGAAGGAATCGCCGTAGTCGCCATTGATCGGGAAGCCGTTGGCATCCATCGTGGTATCGAAGGTGCCGTTGCCGGTCATGACATACATGAATCCCTGCGGGTCGATGGCGATTTTGTTCCCCGCCATCCAGATACCCCCGTCGGAGCCATCGGGGTTGGCGTTGAACACGGCGGTCGGCGCCAGGCTGTTTTCGCTGTAGCCGAGAATCCAGCCGTGATAGGGTCCGTTATCTCCGTGGGAGGCGAAGCCCAGGTAAAGGTTGCCGTTGTAGAGCGTGACCGCCGAGCGGTTCATCTGGCGCAAGGCGTTGAAGATGATTTCATTTTGCCCGCCAACATTGACGACGCCGGCGCCATGACCCGCCGGATCCAAAACATATGGACCACTGTTGTAGGTATAGGCGCCGGAGCTGAAGGTGGTGTCGCCAATGACCGTTCCGGTATACGCGCCGCTTTGGATGTTCACTTTATACAGCGTATAGACGTAGTGGGGGGCGCCGGAGTTGCCGTTGACGATCTGCTTGGTTTTTGCGGTCAGGAACAGGAACCCGGTCGCAGGATCGATTGCCGGCGTGCTGGTGATTCCGATTTCCGGCTGAATGTCGGCGCTGCCGAGGTCGCTGTTGGGGACGGTGGTGACGGTGACCGCGCCAAGCGCCTGAAGCGCCGGCTCGGGTACGAGGAACGAGTCCTGCCAGAGGATGGTGCCGGTGTCGGCGTCGATGGCGTAGAGGCTGTCGTGTTCCGTGGCGCTGTAGACGACGTTGTGTACGCCGGGCTGATTTCCGGCGGTGATGTTGACACCGGCGTCGTACAGCGGTTGCCCGTATGCCTGCCCGTCCAGCGGCGTGGAAAAGAACTTGCCGAAGCTGCTGGTATTGACATTCGCCGGCGTGAGCGCCGTTTCCATCAGATTGGCGCCGGTGCTGGAGGAGTCGTTGTGATAGCTGAGCACGTCGACCGCGGTCAGAAGCTGCCGGCTTTCCAGCGCTTCAGCCCAAAACCGCCTCTGGCAGGAATTGCGTTTTGAAAGGGCGCGGTGAAATTTGGGGAATCGGACCAGGGGGTGCCGCGTCATGGGTGTCTCCTCCGCTCACAAAGGGCTGATCCAGCCCGGCGAGATTATAACGGAGAAGGCGGGTCAATTGTTGTCAAATCCAATCGGCGCGCACTGGAGACCCCTTTCCCTTGGGGATGGTGGATCAACTGCTCCGTCAGGACGATCTGGTTGACGGCCCGACGGCCGGCCAGCAGGATGGGCCGCACGCAGGCGCGGCTTCGGGTTTCATCCATGCGTTTCAATATTGTCCTGGTTGAGCACCCGCGGTTCAGACACGCGGTGGCAGTATTTCATGAGCTGGCCCGTCTGCTGGCGGCGTCGCTGGGTGTGCTCGGGCATTCGTCGACGGTGCAGGTGAACGCGACCGACCCTTCGGCGCTGAACCTGATTCTCGGCTATCACGCCGCCGCCGCGCCGGTTGGTGTTCGATGGATTCCCTATCAACTCGAGCAGCTCTCCGAGGCCAACGAACGGCTCAACCCGCACTGGCTCCAGGTCCTGCGTCAAGCCCCGCTCATCTGGGATTACGATCCGGCCAACATTGCCTACCTGGAGGCGCGCGGCATCCACACGGCCAAACTCGTTCCGATCGGCTTTCATCCGGCGCTGCGGACGATCGGCCGCCGCGCCCTGGACATTGACGTGCTGCACTATGGCAGCATGAGCGACCGCCGGCGACGAATCATCGACACGCTTCAGAAGCACTGCCGGGCGCAGCATGTATTCGGTGTATACGGGGCTGCCCGCGATGAGCTGATTGCACGAGCGAAAATCGTCCTCAACGTTCACGCTTACGAGTCGGCGATCTTTGAGCAGGTTCGAGTGTCGTACCTGCTCAACAACGGGCGCTGCGTGGTCAGCGAAGAATCCCCGGGCAACCCGTACGCGCAAATGGTCGTTTCGGCTACCTACGATCAGCTTGTGGACGTATGCCTGCAACTGCTGGCCGACGATCCCCGGCGCGAGCGCGTGGCCGCGGAGGGCGCGAGGCAATTTGAAAGACTGGCAATGACCGACATCCTCGCCCGCGCGATCAGCGGCCCGGCTCTTCCAGGGTAAAGCCCACCTTGAGTGTGACCTGCCAGTGGCCGACCTTGTTCCCGGCGATCTCGCCGCGAGTTTCCATCACCTGGAACCACTTCAGCTCGCGCACCGTTTTGGCGGCGCGAGCCAGCGCGCCATTAATCGCGTCCTCGATGCTCTTGGTGGATGTGCCGGTCAACTCGATTTGCTTGTAAACGTGGTCGCTCATGCATATCAGGCTAAACCTTGCTCGCCTGCGCCGTCCAGTTGAAAAATCGCCGGTCTTGATCCGGCCGCGACAATTGGCATGCTTAAGCGGGCTCGGGGGGCGAAAGGAACCACTCGAACATGAAATACGGCATCAACATGCTGCTCTTCGGCGCCGAGATTGGCGAGAAACATTATCCGTTACTCGAACAGATCAAGGGGTGGGGGTTCGACGGTGTCGAAATCCCCTGCTTCGGGTTCGACGAGCCGCGCTACAAAGGGCTCGCGCAGAAGCTCAAGCAGGTCGGGCTTGAATGCACGACCTGCGTGATCGTGTCGAAGGAAACCAATCCGCTGGACGCCAGTCCGGCGGTTCGCCAGGCGGGCGTGGATTTCCTCAAGCGGATGATCGATCAGAACCGCACCGTCGGCTCGAAGCTGATGATGGGACCGTACAGCTCGCCGGTCGGCATGCTGGTCGGGCGCGGTCGTACCGACGAGGAATGGAAGCGGGCGGTGGAGGTTTTCCAGAAGGTCGCGCCCCACGCGCAGCAGGCGGGCGTGATGATGGCCCTGGAATACCTCAATCGCTTCGAGCATTACTTCATCAACGACACGGAATCAGCGGCCCGATTCGTCGACGAAGTGAATCACCCGTCCCTCAGGCTCCACTACGACACATTCCATGCCAATATCGAGGAGAAGAAAATCGGGCAGGCGATCCGGGCCGGTGGAAAGAGGATCGTTCACGTCCACATTTCCGAAAACGATCGTTCCACGCCCGGCGAAGGTCATGTGCAGTGGGATGAATCCTTCCAGACTCTGGCGGAGATTGGCTACAACGGATGGCTGATGATCGAAGCCTTCGGCTGTGCGTTGCCGGAGATCGCCGGGGCCACCTGCATCTGGCGCAGCATGTTTCCGGACGAAAAGTACCTGGCCACCCACGGCCTGGCCTTCATGAAGAAGGAGGTTTCGCAATACTTCCGGTAGGTCCGACAATTGCCGATGCGAGGAAGAGGAAAAATTGCCGATGATCCGATAGCCGGACTGCTTGTGTCGGAAGTCGGGAGAACGCGGCTTGATCGAAGTATCCCACCTGGTGAAGTTGTACGAAGACCCTGATGGCGGGATCGTAACCGCCGTCTCGGATGCCTCATTGACCTGCCGGGCGGGCGAAATCTACGGCCTTCTGGGACCCAACGGCGCCGGCAAGAC
>DATHPP010000223.1:0-4906 GCA_035483795.1 Tepidisphaeraceae bacterium | reverse complement strand
GCCGGCGAAGTTCCGCTCCCAGCGCAGACCGTTCCCCGCTACCTGCGAGGCGGCCGCCACCCATCCGGGACCCATCCGGGCAGGTCATCAATGAACGGCACCCCAACGTACCGCTGAGCCCTCTGATCCAAAGGAGAGACCTTATGAGCATCCTGACCCAGGAACAAACGAAGGACCAAAAGGACCAGAACAAAGAAACGAACCAGAGCTACACCAGCACCGAGAACTACGCTCAGTTCGGCCCCAGGCTCAAGACCGCTCTCCCCGGCCCGCTTGCCCAAAAGGCCGTCGCCACCGACGAACGCCTCGTCTCCCCCAGTTACACCCGCAGCTATCCCATGGTGGCCAAATCCGGCCGCGGCACCCGCGTCACCGACGTCGACGGCAACGAGTTCCTCGACTTCGCCGCCGGCATCGCCGTCAACTCCACCGGGCATTGTCACCCTGAAGTAGTAAAAGCCATTCAAGACCAGGCCGCCGAACTCATTCACATGTCCGGCACTGACTTCTACTACGAGCACATGACCGCGCTTGCCGAGCGTCTCTCCGCCATCGCCCCCATGCCCGGCCCGCACAAGTTCTACTACGGCAACTCCGGCGCCGAGGCCGTCGAATGCGCCATGAAGATCGCCCGCTACCACACCGGCCGTCAGAACCTCATCAGCTTCTTCGGCGCCTTCCACGGCCGCACCATGGGCGCTCTCTCGCTCACCGGCTCCAAGCCCCAGCAGAAGCGCCGCTTTGCCCCCCTCGTCCCCGGCGTTCACCATATTCGTTACCCCTACACCTTCCGCGGCACCACCGGAGGCCCTGAAGAGCAGGAAGCCTTCGCCCTCGACTGCGCCCGCTACATCGAGGACAAGCTCTTCAAGACCATTCTCCCGCCCGAAGAGGTCGCCGCCATCATCCTCGAGCCGATCCAGGGCGAAGGCGGCTACGTGGTCGCCCCCGACAACTTCCTCCAGGAGATTCGCCGCATCTGTGACCGCCACGGCATCCTCCTCATCGTCGACGAGGTGCAGTCCGGCGCCGGCAGAACAGGGAAGTGGTGGGCCATCGAGCACGCCGGCGTCCAGCCCGACATCGTCTGCATTGCCAAAGGCATCGCCAGCGGCATGCCGTTGGGCGTCTGCATGACGCGAGCCGAAATCATGAACTGGGTTCCCGGCTCCCACGCCAGCACCTTCGGTGGCAACCCCGTATGCATCGCCGCTGCGCTCGCCACTCTGGACATCATCGAACGCGAAGGCATGAAGAACGCCGCCACCGTAGGGGAAAAGATGTTGCAGCGCCTCCGTCCCTGGGTCGCGAAGCATCCCACCGTCGGCGAAGTTCGCGGCCGCGGCCTCATGATCGGCATCGAGATCGTCAAAGATCAGAGGTCCCGCACCCCCGCCGGCCCCCTGCGCGACAAAATAGTCGATCTCGCCTTCGAGCGCGGCCTGCTCATCCTTGGCTGCGGCGAAACCAGCATCCGCCTCTGCCCACCGCTGATCGTCAAACAGCAGGAAGCCGACATCGCCCTCGACATCCTCGAGGAGTGCATCCAACTCGCCGCAAAATAGCGGTGGGCGCTACATCTGTAGCGCCCACCGACGCCAATCTAAGCGCCAACGGCGCGTTCTATATTAGCCCAGGGCAACGCCCTGGGTTGGTATAGCAACAACCATGTACTTCGAGGGCTGAAGGCCCGATCTACTCTCGTGTCCCGATGACGGCTACACCAACTCTCGCTTTGCTCTGATCGGGTTGAATAAAAGTGCAGCCAATCGCCTCATTTCAAATCGCATCCCGCAGTGTCAATGCCCCAACAACCCAAAGACTGCCACCCCGTTCTGCGTTCCGACATACACCTTGCCATTGACGATCATCGGCGTGATGAACTTGTTCCCGTTCCCAAAACTATCCCGCCCATTCGCAGCCTGCGTGCTGTTGTAGAACTCATGCGCCAGATTGGCCGGATCATAGGCGTGAAGTACTCCAGGGTTGCTAAGGCCGGATTCCAAGGCCCACACAATACCGTCCTGCGCCCCATTCGCGGAGATCGACGGTGTCGGTCCAGGATGCGAAAACGTCACTGCCGAATGGCTCGTTGCAGCCGTCGCTAACTTCGCATTGATCAGCGGGAAGGCCTTGAGCGTATCTCCGTCCGCCGCATAGTAGAGCACCCCGTTGAAATAAGCGGGAGTGGAATAGACCTGCCCCGCCAGCACTCCCCGGAGTTCCTGATAGAGGTTGCTATCGTCCACCGGCATGTTGGCGAAATTGAATTTCCCCATGTTGTCGCGATCAGCAAGATAAATATTCTCAGCCTTACCCCCGCCCACGATCAGGTGAAAGACGTGGCCGCTCGCGTCGGTCTGGTCGGGCAGCAACAATGGGCCGCCCGATCCTAAATCGACGTCCGCGGCAGACTCCGCGCCGGTGTTGAAGGTCTCGAAGTAGTCTGCAACTGCAAGCTTGCCATTGGTCGACAGCTTCACCATCGCGTTGCCGTAGTCGCCTTTCGTAGGGAAGCCGTTCGCGTCAAACGTTGTGTCGAAGGTCCCGTTGGCGTCGAGAAAATAGACGAATCCGCTACTGTCGGCTGCCATACCGCCGCCGCTCATCCAGATCGAACCCTCTTGGCCGTTCGGCGTCATGTTCAGCAACTGCGTCTGCTGCAGCGTCGACTCGCTGTACGCCATCACCCAGCCGGTATAGAGTCCTATGTCGCAATGCGACGTCCAGCCCATGTAGATGTTGCCATTCAGCAGGAGCAGCGACGCACGCTCCGCATACTGCGACGGATCGAAGACCACATTGCCGTTCTGCGTGTTGTCCCCTGTCCCGGGATACGTTGCGGTAATCTCTGTCGGGCTGCCGCTGATCTCCGCGCCCGTGGTGACATCGAGCGCATGCAGCCGCTGATGATACTTTCCACTCGCATCCTTGGTCATGCCCACAGTGAAGATCGTTCCGTTCGGCCCCTGCTTGCGATCGATCATCGGCGTCGAAGTAATCCCTATCTCAGGGCTGATCTGGAAACAGCCGTGGTCGTCGCTGGTTGTCTCGCCGGACCCAAGGACCGAAGTCTTCCAGATCTGAGCGCCGCTGTCGGCATCGAAGGCATAGACACTGTCGTGTTCGGTAGCAACGTACAGCACATTACGCAATTGGCCGCCGATAGCCACGTTGGCAAGATAAAGCGGTTGAGCGTCCACCTTCCCATCAACCGCATCGAAGCCAATCTTGCCGAACTGGGCCGGGTTCACATTCGTCTGCGTCAGAATCGTCTCCTTCGCATTCAGCCCGTCCCGCGCCACATTGTAGTGATACGTCGTCACATCCGGCGCATTCGTCATCGGTACGGCCTGCACTGTCAGAGCGAGAGTCGCGGAATGAGAGGTGCTGCCGGAGGTTCCCGTAACCGTCACCGTCGAAGTAGCTGCAGGCGCGCTCAGCCCAGCCGTCAGCGTTGTGCTCTGCGCCACTCCGGGCGCCAGGCTCAGCGTCGTTGGGTTCGCTGTGACGCCCGCGGACAGCCCCGTGATTGCAACCGCCACCGTGCCGGCAAACGAGTTGACCGCCCCCGCCGTGACGCTTACCCCGGCTCCCGTCCCACCCGCAACAAGAGTCACCGAAGCCGGCGACAGTGTCACCGTAAAGTCCGCCGCCGGCGCAGCGATGGTCACCGCGACAGTCGCAGAATGGCTCAGCGCACCTGAGGTTCCGGTAAAGGTGACCATGACACTTCCGGCCGCGGCGTTCGTGGCGGCGGTTATCGTCACCGTCTGCGCTGTCCCCGGAGTCAAACTGAGCGTTGCGGGCTGCGCGGTCACGCCGGCGGGCAGCCCTGTGATCGCAACCGCCACCGTCCCGGCAAACGAATTCACCGCCCCCACCGCGACGCTTATGCCAACTCCCGCCCCACCCGCAACCACAGTCGCCGATGCCTGCGACACAGCCAGTGTAAAGTCCGCTGCCGGCGCAGCGATGGTCGCCGCGACAGTCGCAGAATGGCTCAGCGCACCTGAGGTTCCGGTGTAGGTGACCATGACGCTTCCGGCCGCGGCGTTCGCGGCGGCGGTAATCGTCACCGTCTGCGCTGTCCCCGGAATCAAACTCAGCGTTGCCGGCTGTGCGGTGACCCCGGCGGGCACCGCGATCGAGACATTCACCATTCCCATAAAGCCATTGGATGGAACAGCATTGACGCTGATCTGCTGACCCGCTCCGCCCGGCACCAGCGAAAGGCTGGCCGGGGTGGCAGTCAGGGTAAAGTCGCCCGCCGCCGCAGGCATGGAACCTCCCCCGCACGACCCCAATAGGAGCAAGCAAAGAAAGCTGATACAGCCAGCCAGAGGCTTCAAAGAAGCCCTCATAGCACCCACCCCCGGATCGGCCTGCAGAATTTACGTCAACCGGGTCCGCGTGCGCCAGCTAGCTGGCAACGACGGTACACGCAACCGCTCCACCGATTGTGATGAGGTTATCTGCAATCGGTCAAATGCGCCGCGCTCTTTCCGACTTCGAATCCAAACGTCTAAACTGTTGATCATCTGATCATCGCCGTCGATCCGCCATGAGCTGCCGACCCCACATCCCGAAGATCCTCACCGCGGCGCTCCTGCTGGCCCTTGCCCCGGCCTCAGCGCTCTACTCGCAGCACACTACCGTGCTCCAGCCCGACGCCACCACCCCGCATCGCACTCGCCTCTTCCTCAAGGACGGCAACTATCAGATCGTCATGAGCTACCGCGTCGTCGGCAACATCGTGCATTATGTCAGCGCCGAGCGCGCCGGCGCAGAAGAAGAAATCCCGCTCTCCCTGGTCGACCTCGACGCCACGCAGCGCTGGGAGAAGCAGCACGCCCAGGCCGGTCCCGCCGACCCCAATAGGAGCAAGCAAAGAAAGCTGATACAG
>DATHPP010000222.1:0-8361 GCA_035483795.1 Tepidisphaeraceae bacterium | reverse complement strand
TCCGCAAAGCAGTCGGCGGCAGGCAGAAGGCGTAGGCAGAACGCAGAACGCGGCGGGCGGTGGAAACGGGGTACTCCAAATGTCGCGAATGTCGCGGATTGTCGCACTTTTTGGGGGTGGGACAAGTGCGACATTTCCATTTCGGATGTTCGTAAGCGCTCCGCCGATGGCGTCTGCACAGGCGCGAGTTAGTTCGGGAAGCTGAGCGGATGGAGCAAGTGAACGACGGGGGCGGGCCGGTGACATCGCGTCGGGTCAGGCGCTCGGCCCAGCAGTGGCAGGCGCTGGTCGAAGCCCAACCGTCCTCGGGCCTGGGGGTGGGAGATTACTGTGATCGTCACCAGCTCAGCGCCAGTTGCTTCTACCGATGGCGGCGGTGCCTGAGCGAGGCGGGCGGCGCGCGGTCGCCGTGGTGCAGGCGCCAGCGGTCGGCGCCGTCGCCGGAGGGATTCGCGGCGGTCCGGGTGGTGCAAGACCGTCAGCCGGGGGTTGGGGGCGAAGTGATCCGTCTGACGCTTTGCGGGGGCCGGGAACTGATTCTGCCGGCCTCGACGCCGGTCCGGCGGCTGGTGGAGTTAGTGATGGCGCTGGAGGACGAGTCTCTCAAGCCGGAGCGTGAGAGATGATCGGCCCTCGCCCGGGTGGTGTGGAGGTACGGGTCTACGTGGCGACCGCGGCGGTCGACGGCCGCAAGAGTTTCGACACGCTCTGCGAGGTGGTGCGCCGTGCGCTGGGGCACGACCCGATGGGCGGCGACCTGTTCGTCTTCCGCAACCGCCAGGCCAACCGGGTCAAGGTCTTGTTCTGGGACAACAACGGTCTGGTGCTGTATTCCAAACGACTGGAGCGGGGGACCTTCCGCTTCCCGGCCGCCGGTGAGGCGTCGATCACGGTCACGCCCGCAGAGCTGATGGAACTGCTGGCGGGAGGGGGAGAATAAAATGATTGTATTTGCAATATTTGACTTACAAAGTTCGTGAACGCGGGTATAATCTGCCGGCGTCATGGACGATGCGGACCTCCAGCTTCCCGACGACCCCCAGGCCCTCAAGCGGATCATCGCTCGCCAGCGCGCCGACCACGCCACGGCGCTGGCCGAACGCGACCGCTCGCTGGAGGCGTTGCGGCAGGACCTGACCCTCCTGCGGGAAGACAACGCCCTGCTCGAGCACCGCCTGAGGATGCTGCTGCGGGCCAGCTACGGCCCGCGGGCCGAGCGGTTCGACCCGCGGCAACTGCTGCTGTTCGGCTTGCGGGTTCCGCCGATCCAGCCCGTCGCGCCGAGCGGGGTTGCCCTCACGCAGCCCGCGGCGCCGGTCGGTGTTCCCGCCCCGGCCGAGCGCAAGCCCCACGGCCGCCGCAAGCTTCCCGATCATCTGCCTCGCATCCGCATCGAACACGACCTGGAAGAAAGTGAGCGGGCCTGCACATGCTGCGGAGAACAGCGCCGCAGGATCGCCGAGCAGATCACCGAGCAACTGGAACACGTGCCGGCCAACTTCGTGGTCCTCCAGCACGCCCGCATCAAATACGCTTGCAAGCACTGCAACAGCGGGTCCTGCGCCAAGTGCGATGGCCAGGCCCACATCGCCATCGCCGACAAGCCTCATCAGCCTATCGAAGGCGGGCTGGCCGGGCCGGGGCTCCTGGCTTACGTGGCCACCTCGAAGCTGGCGGATCATTTGCCCCTGTACCGCATCCAGCAGATCTTCGCCCGCCAGAAGGTGGAGGTCAGCCGCTCGACCCTGTGCGGATGGATGAAGGCCACGGCGGACCTGGTCCGTCCCCTGTACGATCTGATCTGCCAACGGGTACGTCTGTCGGACGTGATCCACACCGACGACACCACCGTGCCGGTGATGGATGAAGGTCACTGCCGCACCGGGCGGCTGTGGACCTACGTGGGCGATTTGCTTCACCCCTACATCGCCTACGACTACACGCCCACCCGCGCCCGCCAGGGTCCTTTGGCGTGGCTGGGACAGTGGAAGGGGTATCTCCAGGCCGACGCCTACGCCGGGTACGACGCGGTCTACGCCAAAGGGGTCATCGAGGTGGCCTGCTGGGCCCACTGCCGGCGATACTTCTTCGACGCCCAGGAAAGCGACTCGATCCGCTCGGCGCAGATGCTGGGAATGATCCAGCAGCTCTACGCTGTCGAAAAGGCTACCGAAGCGATGACCGCGGCGCAGCGTGCAGCCCTGCGGCGATCGCGGGCGCAGCCGGTGCTGGACCAGATCAAATTGTGGCTCGATGCCCAACACCCCCAAGTGTTGCCCCGCAGCCCGATCGGCCAGGCGATCACTTACGCCGCCAACCAGTGGCCGGCGCTGTGTCTCTACGTCACCGACGGGCGACTGAGCATCGACAACAACGCCGCCGAACGCGCCCTGCGCCGCGTGGCCGTCGGGAGAAAGAACTGGCTGTTCTCGGGGACCGACGACTCGGCCATGGGGCACGCGGTGCTCTGGTCGCTGATCGCCTCGGCCCAGCGGCACGAGCTGGACGTGCAGCTTTATCTCCGCAGCGTGCTCGCCTGGCTCCCGGCGACCCCGCTCAGCCACCTCGACCGCTTTCTGCCCGACGTCTGGAAGCGTGAGTTGATGGCCGAGCATGCCGCCCAGCTCCAGGCCCAAAACGCCCGGATCCTTTCGGCATCGAATACTACTACCAACGGATGAGCCGACGAGATGCCATCGGCCGAACGCTTACTTTGCATGTGCAGCGTCGATCAGGGATTCTGACCGTGCAGCAGCTTCTGGGCGCCCGCCAGTATGAGCTCGCGGTGGACCTTTGCCGCGACGGCAGCGGGATCGTCGGCGCTTCCCTCGGCTTGGGCCCAGACCACCGGCGGCTCCCCACCCCGGCTCCCGACCGCCGCCCGCATGGTCATCCTGCCCTCCGCCACCTCCGCCAGCGCGGCAATCGGCGATTGGCAGTCCCCTTCCAGCAGGCGCACCAGCTCGCGCTCCGCCGTCACGCACGCTCGAGCCGTGGCATCGTCCATCGCCCGAAGCAACGCTCGCGTTCGCGCATCATCGCGCCGGCACTGGAGCGCCAAAGCGCCCTGTCCCGATGCCGGCAGCATCTGCGATGTCTCGATGGCATACATCAGCTCGGCATCAAACAGCGTCGCCCGCCGCAACCCGGCCATGGCCAGGATCACGGCGTCGAACTGCCCATCCTTGAGCTTGCGGATACGGGTGTCGATGTTGCCCCTGATCGGCTCTAGTTTCAGGTCCGGTCGCAGGGCCAGGATCTGGCAACGCCGCCGGAGGCTGCCGGTCCCTACTTTTGCACCTGAGGGCAATGCCTCGATCGTCGAGGCCAGGGTGGAGATCAGCGCGTCGCGCGGGTCTTCGCGTTTCGGCGCCGCCGCGATGATCAGGTCCGCTTGCTCGACCAGCGGCATGGTGACCGGCACGTCCTTGAAGCTATGGACGGCCAGGTCAATTTCGCCCGCCAGCAGCGCCTGCTCAATTTCCTTGGTGAACAGCCCCTTGCCACCGAACTCGTGGAGCGGCCGATCCCGAATGACGTCGCCCGATGTTTTGAGGATCTTCAGCTCGACTTGCAGCCCGGAATGCAACCTCTCGAGTTCTCCCGCCACAGCCCGGCTCTGGGTCTGGGCGAGCACGCTGCCGCGCGTGCCAAGGCGAAGGACCGAATCAGTCGTCAAAGCGGACACCGGCCTCAATCTACGATCTGCGACATTCTCCGGGAGGGCGAGGCTCCCGCCGAGCCGCAGGTACCGCGTTCGAAAGCCTCGGCTCGGCAGGAGCCTCGCCCTCCCGGTCACGTTTGAATTGCCAGACCATCATGCCCGTCGTGCCGGCGGGTCAATGTCGATCACGTAGAAATCCCGCGTATCCAGGCGATGCATCGCCTGCTTCAGATCGAGCGGTGCTCCGAATGCCTGCATCTGATCTGGGTCGAGCTTCCCCCCGGCCAGCTTTGCCGCGAGACGATCGGCATCGTCATGCTGAAACTTCGCCAAGTAGAACTTGAAGTCGCCGCCCTCCCCTGGCATCCGCAATACCACTGACTTAAGGCTCGCCATGTGCTGCTCCTGCCCAATTGCGACGCTCCGTCGTCAGGGATCACCCTAGTTGACCAAAACCGGGGAATTTGGCAAGGTCCGCAGGGGCTCTGCGCCAGGATTCCTTAACCCCTTTTGGCGACGTGGCTTGCAAGTTCCCGCCGGAGGTTTTGAATCGCGCTCTCCCAATCCCCATGTGCCGGCTGACGAAAAAGCCGCATCGTCGGATACCACCAAGTGTCCGCCCGATCGAGCATCCATCGCCAATCGGGCAGGAATTGCAAGAGGAGCCAAACCGGCTTTCCCAAGGCGCCCGCCAGATGCGCCACAGCCGTGTCGACGCAGATCACCAGATCCATGTTGGCGATCAGGGCGGCCGTATCGACAAGATCGAGCAGTTCATCCGAATGATCGTGGATCTCCATTCCTTTCGGCGGCGCCTTGACCTGCCCGCCGGGCTGGCCAATCTGAAGGCTGAAGAATTGCACCGGCTTCACTTGGGCAAGCGGAGCGAGCTGCGCCAGCGACAGCGAACGCTCGCGGTCAAAGCGGTGTTTTCCACCGCCCGCCCAGACAAGCCCGACCCGAAGCCCCCGTGGCGCCGCTGCGACCCTCTCGTACCACTGCTGGACTCGCTCCGGATCAGCTGAAAGGTACGGCACGTCCGCCGGGAATGTCTCCGGCGTTGTTCCCAGAACATACGGCAGGCTCAGAAGTGGGCACTGCACCTCGCAATCCGGCAGCGGCTCGGTATCGCTCACGAACCGCTCGATCCCGAGTTGACCCGTCAGTAGCCGGCGCAGCTGCTTGTAGCTCTGTACGATGACGCGCCCCCCACGTTTGCGCACCAGGGCGGCGTAACGCACAAAGTGAATCACGTCGCCCAGCCCCTGCTCGCTGTGGAGCAGGATCCTGCGGCCGCCAAGAGCGTCTCCGGTCCACCGTGGCAGCGGGGGATGGCGCGGCCCCAGGCTTTCGATCTGGCGACGAGCCTCATAGGCCGGCCAACCGCTGGCAAAATCCCCCTTCAAGAGCGATCCCATTCCCAGGGCCAGCCGGGCGCCGGCGCAATTCGGATGCAGATCGAGCGTCTGGCGATGCGTCGCCATCGCTTCCTCCAGCCGGCCCTGCTGGAACTGGAGATACCCGATTTCCACCCGTGCGTTGGTCAGCGCCGGATCGAGCTCAACGCATCGCCGGTAAGCCGAGAGCGCCGCGTCCAGCTCGTGCAGATTCTGGAGCGCCGTCGCCAAGGCAAAATGCGCTTCGAGGTACGCCGGATGAAGTTCGACGGCCCGTCGAAGCGGACCGACCGCGTCCGCGTGCCGGTTCGCCATCGTCAGCGTGAGGCCGAGATTATAGTGGGCCTCGGGGAAGCTCGGCCTGAGCGTGATCGCCGCGTGAGACACCGCCATCGCCTCCTCGAAGCGGCCGGCATCCCGCAGAAGAACGGCAAGGTTGTTCTGCGCTTCGGCAAAATCGGGCTTCTGGGCGAGCGCCTGCTGGAAAGCCGCCGCCGCCTCGTCGCGCCTTGCGGCACGCCTCAGAACGTTGCCCAGGTTGTTGTACGCTTCGGGGAAATGCGGCTGAAGGGCAATGGCCTTGCGGTACGCATCGATTGCCTGATCGTGCAGACCCTGCTTATTCAGCACGACCGCAAGATGCACCAGGATTTGCGGATCATCCGGCCGGATCAAAACTGCCTGCCGCAGGGCGGCCGCCGCGTCGTCCAGCCGATCCTGCGCAGCGAGCACGGCTCCCAGGCTCGCATGCAGGTGCGGCATGTGCGACGCAACTGCCACGGCCCGCCGAAACATTTCCTCGGCGCCGCTCATATCACCGAGCCGATGGCAAAGGTTCGCCAGTGCCTCCAGCGCCTCCAGTCGGTCCGGTTGCGCCGTCAGAGCCTGTTGAAGCAGCGACTGAGCTTCGTGAAGGCGTCCGGCCCGGAGTTCTTGAATTGCAAGGGTAAATGCGTCGTCCGTCATTCGGAAAAACTCACGCCGGAGGGGCATCGGGCTCAGCGGGCATGGCGGCAATGGCCTTCTGCTTCTCGCGCAGCCGCTCGATCACCAGCTGGGGCAAGATCGACGACATCTGCCCCAGGTCTCCGCCAAGGGCAACGACCTGCCGAATCAGGCTGCTGCTGGTGAGGGCGTATTGCTCTCCGGTCATGATGAAAACGGTCTCCACCCCGCCGACCGTACGGTTGGCCAGGGCCAACTGAAATTCGTAGCGAAGGTCCGAGACGTCGCGAATGCCCCGCAGGATGACCGCGGCGTTGACCGCCCGCACGAAATCGACCGTCAGCCCCGTGTATTTCTCGGTGCGCACGCCAGCCGTATCCCGGAGCAGCTCGCGGATGATCTCGACGCGTTCGTCCAGACTGAACAGGTCCCGCTTCTCGGGATTGTTGCCGACGGCGACGATCAGCTCGTCAAATAACACCACGCCGCGGCGGATCACATCCAGGTGCCCGTTGGTAACGGGATCGAACTGCCCCGGAAAAACAGCGACGCGACGCGGCATACCGCCGAGGATATGCGAAAATTAGCCGAACGACAAAGGGGCGGGCTCAATGACGAAACTCGAATGACGAGTGACGAATGACGAATCAAATTCGAAATTCAAATGATCGAAACTCGAAACTGCTGCCGGGAAACACTCTCGTTTCGTCACTCGATCCTTTGGTCATTCGGATTTGATTCGTCATTCGCGTTTCGTCATTCGCATCACTGCGCCTGCCCCACGACCCCCACCTCGCCTTTGAGCACCTCGACCGCTTTCTCGATCTGCCGGTCGTGGCCGGCCAGGAAATCGGCGGGAATGTTGTCGATCAGGACGTCCGGCTGTACGCCATAATTCTCGAAGTTGACCCCTTTCGCAGTAAAGACACCCGTGCCCGGCGTGCGAATCGTCGAACCGTCCAGCAGTCCGAAAGCGCCCGTGCCAATCACCGCGCCGTACGTCGGCGTGCCGATCACCTTGCCCAATCCCAGCGTGCGGAACCCCTCGGGGAACATCTCGGCGTCGCTGGCTGACCGCTCGTTCTGGAGCACCGCCATCGGTCCGAAGAACCCCTGCGAGGGTCGCGGCAACTCCACGGAATCACGACCTCGCATCGATTCATATTTCTTCCGCTGGCTGAGGATGGCCAGCAGCTCCTGATCGATCCCGCCGCCGCCGTTGAATCGCTCGTCGATGATCAGGGCTTTCTTGTCCAGGTTGTCGAGCAGGTCGCGCTGAAATCGAACCAGCGACGGCGCGTCCATTGCCTTGATGTGCAGGTATCCGATCTGGCCGTCGGACAGCCTGTTGACCATGTCCCGGCGGGCGTCAACCCAGGTTTCGTACTGAAGATTCGACTGCTCCATCCCGCTGATCGGATCGACCGTGACCGTCCAGGCGCCGTCAAGTTGCGGTTTGTCGTTCACGCGAAACTCGAACTTTCGTCCCGTCACCAGGTTGAGCAGCCGCCAGAGATTTTCGTTGGATTTGAGTTCCCGGCCATTGACCGAAAGCACATAGTTGCCGGTTTTGAGCTTGACGTACTCGTGATCGGCGGGGCCTTTGCGATAAACATTGGTGACCTTATAATACCCGCCCGCTTCGTCCGGCTCCAGGTCGAAGCCGGGATAGCGGGTTTGAACGCGATCGGCCAGGTCGTTTGGCGCCTCGCCCCCCGATATGCCGGTGTGAGACGCGTTCAGTTCGCCGATCATTTCCATGATGACGTTGTGCAATTCTTCCGTGTTATCAATGTTGGGAAGCAGCTTTTCGTACGTTTCCTTTGCCGCGTTCCAGTCGGCGCCGTGCATGTTCTTGTCGTAGAAGCGGTTTTTCATGACGCGCCAGGCTTCCTCGAAAACCTGTCGTCGCTCCGCGGCGCGATCGACTTCGATGCGGACCGTGAAATTGACGCGTGTAGGCGTGGCGCCGCCGGCCGCAGGGGAGTCGCTGACCGCCGCTCCTCTTCCGCCGAATCCGCGGCCCCGTCGCCCAGAGCCTGTCGCCGGCGAAGGCGTGCTCGATTCGCCTCCGCCGCCTCCCGAGACCGCCACCGAATAAACCCCGCCGCCCTGCATGAAGTAGAGCGAGCGGCCATCTTTCGAGAACTGCGGGTCCCCGCCACCGCCAAAACCACCGCGCCCCCTTCGGCCTCGACGCGGAGTCGCCGTTGCATCGGCGGGCGGGGCCGTGTTGACCCGCGTCATCCTCGTGCCATCTTCTGCGATGGTATAAATGGCCCGCCCTCCGCCGAACCCTCCGCCCGAATCATCCCCTCCAAATGCGACGAATGCGTACGTTCTGCTGTCCGGCGC
>DATHPP010000221.1:0-3410 GCA_035483795.1 Tepidisphaeraceae bacterium | reverse complement strand
GGTGCACGACCGTCTCTGTATCACCGGGCCTGCTGGAACGCTTTCGCGCGATTGCGGCCGACGGCTGGACCGCGTGGACGCTGCTCGTAAAGACGCTCGCTTCGGTCGTCCTCGCTCAAGTATGCGGCGCGAACCTGTAAGACTGCTTCCAAGCCGCCGGTGTTCCAGAACTGCTCCGTTCCCTTCACCCGTTGATTGATCTGCTTGATCAGCGACTCGACCAATGCGCTGCTCACCGGCAGCCCCAGCCGACGGTAGCGCGGGTAGTCCATTCTCTGGCGGTTCCGCTCCACGTATTGCATCGCCAACTCCACCACGTGACACGCGTCCCTGGCGTTGGACGCATCGGCCCGCATCCGCTCCGACTGCGACTTGAGCGTGTCGATCACCTGCTGCACGCGCCCGCCCCACGCATCCCGCAGCATCCGCTCGTACATTTTCCAGGCCGCAGCGGCATTCCGGGCGTACGCCAGCCGGGCGGCTGCGTACAGGTGCACCAGCAGATGCAGGAAATCCAGGATCTGAACCCAGTCCGGGAAATGCATCTGCTCCAGCGGATCGATCCAGTTCCCTCCGTCGCCGATGACCGCCCTCTTCTTGGCAGCGTACATCTTGCGCCGCATCGCCTCGGCACTGACCATCCAGCCAAAGGCCTCGACCGCAGCCGTCGTCGCCACCACGGTCCGCACCAGCCGTTGGGGCCGTTGGGGGCGATGCCGTTTCTTTGGCTTTTTCCGTTTCTTTTGTTTCTTCTTCGGCGCCGGCTCCTGCTCTTGGGGTTGTTTGTCCCCGCCGGCCCCGCGCACACGCTCCATCTCCCGGCACAGTCCCTCCACCCGGTGCGGGTCAAGAAACGCCTCGGGCGGATCGGGCTTGGGGTCCTTGTCGTATCCCACATTGCTGTAGGTTTGCAGGCAGGCCACCTTCGTGTCGCCCCAGTGGGCCTCATGAACGCCCGGCCCCTTGTTCTCCTGGCGGAACTGCGCCTTGCCCGCATCCACCGAGATCACCGCCACCGCCGGCGGCTGTTTGTACGCCGACCGCAGCGTCCGTGACTTCATCGGCGCCACTGCCTTGTCCCGCAGCCCGGCCCGCTCCTTGCCCAGCCGCTCGGTCAGACGTTCGACGTGTTTGGCGCTGATCGAGAACTCGGCCAGCCGCTCCAGCGATTGGGCCGCGGTCTGGAACGAGCGGCCGTTGCCGCCGGCATATTCGATCTTCTTCAGCAGGCCGGGGCTGTACCCTTCGCTCGACAGCTTCAAACGCTCATCGGCGAGGGAAAAAAATCCGCCGGCAGCGACTGCAACGGCGGGCCGCTCGCTCGTATTGCACCTTCCCTCTTCGCGTCAAAACCTCCCGGTTCTCCCTCTCCACCGGGTCCGGCCCATCGCAAAGCGGCCCGCCGCAGATCGGACAGGCCGCTTGGTCGGCCGCTTCGTCGGCCCCCAAATGCTCTTCGAGCAGCCGGCGGGTCAGACTATCGCCCAACTCGCAGGCCCGGTCTTCGCGCTGGGCAAACGTGACCAGGCCGTTGCGGCCATCGCTGCCGAGCATCTGATCGAAGGCCCGGCCGGCTTCTTCCTGAAACGCCCGACGCCGCTTGCAAAGCTCCTCGCGGTTAATCCGAGACATGGTCGATCCTCCATGATCGCTGGTGCACGGGCGGACTGAAACACTCGCCGCCCTCAGTTTACCCCGCCAGCACCGCGCAACAACGGTCGTGCACCCAAACCGGCATGCCCATTGGCGACGTCAGCAGCAGGGCTAGAGCGAAGTTGTCGCAGCAGCGCGCGACCGGCCTGCGCTTCTCGCGCGACAGAATGGTCATGGCGCTCGACGATGGCCGCGAAGTTTCGATCCCGTTGCGACTGTATCCGAGCCTGCTCAAAGCCCGTCCATCCCAGCGCCAATCCTGGGAATTGATCGGCGATGGCCGGGCGTTTCATTGGGAAGAGCTGGACTTGGATCTGTCGGTGGAAGCGCTTGTCCATGGTCTCCCCGAACGAATCCCGGCACCTCCCGCGCCGCTTGACAAAAGAAATGGGTAGTAACGCAGCCACAATGAAGTCAATACTTGAGTACGCAAGGGCAGAGCCGGCGCCGCGAACGCTGACGCGCAGAGTGCGACTCCGTCCAGGGGGCAAGCCAGAAGCACCGGTCATGTCGCTCGTGCCTCTGCTGTTTCTGATCTTGCTTGGCGCGCTCGTTTTCTGCGTTCTGCAAATCGCATTGCGCCGGCAGTAAAACATGGACTACGTCATCGTCATCGAGAAAGCCCCCGACGGAAGCTACTCCGCTTACGTTCCTGATTTGCCGGGATGCGTCGCCTCCGGCGACACCTCCGAAGAAGCGCGACAGTTGATCACAGAAGCCGTCACGCTGCACATCGAATCGCTTCGCCGGCACGGCGAGCCCGTGCCCCCGCCGGCAGCCATGACTGGCGTCGTGCACGCGGCGTGACCGCCAAAACCGCCCTAATGCCCACCTTTCACGTCCATTCGAGTTCCGAATTCCCCTTCGCGTCCTCCGCGCCTTCGCGCTGTGCCCGCAGCTTCTCCAGCACCTCCTGGTTCTTCTCAATCGTCTGCTGCGCCCGCTCGATCGCCGACTGCGTCTTGGGGATCAGCTTGTCCGCCTCCTCCACCAGCCGCCGATCCTGTTCGACCAAATCTTCCGCCATGACGGCACCTTCCTTCTCGGGCCTCCCTCACCCTGATTCGCAAAGTTGAAGATCAATTAGCGCGATCCCGCCCCCCAGACTCTAGCACCGCCCCTTCCGAAAATCCTGTTCTCCACCAACCGAATTCGCCATTCCGCACCTTGCACTCAGCACTCAGCACTCAGCACTCAGCATTCGGCATTCGGCATTCGGCATTCGGCAATCCGAACATTTCCTCCCCGCCCCCCATATGGTATCCTATCCTCCGCCCGCGGCGCGGTCCGTCGTCGGCACCGCCGGGCAGGTTCCCACTTCAAACAAGGGGGCGAGCGTGCCCAAAACCGGAATCATCTGCCAGGTCTGCGGCGTCGAGGCGCCCACCCGCTACGTCGAATTTCACCAGAACATCGGCGCCCTGGTCGTCCGCTATCACAAGGGCATCAAGGGCAACCTCTGCAAACGATGCATCCACAAGTATTTCTGGAGCTATACCGGCACCAACCTCACGCTCGGCTGGTGGGGCACCGTCTCCCTGATCATGACCCCGGTCTTCACCATAAACAATGTGGTCCGATACATCGGCGTGCTGGGAATGCAGCCCGTTCCGCCCGACGCCAAACCCCCCGTCCTCGGCGCTGACGCCGCCCTCAAGCTCAATCCCTTGGCCAAACAGTTGATCTCCCGCCTGAATGCCGGCGAGCCCCTCCCCGATCTCGCCCGCGACATCGCCCGCCGCACCGGCCTCACCCCC
>DATHPP010000220.1:0-3155 GCA_035483795.1 Tepidisphaeraceae bacterium | reverse complement strand
AGGTTTCCGAGGCCATTTCCGGCGTGAACATGCGTCTCGCGGCGGGTGGAGTGCGCGAATTGCATTGGCACCAGGCCGCCGAGTGGGCCTTCATGAGCTACGGCAATTGCCGCGTCACCGTTTTTGACCCGCAAGGCCGCGCCTATGTCGCCGATGTGAAGGAGGGCGATCTTTGGAATTTCCCAGCCGGATATCCGCACTCCTTGCAGGGACTCGAGCCGGACGGGGCCGAGTTCATCCTTGCGTTCGACAATGGCAAACAGACGGAGTTCAACACCCTGTTGGTGACCGACTGGATCGCCCATACGCCGCCGGAAGTCTTGGCGGCGAATTTTGGCGTGCCCGCTGAAACATTCAGCAAGATCTTCACCCATAATCTTTGGATCTTCCAAGGCGCGCTCCCTGGGCCGCTCGCGGCGGACCAAGACGCGGTCAAGGGTCCAAACGGACCGCCGCCCAATCCCTTCACCTACTCGCTTGCGAGCGGGCCGGTGGCCAAGCAGACCAAAGGCGGCAAGGTCCAGATCGCAGACAGCCACAATTTCAAGGCTGCCACCACCGTCGCGGCGGCGCTCGTCACCGTCCACCCCGGCGGCATGCGTGAGATGCACTGGCATCCGAACGCCGACGAGTGGCAATATTACGTCAAAGGGTCAGCGCAGATGACGGTGTTCAACACCGGGCCGAGAGCGGTGACGAACAATTTCAACGCCGGCGACATTGGCTACATCAAGGCAAACTTCGGTCACTACATCAAGAACATCGGCGATACTGACTTGGTGTTCCTGGAGATTTTCAAGGCCGACACCTACCAGGACATCTCACTGTCCGACTGGCTCACCCATACTCCGCCGGCGCTGGTCGCGGGCCACTTCAACCTGTCGCCTGAGGATATCGCGAAGTTCCCCCAAAACGGGCCGGTTGTGGTGCCGGTCTAAACGCCGAAAAAGCAGCGTTTCATGTACGGCCGGTTAGAATGACCTGCCGAAGACCTCAACGGTCAGCGCAGCCGCCAGGCGCGAACTGATAGGGTGCGTCCAGATGCTGCCGCCCGACCCACCTGTACGCAGTACACGACCCTCGAAGAGGGCGAGTTCTTCGACGCTAGGGGTTGCGTCTGAAGATCGAAAAGGTCAACGAGCACTGAACTGGGTTAGGCGATCCGGAATTCCGGAATGAAGAGATTCGGCGGTGCCCTGGCGCTTGCGATCGCCGCCGTCGGAGCGGCCCACGCCGCCGATCTGCCGACCACAAAGGAGGTCCCGCCGCCAGCGGTCAACTGCTTTGCGAGCTTTTGGACCTGGCTCGATTCAACCCCGGCCGATTGCCCGCTGAGCTACGCGGGCTTTACCGTTTTTGGGACCCTCGACTGGGGCATGGGGTACGAGTCCAACGGCGCGGATTACAACGCGGCGTATACCAACAACGTCGCGAATATTATCACCAAACAGAGCAACGGCGCCAAATGGGTGCAGACGCCGAACGGCCTCGGCCAGTCGGTCGTCGGCGTCAATATGAAGGAGCCGATCGGATATGGCTGGTCGCTCATCGGCACATGGGAAATGGGATTCAACCCGTATTATGGCTACCTGGCCGACGCTGAGCGCTCGATGGTCCAGAATAATGGCAAGGCGCTGAGTCTTCAGAACGCGAATGGCGATTCGAGCCGCACCGGGCAATGGGACAACGGGCAAGGGTTCATCGGCGTCAGCAACAAGACTTACGGCACGCTGACCGTCGGCCGCGTGAATACGCTGTCGCTTGACGGCCTCATCGCCTACGATCCGATGAGCACCGCCTATGCGTTTTCGCCGTTCGGTTTTACGGGGTCCTTCGCCGGCTTTGGCGACACCGAGGCCGCTCGGGCCAATACGGCAGTCAAGTATCGACTCGACTTCATGAATTTCCGCGGGGCGGGCTTGGTGCAGTGGGGCGGCTATAGCCAGGGCAATGCCACCACTGGCATGTATCAGGGCCAGATCGGCGCCGACTTCGCCAACGTTTTCGGCGGCGTCCTATCGCTGGACGGCATTGGCAGTTACTCCAAGGACACAGTCCTCCCAAGCACCTTCACTGGGACCTGCGCCCTCGTAAAGAACGGCCCCTTTGCGGGCCAGACCGGCTGCAGCGACGGCGTCCCGATGTTTTACAGCAACACCGACCTGAAGGCGACGCTGTCGAATAACGCCGGCTTTCTGCTGCTCGCCAGGTACAAGTGGGGACCTGCGACCCTCTACGGCGGCTACGGATGGATCAAGCAGGCAAACCCGAGCGACGATTATCTGAATGGCTTCAAAACAATCGGTGGCTGGAGCGTTCCCGCAACGATCCCTTCGACCATCCCCGGGGCAGCGACCCTCTTTCCGACCCAATGGACCATCGACAACGCTTACACCATCAACAGGATCGCTCCCTACTTCTGGTTTGGGGCCAAATATGCGATCAACTCGCAGCTCGACGTGACCGGCGCCTTTTATTACCTCTCACAGAACGACTACTCTACGTCGCTCTGCACCGGAACGGGCATTCACACCAGCAGCGGCTCCTGCTCAGGCTCAGAAGACTTCCTTTCCTTCCTGATCGATTACCGGCCAGTCAAGCGCGTCGATCTCTATGCGGGCGTCATGCTCTCGAACGTGTACGGCGGCCTCGCGAGCGGCTACCAGCAGGTCCAGACGATCAACCCGACGGCCGGGCTTCGCGTCAAGTTCTGACCCGCCCAATCACCGACTCCCGGATTCGAGACCCTGATCCGCGCTTCGCGCTTATACGAGAGCTGCGGGAAGAACTAATCGAAATGGATGATCGAGCGGTTCATGGCCACTGATCGCGCTTTCTCGAGAGCCCGACGAGATCCCGCTCAGTAAAGTCAGCCGGCGCCCGACGGATTCGGGGAATGACGCGAGTTTGATGCTGTTCGCCCCCGGCTCAGGGGACGGGGAACCGGCTGCTGGACTCCGAGGCTCTGCCAAACCGCCGGCCCTAGGCAGCCCGAAGTTGGGCGCAAGCCGCTGGGGTGAGATCATCGCGCCTGTTGCCGGATCAGGTCGATGAACGCGCGCAGCCGGGCCGGAATATTGCGGCGGCTCGGATAGTAGAGACAAAGACCCGGATATTCCGGCGACCAGTCTTCCAATACCGGCAGCAACAGGCCA
>DATHPP010000219.1:0-4878 GCA_035483795.1 Tepidisphaeraceae bacterium | reverse complement strand
GGATTGTGGCCCGCATTGACGTACACAAGCTCATTGGTCTTCGGATCAAGAACGGCGATGAAAAAGCTGATGAAACGGTTCGCGGGACAATTCGTCGTAATGATCCGGTTGAGCCGGGTCACCAGCGCGGCAAGATTAGTGGGGTCGTCGAAGAGCACCTGCACACGGGCCTGCAGGCTGGACATGAGCAACGCCGCCGGCATTCCCTTGCCAGCCACATCGCCCACCAGCATGGCGACGCGGCCGTCGGGATAGCTGATGAAGTCGTAATAATCGCCGCCGACGGTGCGGCATGCGGCGTTGTATCCAGCCAGATCGACGCCCGGAACCACGGGAGCGCAGGTAGGAAGCAGCCCTTGCTGGATCACCGCTGCCTGCTGCAAATCGCGAGCGAGCACGCGCTCGGCCTGCTCGACCTCAGCCAGACGGGTGTGCTCGATGCGGATGGCGGCCACGTTGGCCATCACGGTGAGAAGATTCAGGTCATCCTTGGTGAATTCGTGCACGAAGTGCGGCGAGTCCAGATAGATCAGCCCGATGACGCGATCGTCGGTTTGCAGCGGCACTGCCAGCATACTGCGAATCTGCTGCTGTACGATGCTCTGGCGTCCGGCGAAAGCTTCGTCCAGACGGGCATCGCGAACCAGCAGCGACGTCTTCTCTTTAATCACGCGGTCGCGGACCATGCTGCTGATGCGGAATCCTTCTCCGCGGGCGGCTTGCACTACCAGTTGGTCGCCTTCCACGGTCATGAGAACGCCGCGCGACGCGCCTACCGCGTCGATGGACAGGTTCATGATCAGGTTGAAGAGATCGGCGAGCGGCATATTGCCGGCCAGCTCGCGCCCGGCGCGGATCAACGCGCGCATCTGCGGGCCGCCTTCGATTTTTCTCTCCTCGCTCAACAAACCTTGCAAGCTGGTGGCCGCCGTCGTGGAGACTACCGCCGACTGGGCCGTCCCTTCGATGAAGATGACGGTGTTGGCCGGCGCGGTTGAAACTTTCTCGGCGAATTCGAGCGCCAGGTGTCCAGCCGTGATGCGATCGTCGGGGCCGAGCGTGTGCGCCGACGTAATCCTCTCGCCGTTGACGAAGGTGCCGTTCTTGCTGTTCAGGTCCCGCAGCAACCAGGTGTCGCCGCTTCTTTCGATGACCAGGTGCTGCCGGGAAAGCCCGGCGTCTTCGGAATAACACAGCTCGTTGGCGCTGGACCGGCCGAGCGTGTAACGGTCGTTGTCCAGCATGAGCGCGCGCGTTTTCCCGTCGGGCGTGTGGATCAATAACTCGCGGGGATGGAAGGACTGAACGGCGCCGGCCACTAGTTCAGCTTAGCGAAAAAAGAACTTTGGCTGTGCCGCTTCACCATCGAGATCGATAAGATCGAGTTACGGTTCCGGATGCGCATCTATCTTTATTATGTCGGCAAACCGCGCGACACGAGCGCGAATCAGATGGCGGAAGAATACATCCGGCGATCCAGCCGGTACGGGCGATGCGAGATGCGCGAGATACGGCCCGGGCGATTCGATCCCTGGGATAAACATCCCTCGGCGGCCAAGATTCTGCTCGACCCGGCCGGAAAGAGCATGGAGTCGGGTGGGTTCGCGAAACTGATCGGCGGCGCGGAGCGGGACGCGCGAGATCTGGTTTTTCTGGTGGGCGGGGCGGATGGCTTGCCCGAAGATTGGCGGACGCGCGGCGGGATGTTACTGTCGCTTACGCCGCTGACTTTGCCGCACGAGCTGGCGCGGGTGGTGCTCGCGGAACAGATCTATCGGGCCTTCACGACGCTGCGCGGCCATCCTTATCCCAGATGAAGGTTTTCAGGCGAACTCAGGGTAGACTTGCTAAGAAGGAGCAGAGCATGCGGAATCGCAGAGAATTCATCAAGGCGGTGGCGGGCGTGTCGGCCGGAACGCTTCTTGCGGGCCGCGAGCTTCTGAGGGGAGCCCCAGCGCCGCAGGCTGGCGCTCCGGTGACCCGGCGGGAAGTGCGCGTCGGCGGGAAACGCGTGAAAGTAGTCGACGTGCACGCGCACGCCGCCATCAGCCAGGTTGCGGACGTCGTGAAGGGTACGCCGCTGGAGCGTTTCGCGCGAGGCGGAGGGCGGGCGCTCGGACCGGACCGCATTCAGGAACTGGACAAGCGCGGCATCGACGTGCAGGCGCTGGATATCAATACCTTCTGGTGGTACGCAGCAGATCGCGACCTGGCGACGAAGATCGTACAGGTGCACGACGAGGGTCTATCGAAATGGTGTGAGGCGCACTCAGACCGCTTTGTGGCGTTCACCTCGCCGGCACTGCAATTCCCGGATTTGGCGGCGCAGCAGGCCGAGCATGCGGTCAGGAACTTGGGAATGCGCGGCGTCGCGATCGGCGGCCACGTGGCAGGCGAGCCGCTGTCGACGCCCAAGTACGATCCGTTCTGGGCCAAAGCGCAGGAGCTGGGAGTGATCGTATTCATGCATCCCAACAATGCGGAGAACGTGGCCAAGACGGATGCGTTCGCGGGCGCCGGCGATCTTGGCAACGTCATCGGAAATCCACTGGAGACGGGCCTCTTCCTGTCGCACCTGATCTTCGATGGGACGTTGGACCGTTTCCCCGGCCTCAAAATCTGCGCCGCGCACGGGGGCGGCTATCTGCCATCCTACTTTGGACGCACAGACGTGGCTTGCGACGTGCGCCAGAATGCCAAGTGCGTGAACAAGAAACATCCGCGCGAGTATCTGCACGACCAGATCCTGGCCGATTCGATGGTCTTCTCGCCGGAGGGAGTCCGGCACCTGGTGGCGGAAATGGGGCCGACCCAAGTGGTGTACGGGACGGACATCCCGCTAGTTTGGCCGGACACTATCGACGCGATCCTCAAGGCCGAGATTCCCGACGCGCAAAAGGAAGCGGTGCTGGGCGGGAACCTGGTGAAGTTGCTGAAGCTGTGAGGCCGGACTGGACGGCAGTAAAATTGACTCATGTGGCTGCGAATGGCGCTGCTTTGCGGCATCGCGCTGCGGGTGGCTCAGGCAGCGGCGCCGCTCATTGATTACATTACTTATCTAGGCGGCACCTACACCGACACCGCAGCCGGGATTGCGGTGGATTCCACCGGCGCCGCTTACGTTGCGGGTACGACCTCATCGCCGGATTTCCCGGTCACCTCGACCAGCCTGGGCACACCTACTACGAGCAACGGCTGCGCCTTCGTGACTAAATTTAATCCGTCCGGCACGGCTATCGATTTCTCCGTTTGTCTGGCCGCGTCGCGGGCCACCGCCTTCGCGCTGGACGCCAGCGGCAACATGTATCTGGCGGCCGAGAAGTCCGATCCGCTGGGTTTCGTTTCTAGCGTCGTGAAGCTCGATCCCACCGCCCAAAACATTCTCTTCACCACGACGATCGGTGGTTCGGTGGAATCGCTGACAGTGGACGCAGCGGGCAATATTTATGTTGCGGGCGCCGCCGGTCCGGGGCTCGCAACAACGCCTGGCGCGTATCAAATACAGTACGCGGGAGGAACATGCCCCGGCGGAAATCCGACCGAGAGCGGGCCTTGTAACAACGCGTTCATCACCAAGCTCACATCGTCAGGAAGCACCGCGTGGACCACCTACCTGGGCGGCTCGGGTCCGGACGACGCACATGCCATCGCCATCGACGGCACGGGGAATGTATGGGTAGCGGGTGAAACCGTTTCGCCGAATTTCCCAACCACCGCGGGCGCGATCTCGCGTACCTTCCATGGCGAAATCGATCTGGGGCCGCTGCGCTTCGGCGACGCCTTCGTCGCGAAGCTCGATTCCAGCGGCAGCCATCTGCTCTATTCCACGTATCTGGGCGGCAGCGGAGTGGACGGAGCGTTTGGTCTGGCCGTTGATGCAACCGGTGCGGTGTATGTCGCGGGCGGCACACAATCGAGCGACTTTCCGACCACGCCGGGTGCGCTCTCGACCACCTACACCGGCTCCAATCCGAACCAGATTCCTAGTCTAAGCGGCAATGGGTTTGTTACGAAACTCGATGCCTCGGGGCATCTTGATTACTCGACATTTACCGGTCTGGTGAACGGGATCCCGACGCCGATTGCCGTGGATGCCACCGGGCAGGCATATGTGAGCGCGGTCTCACAGGCTTCTTCCTCCCAGACTCAGCCCACCTGCGCAGCGCCGCCGAAACCCGCCGTCATCGTCATCAACTCGACTGGTTCCACGCTGGTGTCGACGTCGCCCATTCCGGGCGCCTATCTCGCGCTGGATGGCAAGGGCGGGCTCTATTCCGCGGGGACCGCATACACACTTTTGTTTTTCTCGACGCCGCATGCCTTTCAAACTCAATACGCCGGGGGCGATTCGGATGCGTTTGCCGCGAAGGTCGACTTTTCACAGCCCGCCGGATCTGCATTGGTTTCGGTGGTAAACGCGGCGAGTATGGCTCCGGGCTACGCTTCGGCTTTTGCGTCGGGAAGAGGCGCGATTGCGCCCGGGGAGATTGTTACTTTATTCGGCTACAATTTTGGATCACCGAAGCCAGCAGTGAACTTCGGCCAATTCCCCGCGACGGTCCTCTATGCATCCAACTGCCAGATCAATGCCGTGGTTCCGTTCGGAGTTAGCCCGGGCTTGACGATCCCTGTTACCGTGCAATCCGGCACGCAGACGCTGGGGCCGGTTAAGCTGCCGGTGGTAGTCGCGGCGCCGGGGATCTTCACTGTGAACGGAAGCGGGCGCGGACAAGCAGCTATCCTGAACCAGGATTCTACCGTGAACTCGTCCTCGAATCCGGCGGCGCGGGGTTCCATCGTCTCGGTGTTTATGACGGGCACAGGGGCACTCAATCCAGCGATCCCGGACGGCTCAATCGGTCCGCTGAGTCCTCCGTT
>DATHPP010000218.1:0-8608 GCA_035483795.1 Tepidisphaeraceae bacterium | reverse complement strand
GGACTCGTCAACAACCAAACTCAGATCCTTGCCGCCATCTTCGTGTATCAATTGCTTGTGCGCTACAACCACCGCTGCGGAAACAACAACGGACGACTTCGTTGGCTCACCGATGCCCTCTGAATTCCCGGACACCCTCAGGCTCCGCTTGGGACCGCACCTCCTCGAAGCTCCACTTCGTCCCTGTCAGTCAATCCGCAGCGCCAGATCCCGGGTTCCGCGAAAACTGATCTTGGACGGCTCTCGGTTTTGTGGCTGAATGGAGAGAGCGGATCTCGGCGCGAGCGGTTTTGTGCGCGCGGACGGCGCCCGCGGAGACGAAAAAGCTTCCCCGGCGGGGTGGGGATCCTTTTTTCACAGAGAGGATCGAGGGAGAAAAAGATCCCCGGCGCGCCGGGACAAGTTGTCCCGCCGGGACCGGCTAAAAGTGGTCCCGCCGTGACGGTACCATCACATTTAACATAAGGGGGGTGGTCCCACCGACGAGAGTCCCACCGGTCAGTGTCGATCCGTTGAGTGGCGATCCGGCCCGGCAATCGGGACGGGATTGATTTGGGACGGGACGGGACCGATTCAAAGAGTCCAAGGTCCAAGGTCCAAGGTCCAAAGTCGAGAATTCAGCGGCTCGCAATCCTGACTTTGGACTTTGGACCGCGGGGCTTTGGACTGACGCTGGGACGGGACACGTTGTTTCACCGGGAAAAACCCGGGGAATGCGGAGGTGGAAAGAGGTTGGCCGGTGGGTCGGTGGGTCGGGACGCCGCCTTTCGCCCCTTAACGATCACCGCCTTGTCGTCCGAGAATCGCAAATGGCTGACGTTGTGGTAGGCTGCGCTAACAAATTCTTTGTTGTGGGCCGCGCGAAGGCATGGGAGCACGCCATGGCAGAATCGGCAACCCCCAAAGTCGTTTCCCGTGATGAGTGGGAGCGGGCTCGAGCTGAGCTCCTGGTCCGCGAGAAGGCGCACACGCACGCCGGCGACGAATTGGCTGCCGCTCGTCGGCGTCTGCCGATGACGCGGATGGAGCCGGTCATGGTCGTGGGTGCGGATGGCCCCGTCTCGCTGCACGATGTGTTTGCAGGTCGGCGGATGCTGCTCGTCTATCACTTCATGTGGAACAAGGGCGCGCCTCACCCCAAGCAGTGTGAGGGCTGCACTCACAGTCAGACGGCGATGAACGCCGCCGTCTGCGCCTATCTGGCCGAGCGCGACGTGCAGTACGCCGTCTTCAGCCGTGGCCCGTGGACCGAGATCGTCGCCTACCGAGACTTCATGGGCTGGACGCCGCCGTGGTACTCGACCGCCGACTCCGGAGACGTGATGGGCACCCGAGACGGTGGCGACCTTCGCTGCTACCTGAGGGTCGGCGACCAGGTGTTTCAAACGTATGAAACGAAGTGGCGCGGGATCGAGGCCATGTTGCCCACTCTGCAGCTGCTCGACTTCACTCCGTATGGCCGGCAGGAGTCGTGGGAAGACTCACCCGCCGGCTGGCCTCAGGACCGGGCTGGTTCGTGGTGGCGGCGCGACGGACGACCCATTGCTCAATGGACGCGTACCAACGCAGCGGTGAAATAGAAGCGGGCACGCGACCCCCACTGCAAGGCCCTCGCGATACGCATCGGGTCAATGCACGCGACACCACCAACCCGAAGCGTGAGCGAGGGCTCCTCGACCACATCGAATTCCCGGGCGGTCGCAGGCGTCATCTTAGCGCATTCACGCGAGCATGCAGCCTGCGGTCAGACATGCCCACGCCGAGCCGTGGGGCATGGCACCCCGCCGCTCTCGTTGTGGCAGCGAGGACTGGCGGCGAAGCGAAGCGCTTCGACCCCAGCCACCCGACCGTCCGGAAATTCGAAGTGAGCCAAGAGCCCTCGCTCATGCTTCGTTGGTAAATCACTCCCCGCCGGAAATAGGAGCCCTCGCTCACGCTTCGGGTTGGTGAAGGCAAACTCTGCCGGAAATTTTCTTGGGAAGATTGTCGAATTCCGCTTCGGCCATTCGACTAGATGGTGAAGGCAGGGCAATCGGCCCGCCCGAAGAACTTTAGAGGAGAGATCATGACTCAGTTTTTGGTTGCGATTCACCACCCCGACGACTACGACCCGTTCGTCGCAGAGGACGAAGCGATGGGCCGCGATATCGACGTGCTCAACGAAGAGATGATCGCTGCTGGTGCCAGGTTTTTCGCCGGCGGCCTGCACCCGGCAGGCAGGGCGAAGTCGCTGCGGGCGCAGTCGAATGGTGCGGTGCTCATCACCGACGGGCCGTACCTGGAGACCAAGGAGCACATTGGCGGTTTTTGGATACTGGACGCCGCCAACCTGGACGAGGCGCTGGCGTGGGGGCGCAAGGCCGTAGTCGCCTGTCGGGCGCCGGTCGAGGTTCGCCAGTTTTACGAGATCATCGAAGGCCGCCCGCTTCGCGATTGATATGCCGGCCCCCCGAGATCGCGATGGCGTCTCGGGGGCGTGCCGCCGCGACAAGGGCGACGAAGTCCGCATGCAGGCGGTCCGGCATGTGGGGCTTCGAGCGAGATACGCTGATGCAGAAACGATTCCCGAGGCCCGTTCGCGGCACGCCTTACTTGCCGATGGCGGCGTCGGTGATTGGCTCGTGGCCGTTGAATGTCACCATGCCCAGCATCGCGCGGATGTCGATTTTGTCGTTGAGCATGTGGGCCGAGCCGTCGCACATGGCGACGCCGCCGGCTCCGGGATGGAAGCTGTAGACCAGATTCGTGCCGCCCCCCAGATTGGTGCAGTTGAAGAAGCAGACCGGCTCGGTCTTGCTCGTCGTTTCGGCCCCGGTGAAGGTCGATCCCTCGAAGTTGTTGAGGGCCGCGTTTCCGAAGCAGCCCCAGCAGCCGCCCGTGTTGGTGACGGTGTACTCGCGCCAATTGAGGGTCCCGCAGCTCAGGGGGACTTTCCTCCCCAGGACCCAGAGATCGGGCCGGCCGGCATTTTCAGTGCAGAAGATCGTCATCGAGGCTCCATCGGTGATCTCGGCGATCGAATGGCTGCCTGTTGAGTCCTCCATCACCCCATCGGTGGATCGCGACGCGCACTTGCAGGGATCGCCGGTCGTCACATAGTTGTAATAGCCGGCGAGGTTTTCCCCGAACCCGCAGATCGGGAAGTAGTCGCTCGCGCCGCTGAGTCGCGTGAAAATGAAGGAGCAGGGTTCCCATTCGTCCGACCAGTCCTGCGTTTGTTCGGTAAATGGGTTGACCGTTCGCGGTGCTGACGGGCAGACCCAAGTGGGAACGACCGCGGCCAACGGACGCTTCGCGGCACAGGGATCGGTCTCGAGGCAGCCGGAATTCTCCGCCTCGTAGTCGTCGCCGCAAGGGGCGTCCCACGGAGAAAACAGGGGCGCGTTCTGATCGATGCGGTTGGAGACCGAACCCGCTTCCAGAAACGGCAACAGCGCCGAGCCCCACGTGTGCATGTTGAAATCGAAGTACGTGCCCGGAATTCCCTTATCGGGGCCGCAGGGGAATCCGTTCTGATACACGACGCTGAGCAACATGGGGAATCGCTGGTGGATATCGTGGTAGTTGTGTGCCGCCAGCGCCACCTGCTTGAGATTGTTGCGGCATTGCAAACGGCGGGCTGCTTCCCGCGCCGCCTGCACAGCCGGTAGCAACAAGGCGATCAAGACCGCAATGATCGCGACGGCCACTAAGAGCTCGATCATCGT
Source organism: Tepidisphaeraceae bacterium (assembly GCA_035483795.1). Classification (GTDB taxonomy): domain Bacteria; phylum Planctomycetota; class Phycisphaerae; order Tepidisphaerales; family Tepidisphaeraceae; genus DASXMX01. Next base: position 4,901 of record DATHPP010000218.1, on the reverse strand, counting down.
AAAACCCGTTCGCCTGTTGGTCATGACTCGTCCTCTCGACGAAGCGCTAGGAATGCGATCGAACATGCGGCCCTGCCCCCGGTTACATGGAAACGGTGGGCTTGTCATTGTGGTGCTCCACCTGAACGACGGGATCGATCGTCCATTTGACGCGGTCGGGGCGGGAACGCGCGGGGCGCGAGAGCACTGGCTCCCGCTCCTCGACCGCGACGGATGCGATGCTGATCGCGGACATTTCGGGCATCGGGCTGACCGTGGCCTTGCGCTCGAGCTTGCCCCAGCCGACCTCGAAGCCTCGCAGCGCGGCGAGCACCGACTTGATCGCGACGTAGTACATCAACTGCCGGTACACGAACCGCTGAGGAATGAGCCACCCGAGGAGCCGTTTGTCCTCCGCCGGCTCCATGCGGAAAGCCAATACGGATGTGCCGAAATCGATCGCGGTGAAAAGCAAGTAGTAAAGCGAGATCTCGGTCAGAGACTCGGCGACGTCGGAGCCTGGATTCTGCCAGGCATGCAGCAAGGTCGTGCCTAACGAGAACAGCAGCGTGGCGTCGAGGATGGGCGAAACAAACGGGAACAGCACCTGAAACAGCACGATGTTGGGCAGCCCGACAAGCCCCAGCGCCCGGTGCTTGGGCCGGAGCAGGCAGTCGCGGTGCCTCCAAGCCGCTTGCGCCGTCCCAAACATCCAGCGATAACGCTGCCGGACCAGGCTGCGGATGGTGTCGGGCGCCTCCGTCAGGCCGATGGCCTCTTCGTCATAGACGACCTTGTAGCCTGCCTTGCCGATGGCGATTGTCAGGTCGGCATCCTCGGCCAGCGTCGTGGGGTTGAAGCCACCCAATTCCTCGACGAGGTCTCTTTTCCATGCACCGACGGCGCCGGGGACCACCGTGATGCAGTTGAGCAGGTTAAAGGCCCGCCGATCGAGGTTCTGGCTGGTGACGTACTCCAGAGCTTGCCATTTGGTGAGCAGGTTGACGCGGTTGCCGACCTTGGCGTTGCCCGCGACAGCGCCGATGTGTCCGTCGGCGAAATGCCGCACGAGCTTCCCGATGGTGTCGGTGCGAAAGATCGTGTCGGCATCCAGCGTCACGACGATCGGCGCGGAGGTGTGCCGCAGACCAAAATTCAGTGCCGCAGGTTTTCCCCGATTGGGCGTCTGGAAGATGCGGATTCGCGGCTCGTCCTCGAAGGCGCGCCGCGCGCACTCATACGTTTTGTCGCGCGAGCCGTCGTCCACGACCAGGATCTCCAACTTCCCCCGGTACGTGGAAGCCAACAGCGAGAAAACAGTTTGAACGATCACTTTCTCTTCGTTGTAGGCCGGAACAATCACCGCCACGTCCGGCAGAAACCCCGGAACGATCGGCTTCTTTCCGTTCTTGCGGTTGTCGACCACGGCGAGCGCCGCGATGAAGGCCAGCCGCCCGATGCCCAGCACGGTGGCAGCAATGAACAGCAGGGAAAGGACCTTCCCAGCTACGTTCATCAGGCGAAACGCCTGTCGGTTGATCACGGCCTGCACCTTCTTTTCGCCCGCCAGGAGGGGCATCACCTCATCGCGTGACCGGTCCATCAAGTTCGACACGGTCACCAGCTCGTACCCCAGCTCGCGGAGCCGATCGATGAGAATCGGCAGCGCCTTGACCGTTTGACTGCGATCCCCGCCGGCATCGTGCAAGAGGACGATGTGTCCCTCGTTTTTCCGGGCCGAATCCACCACTCGGCGCACGATCTCGTCGGCATCGGGTTTGTCAAAATCGGAGGGATCGATGTTCCAGCCGACCGAGATGTAGCCCATCTCAGTGACAACCTCGAGCGGCCTCATGTCGTCGAGCATCGCGGGGTCGAGGTCCGAGCCAAAAGGCGCTCGGAACAGCACCGCCTGGCGATCGGTGGCGGCCTGGAGCAAGCGCTCGGTCGCGGACACTTCAAGGCGCAGTTGTGCCTCCGAGACGGCGGAAACTCGCGGGTGCGTATAGGTGTGGTTGCCGACTTCGTGGTTGTCTTCCACCTCGCGGGCGACCAGCTCGGGGTATCGCTCCCCGTTGCTTCCCACGATGAAGAAGGTGGCAGGGACGTGCTTGCGACGCAGAATATCGAGGATCAACGGCGTATATCGCGGATCGGGGCCGTCGTCGAAGGTCAGGGCCATTTTCCGCTGATTGGTTCCGAATCGTTGGACCATGCACGGTAAGGGAAGCTCCTTGTAGCGTTCCTCCGTGATCAACTCGCGATTTGAATCGTAGGACACGTCCCGCGTGCCGTCCCGATGTGCAGCGGCGACTTTGTAGATCTCGCCTTCGCCCATGAAATTCGCGCGATATTCAAAGGCCATCTTGGCAAGCGTGGAGGCCGCGACGGCCGCCAGCCGATCCTTCTTTCCGAGTAGATTCCAAACCGACGGATCTTCGCTCCCCAGTCTCCAGATGGCGAAGCCGCGCGGCGGCGAAGCGCTCGCCAGCGCCAGCTGGTTGAAGGCGGTGACTGCGTCCAGAAACCAGACGGTGTGCGTTCGGTGCTGGGCGTCTTGGTACGTGAAAGTCGGGTTCAAGGACTCTTTGTCGAACTTGAGGTTGGCCTTGTTGTCTCGGGCCGTCAGCATGACCTCGTCGAAAGTTTTGCTCGCCGTTTCTGTGCCCGGCGCCCAGTCGTAACCGTAGTTTCCAATGCCCCACAGCAACTTCTCAGGCGGAATCTCCTTGCAACGCTCCTCCAGGATTTGTGCGAACCAGTCGGCGCCCGCCAGCGGTCCGGCCGAACCCTGCTGCCAATGTTGGTCGAACGCCATCACGATCACCTGGTCGCACAACTCGGCGATCGGTGCGAAGGGAAAATCGGACTGCTCGGCCTGCAAACTGATCAAGAGCACAAGCTTGTCCGCATGCAGCCGGGCCCCGAGTTCCTTGAGGAACTCTTGAAATGGCCGTTGGCTGTCCTTCAATCCCTCGAAGCCGATTGCCAACCCCGCGAATCCATGGTTTTTCACGTACTTCAGCAACCGCTCGATCGCCGCAGCACGCAGGGCCTTGTCGGCGAGAACGCGCTCGAGGTTGTTGGAATCAAACGACTCCCCGTGCCAGTTGTTGACCAGCGGCACGATTCGTAGCGACGGGCGCTCTTCACGGATGTAGGTGAGAACGTCCTTTTGATACTCGGGATCGTCCTCGGTGACCTGGCCGTCCGCGCCGTGGATGTGGAGCCACTCCGGCACGAGGAGATCGAACGCATCGAGGTGGGCCTTCAAAGAGCTGTAGCTCGATTCGTCCCAATTCACGAAATAGCCGACCGTCAGCGGCTGCAAAGAAGTGACGCGTCCGTCTTTTGTCGGCGGGGCCACCGCCGCACTGTCTTTGTGAGCCGGCCGGCCCTTTGGTGGAATTGCCGCACGCGGCGCGCGGCTCGCGACCGACGATGCGGTGCGGGGAGCCAATCGCGGTCCGTTTCGAAGGGTCGCGACCGGCTGCAGGTTCAAGGCCGGGAGGATCGAAGGGACGACGACGCTGACGCCAAGCGCCCCGCCGAGAACGAGCACGATTGCGCCGACGATCAACAGGACATTTCGGATCCGCGGCCAGCGGGCACGCGACGGATCGAAGAAAACCGGCAGTGATTTATCGTCGACTGGATTTCTATCCACGGCGGCCCGATCAGAATTGCTGAGCTGAGTCTTCGTTTTCCCCAAGCCCGCAGGAGACGGGCGCAGGGAATCGACGATCCAAAGCAGTCCATGACCTATTGGATGCGGTGAAGCGGAGAACGATCGGAACCAGGGTCCGGAATTAAGAGGCTAATTCGAGCCTGCAAAATCCGTTTCTCTACCGGTTCGATCGGTCGAAGTCATGGGACGCGTTGGCCCGTCGATCGCGCAGAGTTCCCACGTCTCGATCCACCGTGACCGCATGACAAGCGCGGATTACCTTCCGCGCGTCGATCGCACAAAGCCTTTGCCGCGCATTGGAGGCAAGGGGCTTACGAAGTCACGAGTTGTTCAGCCCGCCCGCGCGACATGCCGTCGGGGCAGGGTTCGAGAGTGGACAAGTCCACGACAAAAGACCAAGGCGAAGAGCAGGCGGTCCATGCAGACGGCCTTGCCGGTCCTCAGCAAGCGTGCCCCAGTTTGGGCGTGCGCGGTGTGAAAGTCAACCGACAGTGACGATTGGACCCGGACGAAATGGTGAGCACCGCGACGCCCGCCGCACTCAGTGCGGCCAAAGCCACGCGAAGAGGGCTCCGGTGATGAGGCCATAGACGATGCCGTCGACAACGTTTGCGACAATGGTGCGCTTGTAGGAGCCGAACCAGACGGCGTTGGGGATGAATGAGAAGCAGTAGGCGAGGATGCCGGCGGTGGCCGCGACCTGGAAGACCTTGGCGAACGGAGCCGGGCCAGGGAGGGCGACGCGAGTGAGGTAGGCGATCAGAATGCTGACGACGAGGTAGACGATGAACGTGGCGAACATTTTGCTGCCCATCGTCAACGGCGTCGGCCAGACGCTGAGGTGGCCGACCGGGCCTTCCTCCAAGGCCTTCTGCACCTTCTCCGATTTCATCGCCTTGGGGTCGCGGAAATCGGGGAAGACGTAGTTGCCGGGCTTGATGCCCCGCTTGCGGAGGTAGTCCATGAAACCGTCCTCGTCGGGAAGGCCAATGAAGTCCTGCTTGTGATGGGGCAGGGCCATCCAGACAATGAGGGAAATGACCCAGATGGCGGCCGCGGAGAGGAGGATGGGGAGCCAGAGGGGGATCAAGAGTTCCATGCGGTGTTCCCTTTCTTCTTTTGATGACGGCGCAGTTTACCAATGAGAGGCGGAGCCAGGAAGGCCGGGGTCCGATTCGGGGGTGTCAGTTATGCGTCTGCGGCACGCCATCGACTCCGCGAAAGAAAAATCCTT
>DATHPP010000217.1:0-55501 GCA_035483795.1 Tepidisphaeraceae bacterium | reverse complement strand
ACACGTTTTTCGGGCGGATTCGGAACTCCCGGCAAGCATTGGAGCTCAGATTGGGTAGGAACAATTCACAAACTGCCGCTCGGATTCAGGTACGGCAAGTCACCGTCCGACGATCCGGCGGCCGCCTTCTATTTTGGCGTGGCGATCCCTGTTTGGTGCCTCGTTGTGCTTTTTTCACTGCTCCCGTGCCTGTGGCTGTGGCGTTGGTATTTCTTCCCCATCCGGCTGCCGGGCAGATGCCGTCGATGCGGGTACAATCTCACGGGTAACACGAGCGGCATGTGCCCCGAATGCGGCTCCGCGATCAAGTCCCGGTCGGTAATCGTTGCAGCTCCTAAGCCGTGTTAGCTTGACCGCGTCGAGTAGCGCTTGTGACCGCCGAGCGGTTACCTTGCATCGGCCTCATTGGCGTCCAACAGGAGCCCATCATGTCCACATACGCGCGTCGTGATTTTCTCAAAACCTCGGCCCTGGTCGGCGCCGCGGCGGCGATCGCGTTGCCGTCCACGGGGGAATCGACTGGGCAATCGGCACCCAGCCCGGCGGAACGGATCCGAGTCGCGGTCGTCGGGCTCGGCGGGCGGGGCCGCGAATCGCATTGCACTGCCCTCATGCAAATGGAAAAACAGAACGTCGAGATCGCCGCCCTGTGCGACTGCGACGAATCGCGCCTCCAGAAGGGCGCCAAGAAGGTGTCCGAGCAGACCGGCAAGACGCCGGCCCTCTTCACCGATTACCGCAAGCTGCTGGACGACAAGTCGATCGATGCCGTCTCGCTTGCCACGCCCAATCACTGGCACGCGCTACAGACGATCTGGGCCTGCCAGGCCGGCAAGGACGTCTACGTGGAAAAGCCGGGGTCCCACAACATCTTCGAGGGCCGCAAGATGGTGCAGGCGGCGCGCAAGTACAAGCGCATCGTCCAGCACGGCACCCAGATCCGCAGCAGCCCCAAAATCCGCGAGGGAGTCGAGCAGCTCAAGGCCGGCGTTATCGGAACCGTCTACATGGCCCGCGGCATCGCCTTCAAAACCCGCTCCGGCATGGCCCGTGTCCCCAAGCCCGTCCCCAGGGGAATGAACTGGGACGTGTGGGTCGGCCCCGCGGCCATGGAAGACTACACCGAACTGGCCATCTATCACTGGCGGTTCGTCAAGAACTTCGGCAACGGGGAAATCGGCGACCAGGGTGTCCACCAGCTCGATCTCATTCGCTGGGGCCTGGGCATCGACACGCATCCGAGCAAAGTGCAATCGATGGGCGGCCGCCTGGCCTTCCCCAGCGAAGGCGAAGATTCGCCCGGCTCCCAGGTCTTCGCGTGCCAGTATGCCGACCGCAACGTCCTGATCAGCTTCGAGACCCGCGACTGGTACACCAATGACGAGGCCGGCATGGGCACCGAGCACCCGTTCGTCGATCACCACAGCGTGGTCGGCGCGATTTTCTTCGGTGCCAGGGGGTACATGATCTTCCCCGACTACAGCAGCTACTTCACGTACCTGGGCCCGAACCGCAAGCCCGGCCCCAGCGCCTCGGTGGCCGGCAACCCGTTTATGGACCTGGAGCACTTCCAGAACTGGATCGCCGCCGTCCGCAGCCGCGACCCCGGCCAGTTGAACGCCGAGATCGAGCAGGGCCATCTCAGCGCGTGCCTGCCGCACCTTGCCAACATCGCCTGCGCCACCGGCCGCACCCTCACCTTCGACCCGGCCAGGGAAACGTTCCAGGCCGACGCCGAAGCCAACACCCTGCTGACGCGCAAGTACCGGGAGCCGTATGCGCTGCCGGCGGAAGTTTGAGCCGGGTGCTTGACCGCGAGACCGGAATATCTCAAGCGTTCAGCCGATGTCGTCTCGTTGCTCATCCGTTGGTAGCAGTATTCGATGCTGAAAGAATCCGAGGGGGCAAAGAGACTGCCGAGAGGGGGAGAAGGACACTGCTCGTTACGGTGTACGGCGTTACGGTGTACGGCGTAATCCGTAAGAAGCAGTGTCCCTCTTCACGATTTCCCTCTTCACGATTCTCCCTCTTCACGATTCCATAAGGTGACGCCGGATTGAACGGAGAGACGTGAACGCCCGGGTAAGAATAGGTGGTTTGCTCCCGCCGCGACTGCTCGCGGTAAGCCTATGCGCTCTCTGCCTGTTCTCCGGGCTCTGGCGGCGCAGCCAGATTGCAACCGATAGGCTCTCGCTGTTATGTCGCGTTGAGACATGCTTGTCTTTTAGCAATGGCCAAGCCGTGCTAGCGGTTACGACAAAGCACCTGCGGTGGCGGCCGGAGTTCTGGTACCACTGTGACAACCCGCTCGCACCGGGGTGTCTCACTGATAGCGAAGATCTTGTATTCGGGGGATTCGCAGTGGGGCGCTGTGCGGTTATGTCCGTCTGGCATGTTCCTGGCTCCGCCGGGCTGAAGTACCAGATAAATGGCCACCCCGGTTACATGGTTTATCCTGCTGGACACCGTTACGAGGTCGCAGTGCCCCTATGGCTTCCCATGGCACTCGTGATGATCCTGCCCGGATATTGCCTGCTGTCCATGCCAAAGCGGCGTCGATTGCTCCGGCAGAGGAACCGTCTCTGCGTCCGCTGCGGCTACGACCTCCGCGCCAGCACCGGCCGGTGCCCCGAGTGCGGGACGGCGATCCCGCCCGCGGCCCCCGCCGGTGCGGATGGGACGCGGGCTTCGCCCTGAGTCGCCCGCCCGGGCGCGCCTTCTGTCGATACGTCCGGCAACCCCCCCAGTCTCGGTAAGCCCCCGAGCGGCGCACGGTCGGCCGTTCGGAGGGGAAATGGTCGAATCGACCGCAGCGAAGCTCGGCCCGGAAAGCGCCCTCGCGATCCCCGGGCGGCCGCGTAAAATGGAGCGCCATGAACCTAAACCCCGCGAATCCTCCCGACGCAAGGCCCGCCCGGCGAGGAGCCAAATGAGTGGATTGCCATGCATATGTCAAGGAAAAGAAGGAGTGTCCCGAGCAGTGTCCCTCTTACCGCTTTCCCTCTTACCCTCTTACCGCTTTCTCTTACCGCTTCGAGCGAATGGCCGAGGCGCTGAGCTACTGATGAATGATCGCCATAATGGGAGTGAACTGAGATTGGAATCGCAACGCGGCGGTAATCCAAAGGCCCAACTGAATGCGCGTGAACCGCGGTTGCGTTACGCGACCATCGTCGTGCTTGCCGCCCTCGCGACGAGCGCGTGGATTCGATCGGCGTCGGTGGATGACTGTATCACAATCAGATGTGGGCGGACGGAGATTCAGTTGTGGAGCGAAGGAGGTCACGCGCTTCTGGAAGTCAGCCGGCACCAGATTCCGATGATTCCCATGAGGCAACTGGTTTGGCGCCGGTGGCAATCCCAGGGCTGGCTCGAGGATCACCACGTTTTTGGCCCGCGGCTGCGATTTGCGGGAGTCGAGCTGTTTGCTCACCACGTGGTGGTCGGCGCGCCTCCCCGCTATGGCATCTCTGGTGCCTTCCCCGACGACTACAGGCTGGCGGGGATAGTCGTGGCATACTGGCATCCGCTGCTGCTGGCGTTCCTTTGGCTCCTGTGGCTCAGACTGGACCACCAGCGGCGTCTGCGGCGCTTGAAGCGCAGCGCGAGGTTTTGCGTCCATTGCGGCTACGATCTGCGCGCCAGCACCGACCGGTGCCCCGAGTGCGGGACGGCGATCGCGCCCGCGGCCCCCGCCGGTGCGGGCAGGACGCGGGCTTCGTCCTGAGTCGCCCGGCCTGGCGCGCCGGTCCGTCGAAGCTCGTCACGTCTGCCGATCCCGGCGGTCTGGGCAAAGCCGGGGGATCGAGCGGGTAGCCGAGGCGCTGGGGGAGCCGGCAGTGGCGGGCGGAAATGGGGCGGCGCACAATGCCCAGCCGGCGGCGGAGCGGATGGCTCATGCGGTCTGATCGCACGTCATGCGGCGGTCTGGGGAAGGCCGGAGCGGGCCGGCGATAACCGCCGGGATTGCCTGAATCGCCGGGAGGATGGCAAACTTATGATAAGTGGCTCAGTTTGGCTCAGTTTGGCTCATGTTTTTGAGGGTGCGCATGAGCCATGAGCCTTATTGGCCATGAGCCACGCGGCGCGCTGGGCAATGTCCCCTGTGTCACCTCGGACGTTGAGCGTGCCGGATTCTGAGTCCTGGCGCCAAGCACTGAAAAAGTGGGCCGCAATGGCGGTGCCGCGTTGGACTTCTGCCGACAATTCCGGTAGTGTTTTGCGCGTTGGTCGCGATTTTCATGGGACGTTCACGGACTGAAGCGTCCCCGCGCCAAGTGACATGGAGGTCTATATGTCCGCCGCCCGCCCCCGCTTCCGTCAGACCGGCTCCCCAGTCGCCATTGAATCCCTGGAGGGCAGAAAACTCCTGTCGGCCGACCCGCTGACAGTCATCGTCGGCGCCGGAGCGGCCAAGTCGGTGCAGTTCACCGACGCCAACGGGACGCAAGCGCAAATCCTGCTGAGCGGCCCCGGAATGGCCAGCGTGGATTTCGGCGGCACCGGCCTGTCGCAGTCCGCCAACAGCCGCGGCGTGATCGTCAGCGGCTCGGGCGTCTCGCTCTCGTCCATCACCGTCAACGGTTCAACGGGCGCCTCGACGCTTCAGATCATCACCAAAGGCAAGCACATGCTTGCCTCGGGCGACATCCTGGTGGGCGGCAGCCTCAATGGATTGCTCGCGCCGGGAGTTGTGGTTTCGGGCAACATCACCACCGGCAACGGGGTCCACGAGCTTCAGCTCGGCGGGGCGTCGGGCGGGTCCATCAACATCGGTTCGGGCCGCGTCGGGTCGATCGTCGTCAAGGTCGGCAGCGTCTCCGATGAGAACCTCAATGCCGGCATCCCCATCGTCTCGCTGACCGCGTCGCAATGGGTGAACACGCCTGACGAAGGGATGACGATCGTGGCGCCTCAGATCGGCAGTGTCAGCATCGCCCACGATTTCAGCGCCGACGTCACGACCGGGTCCATGAAAACGATCAGCATCCATGGATCGCTGTCAAACTCGACGATCAATCTGACGACGCCGCTCACCGGCGGCACGAACTTGAACAGTCTGGTAGTCGGCGGGGCGATCAGCGGGACAACGATCAATTCCGGCAACAGCCTCGGTTCGATTGTCGCCGCCCAGATGACGGACAGCCAGATTTACGCCGGGCTGGTCGCAAATCCCTCGGCGCCGCTGCCGACGCTCTCGGCTGATTTCCGCAATACCTCGCAGATCAAATCGATCACCCTGCATCGTGGCGCCAGCGCCTCATTCGCCAACAGCGAGATTGCCGCGTACATCATCGGCACGGCCAATCTGGGTGGGGTCAACCAGGCCAACGGCGGCACGCCCTTCGGGATGTCTGCCCATCAGATCACCTCGGTTATGATCGTCGACCAGGCGAGCGGCAAAACGGTGCATGTCGCCAAGCCCCCCACCACCAATACGTTCCAGTCCGCCCTCACCGCCAAGGGAATCACTCCAGCGGATTTCCAGGTGATCATCGTTTGATGTGACGGCTCGTCAGCCATTCACGAAGACTAGTGTCCTTGCAGCAGCGCCAGCACCGTCTGCGGAGCGGAGTTGGCGGTGGACAGGACGGTGGTGCCGGCTTGGACCAGGATCTGGGCGCGGGTCAGGTTGGCGGTCTCGGCGGCAAAGTCGGCGTCGGCAATCGTGCTGTTGGCGCTGGTGACGTTCTCCAGGGCGACGTTGAGCGAGTTGATGTTGGTATTGAGAGTATCTGCCTGGAACGCACCCAGCCGGCCGCTGAGAATCGAGACCTGGTTGATGGCGGCGTCGATGATCTGGCTGGCGGCGGCAGCCTTGCCGCTCACCAGGGAACTGCTCCCTCCCGTCACCACGTCGCTGAGAAATCCCACGTCCGCGTTTCCAAGGTGGTTGGCTGCCACCGACGCGATCCCGATGCTCACCTGCTGGTTACTGGCCACCTGCGCGCCCAGTTGAAACAGCGCCCCGCCGCCGGTGATAGCGAAGCTGGTCTTGCCGGCGCCGAAAGTGTTGCTCAGCGTCATGTCCAGGTCGAGGCTGCTGGTATTGAGCTTGAGTTCAAGCCCGTTGCCGACCGTGAGCGCGCCGTTAACGGTGGCAACAGCGTCGCGGCCGACGACCCGAGTCTGGGAGTTGCCCTTGGTGTCGGTCGTCGCGAACGTGCCCGTCTGCGCCTGCACCGAAACGAAGCTCTGGGAGCCGAATCCACTCGAGCTGAACGCGATGCCGGAAGCGGCGTTGGCGGTGTTGTTCATCTTGGCCACAACACCCGTCGAATCGCTGTTGGTGTTGATGGCATAGGCGATGGCCGAGGCCGCGGTGCCGCTGGTGAACGTCAGCGTCTGCGTCCCGTTGTTTCCCGTCACCTCCAGGGTTACGGACTTGGCGATCGAGCTGGCGGTGAATTCCAGGTTGGCCTGCTGGGCGCTGGTCAGCACGTTGACCTGCACGGGCATCGACGTATTGGTGCCCAGGTTCGCCTGCGAGATATCCAGCGCCCCGATGGCATTGCTGTCGAGCCCGCTGGTGAGATAGCTGAGACTGCCATCGATCAGGTGCAATCCCGCAAAAGTGGTGGTCTCGCTGATGCGGGTGATGCTCTGGACGGCAGAGTCAAGCTGGAGCTGGTTGGCGGCGATCTCGTCGGCGCTCATGGCGCCGGTGTTGGCCGCCTGCACCACCAGGCCTTTGACGCTCTGAAGCAACGAGGAGACCTCGTTGAGCGCGCCCTCTGCGGTGGCAATGACGTTGTTGGCGCGCTGCGAGTTGCTGACGGCCTGGGAGATGCCCGTCATCTCGGCCTTGAGCTGCTGGCTGGCGATCAGGCCCGCCGGGTCGTCGGCGCCACTGTTGATACGCAGCCCGGTCGACAGACGCTGGAGCGTCGTATTCAACGACTGCTGCGACTGGGCCAGGCCCTGCTGGGCATAGAGGGATGCAACGTTCGTGTTGATACGGGACATACAATCCTCCGTGATTGCTTAGTCGTGCCCCAATCCGTGGGGCCGGGAGATTTGCGATTTGCGACTGCGACTCGACTGAGCTCGTCGAAGTCCGATTTGCGATTGGAAATTCGGAGCCCGGATTTCAATCGCAGATTGCAAATCGCAAGTCGCAAAGCGTCATGGTTTTTTCTCTTCCTTCTGGGGCTGAGACTGCGGCTGCGGTCCCTTTTGCGGGCCGACTTTGCCGATACCCGAGACGTCCTCGGGCTTGACCTGGGCGGCAGCGCGGTTCTCCCGGCGGATGGCATCGTACACCTCCTTGCGGTGCACGCTGATCTCCTTGGGCGCGTTGATGCCCAGACGGACCTTGTCTCCCCGAATATCCACCACGGTGACCTCGATGTCGTCACCGATCATGATCGTTTCGTCCCTCTGACGCGACAGCACCAGCATACTCTGGCTCCTTCCTGGGTAAGGGCCTGAAAGACAGCGTTCAAGCCCGCCGGCGGAAGCGCGGGAGCCCGACGTACAACCGTCAGGCCCTGGACCTCCGCGTCTGCCCCCGCGACGTCCGTGTCGTGGGGGTTCGCCGATGGGCTACCTCATCATAGCCCATAAGCGTCCTCCGTGCGGAGAAGTCCGCGTTATGCGGACTTGGCCAACGGCATCTCCGTCATCCCCACTCGCAACAGCGGCTGCCGCGTCGTCCACTTCTTCTCCGTGAGCACAACCTGCTGGGCCAGGTGGTTCTGCGCGTTGACCAGCAGGGGCCCCAGGAGGTTTCCCGTAAGCCATTCACCGACCCGGTTGCATATGACAAAGACCTGGAGGGTGGAAGGATCGGCAAGCTGTAGCTCCTGCGCCGTCTCCTTCCAGACCGGGACCTGATACTCCTTGAAGAACAGGACCGGGTCGGTCACGAGGAACGCGAGGTTCGGTTCCTCCACCGACTGGAGCCACAGAAAGTAGTTCTCCGTGCCGCCCTGGATGAGTGCAAAGCGCGTGAAGCTTGGAAACCCAAGCAGCCCGTTGGGGAAGGTGAGGATGCGGTCGTCGTCGACGCCGATCGTCCCGAACCGCGAAGTCTGAATCTCCATGCGAACTCCGTTGGCTGAAAGCCGCAAGCCCTGTTTGGCGGCACGCACACAAACTGTCCTGAGCGCCGAACCTGCCGGAACCGGCAGAAATTACTGCGCGGCGCTCGATTGAATGCCTTTTATCTTGTTACAACACAACCCACATATTCCCACTGCAACACGCATGCCAGTTGCTTCATCCCAGAAAATCCAGCAGCGAAAGTTGCATGGTCCGCGCCGCCGTCATCAGCGTCGCCTGAAGCGACGTCTGGAGCGTCTGGAACTGCGTGATGGTCGTCGCATAATCGGCGTCCTGAAGCTGCGAGATCATCGCCTTGAGCGAAATCTGCTGGTTCTGGATCGAATCGGTCCGGCTCTGGACTTCCTGGAGGTTGGCGCCGTTCTGTCCGCGGACGTCGGTGATCTGCTGGCCGTCGGCCTGGATCGCCTGGGCGGCGGCGGTGATGGCGGTCTGGTTGTTGCTGTTCAGCGCGTCGCGCAAATTCGCCAGGTCGGTGAACAGCCCGCTGGCCTGAACCGGATCGACGTCGTTTCCGGTGATCACGTTGCCGCGGGCCGGGACGTTTATTCCGAGGTCGGCAGCGGCGGTGGAAAAATTGAGCGGGGTTACCGTCAGTTTCCCGCCCCCGCCGGCCGTGTCGGTCAGGACAATGCCGTTGCCGGTCGTCGCGAAACTCGCCGTGACGCCCGCTCCACCCGATGCCGTGTTGATGTCGTTGATCACATCCTGGACCGTGGTCGCGCCGGCCAGCGAAACCGTGAAACTTGTGCCATCGCTGCGTGTGATCTGAAAATCGGGTCCCGAAGTCGAGATGCCGACGCCCTTGCCGTTGTTCAGCTCACTGAACGGCGTCGAGGGGCTGAAGCTGCGCACGCCCAGGTCGGCGGCGGTGGTGCCGCCGTTCTCGGCGATCGTCATCTGCGTCCCCTGGATCGGATTGAGAATGTCGATGCCGGTGCCCGCCGCGTTGATCTGGGCATGGACGTTGGCGGCGGAGGAATTGATCGCGTTGAGCAATCCCTGCACGGTGGTGATGCCGCTGAGGCTGATGGTCGCCGAACTTTGGCCGTTGGTGATGGTGAAGCCGTGGGTCGTGTCGATTCCCGCCCCGTCTTTGAGCGCCGAAAGCGGCGTCAGGAGAGTGAGCTGGGGCTGGATGCTGGCGCCGGTGACGCTTGCGCCGGCCCCGCCGCCGGTCGTCTGGAGAATGCCCAGGCTGGCGGCGGTCGTGCCGCCCCCGACTTCGGTCACCGTGATGTTGTCCGAGCCGGTCGTACTCAGAACCAGGTGGTTCCCACTGATCGAGGCGGTGATGTTGCCGACGCCGGCGTCGTTGATCGAGTTCACCACGTCCTGAATCGTGTCGGCGTGGGAGAGATCGACCTGCGCCGTCGTCGTGCCGTTGCCGATCTGAATCGTTCCGAGCTGGACGCCGGTACCGGTGGGGCCGCGCAAATCGGTGATCCGCGTGGCCGGCGTCAATGCGGGAGTCAGATCGACCGACCCGGTGACCCGGCTGGAGAGCGCACCGAAGACGCTGGCGCCGTCGACCTGAAAAGGCAGCAGCGCATTGGTGTCGGCGGAGTTTTGCAGGACGTTGGTCGAGCCGACGAACTGGATGCCCCCGTTGACCGAGACGAAAGGCTGCTGGTTCGATTTATCCCCACCGAACAGGTAGGAACCTTCGAATTGAGTGTTTCCCAGGCTCAGCGTCTGGCTGTAGATGGTCTGGACGAGGGTGGCGGCGGCGGCGCGCTGGTCCGCCGTCACCTCGGAACCTACGTTCTGCGACGCAATCGTTTGCGCCTGCGTCACCAGCGTTCCCAGACTGCCCAGCGTCGAGTCCACCTCACTGAGTTGGCTCTGCGCGGACTGAATATTGGAAAGGTACGTGTTCTGCTGCGACAGCGTGCGATTGAGCTGCATGACAATCGCCGCCGATCCCGGATTGTCGCTGGGATTGATGATCTGCTTGCCGGTCGAAAGCTCGTTCTGCGTCTGCGCCAGTTGCGTCTCGGTCGAGTCGATCTGGTTCAGCGCTGACGTGCTTTCCATCAGCGCTGTCACACGGGGAGATTGGACGGGGAGAATTGACATTGCGTACTTATTGCACCATTCCCACGAGTGTCTGCATCAACGTATCGACGATGGAGATGAGCTTGGAGGCGCCCATGAAAGCCTGCTGCTGCTGGAGGAGGTTGACGGTTTCCTCGTCGATGCTGACGCCGCTGAGCTGGTCGCGCTGCGACTGGAGTGTGTTCTGGACCGCCTGTGCCGCCTGGGCATTGGTGGTGGCGGCGGCGGTCTGGGTGGCGACGTTGTTGATCATCGACTGGTACGTGTCGTTGAGGCTCGTCCCGTTCAGCGCCGCCACCGGCTGCGCCGGCAGCGCGGCGATCGCCAGGGCGGTCTGGTTGTCGTCGGCGTTCCCGTTTTTGGCGGCGGCAAGCATCCGCGGCTGCGACATCAGCGTGCTGTTGACTGCGATGTTGGTGGCATCGGTACCGGTATAAAAGTTATTGATCCCCAGGGTTGCCAGAACACCGCTGCTGTCCTGGCTGAAGCTAAGGGTCGAGTTGCTGTTGGTGGAGGCAATTGTCAAGGTGCCGCCGTTCACGGTCGCCTTGACGCCGTTGATGGCGTTGAGACTGGCGGCCAGCGAATTCAGCGTCGTATCGCCGGGGGAACCCGTCAGATTCACCTGCACGAGCGTGCTGGTATCCAGGCCAGTCGTTGTGTTCGTGACATGGAGAACGAAACTGCCGTTGGTCGGAGTGAATTGGAGGCCGGCGGCCGCGCTGCTGAGCGGTTGGGCGGGATTGGTGACGGCGTTGGTCGCCGTCACGCTGCTAAACCCTTGTAATCCCTGCCCGCTGGAGTAGACCTTGTTGAGTTCGAAGATCAGGTTATGGGCGAGCGTGTCTTCCTGGGTAACGACACCGGAAATGCGGCCCTGCATGTCGACCAGCGCCCCGAGTTGCCCGCCGCCGTTGAGGGGAATCGGCTCGTTGTTGGCCTTGAAGGCCACGACCTGCTGAATCGTTCCGTTCACATTCTGATTCTGGACGGTCACGCCCTGGCTGTTGGAGCCGGAGACGAGCGGCTCGGAGCCGACATACACATCGACCGCCCCGCTGGGCTGCTGTACGGTCGTGATGTTCATCAACTGCGAAAGTTGCTTGAGGACTCCGTCGCGCTGGTCCTGAAGGGAATTGGCCGTACCCCCGCTTCCACCCTGGGCGACGACGATCTGGCTGTTGAGGCTCGCCACCTGCGACGCAAGGTTGTCGGCGGATTGCGCCTGCGAGAAGACCGCGTCGTTCACTTCCGAACTCAGGGAGTCGAGCTGCTGAACCTGGCTGTTGAACTTCTGCGCCAGCGATTGGCCGTTCTGGAGAACGATCTGCCGCTGGCCGGTATCCTGAGGGTTGTTCGCCAGCGTCGACCAACTGTTGAAGAAGTTGTTCATCGACGTCTGGAGATCGTCGGTGCCCAGCGCGTCGAAGACCGATTGGACCTGCCCGAGCCATTGCTGGGCGGTTGAGGCGGACTGGCTGTCGCTGACGCTGCTGCGAAGGCGGGCGTTGAGAGCATCGTCGATCTGCCGCTGGACGCTGGTGAGATCGACGCCGGTGCCGACGAAGATCCCCTGCTGGATCTGCTGGTCGAGGGCGGGGCTGGTCTGGACGGTCTCGCGCGCGTAGTCGGCGTTACCGGCATTGGAAATGTTGTTGCCGGTGGTCTGGATCGCCGCCTGGCTGACGGCCAGGCCAGTGGCGCCGGTATTGAGGGCTCCCAGGAGAGACATCGAGCGATTTGCGATTTGCGATTTGCGATTTGCGATTTCAAATCAAGCAATTCAGATTTCAATCTCAAATCTCAGATCCAAACCACATCTCCTTTCAGGCGATCGCCTCGATGGCGCCGATCCGGCTGGAAACGCGGGGGACGCCGTGTTTCGTGTACAAACCGGCGCGCTCGACGGCGCCGGCGAGCAGGCGGACGACCGTGTTCAGGTGCCCGAGAACCGCTGCGGCAACCTTGCCGCTGATCTTGTTGCGGACCGCGACTTGCTCGAACACATCCTTGAGCTGGGCGCGGAGCCTCAGAAGCGATTCCGATTGCGAAGGGACAAGGACCGCCAATTTCCGCAGCGTCGGCTCGCCCTGAAGATCCAGCGACCGACTGATTTGCTGAACGATCGTCCGGCGCCGCTGCTCGAGCAGGGCAATTCGCATCCGCGACGCCTCCTGCTCGCGGCCAGAGTCGTCCATCGTCCGCAGATCGAATGCCTGCATCGCTGTGCCGTGCCGATGCATGTGGGACAGCAGGCGCAAATGCTCCTGGATCATCTGCTTCAGGATGTCCTCAAGCTCGGAGATTTGCCGGGACATGGCCGCTCCTGGGGGTTGGCGCCGGACGAAGTGTATGGGCCTGGTTGGTTTTCCCCTTGCGCGAGGACTTGTCGTAGGCGTGCTTCGCCTCAATGCGCTTGACGATCGAGTTCACCAGTTTCTGGCCGGCCCCACGCGACATACGGTCGGCAAGCTGCTGGTCGTACATCGCCCCGAAGGCCTCTCCCCCGCGACCGCCCTCGAACAGCTTCGATTGAAACGGGCTTTGTCGGAGCTGCTTGAGCAGGGTGCCATAAAACGTCTGCGCGACCCATTTCTGCGTCTGCTTCACCAGCTTCTGGTGCTGCGTGGGGTCGGGAACGGCATTCAGCGGCGAGTTGTTGCCGTTGGACGGGTGAAGCGTGTTGCTGGCGTGTGTCATGTGCGTCTCCGACGCGGAATTCCGTTTTTTGTCGCACGGGCTTCCAGCCCGTGCCGGGCAGCGCGCTGGTGCAAGCGATTAGTGTGGCTGATTTCTTTTCATCCGCATGTCGGCTGGAAGCCCGTGCTACGGGTAGCTCATTCCACAACCAATTTCGCGTGCAGTTTGCCGCTCTTGTAAAGCTCCTTGACGATCGTGATCCGGTCATCGACCGGCACCTTCAATTCCTCCAGCGCGTTGACCAGGTCCTGAAGCTTGGCGTTGCCGGCGGTGACGGTGTCCAGAGCGACCACGTCGCGGTTTGTAACAACTGGATTCCGCAGCGTCGGAATGGGCGGCGGCAGCACAGTGCTGATCGTCAAACCTTTATGGCTGATCACCACCGGGCTGATCTCCACGTCGCCGGTCACAATCAGTGTCCCGGTCCGCTCGTTGATCTGCACCCGCGCCTCGGCCGGGATCATGGGGACGGCAAGCTGCTGCACGCGGCTGATGAAACCATCGGGCCGCTCGCGCTCGGCGGGCGGAATGTTCACGTCCACTTCCTTGGGATCCACCGCGTAGGCGATCGTCTCGCCGTTCTCGCTCTCGGCGCCGTTAATCGTCCGCGCGATCACGTTGGCGGTTGTCCAACTGGCGGCGGGATCTTCGAGAATCAGCTTGAAGCGCCCGTTATTGACGAACTTGGGCTCGATGCTGATTTCCATCACGCAGCCGCCCTTCACAACGCCGACCGTCGGTGTGCTGGGGTCCTCGATGGTGACAGGGCCCTCGCTCATGGCAAATAGCGGGAAAGGCCCTTTCACCGGCTGGGGCCCTTGCATCGGGCAGTTGAACAGTCGCCCGCCGTGCAGGCTGGTGGCGGCGCCGATGCTGGTGATGTAGACATCGAGCTTGTCGCCCTGCCGCACCCCGTTGCGGGGGATCGTTGCCGTCAGGCTGACCACTGCGACGTTCTGCACCTTGTTCAATTCCTCGACCGTGGCGTTGTCGCTGAACTTGGCGAACATGGCGGCCAGCGGGCGGATCGCCGGGAGATAATCCCCGCCGTCTCCGGTCCCTTTAAGGCCGTACACGAGGCCCAGCCCGGTCAGCACGTTGGTCTGCCCGCCGCTGATCCGCGTGATGTCGGCGATCTTCACCGCCCAGCACACCGGCGACATCGCCAGGACAGACAACATAACGACCAGCGCATGGGTCTTGGGCATCACGGTGGACCTGAGGTCACTTGTCACGGGTCATCTGTCACTTGTCGTCGAAGATCACGCACAAATGACCACTGGCAAGCGACTAATGACTCTCATCACATCGTCAGAACGGATTGATCACGTCCAATAATTTGCCGATGATCCCGCGTTTGGTGGCGTTTCGAACGTCGCCTTTGTGGTTCTTCTGAAGCTCCAGATCGAACATCTGCGAGCTGAGCACCGAGTTGGCGACGGTGATGTCCTCGGCCCGGCAAGTGCCGGTGAGGATGAATTGCTGCTCCTCCTCGTCCGTCTTGATCCGCTTGCGCGCCTGGAGCACGACCGTGCCGTTGGGCTTCACGTCGACGACCTCGGCGGTGATCCGTGCCGTAAACGAGTCGGTCCGCTCGACGTCGCCCTGGCCCTGGAACGACCGCGTTCCCGTCAGGTTGATTTCCGCCGGCGTGGTGCTCTGAAGGCCCTTGAGCGTCAAAGTGCTGGGCATGAACTTCACCCAGTTGTTCACCTTCGCGTCCAGCTCGGAATCGCGGGTGACGTTGTTGGTTCCCTTGGAGGTGATCTCGCTCTCCTCATTGACGATGATGGTGACCAGGTCGTGCTTCTTGAGCAGCTTGGGTTCGGGATCGGGGACGGCGGTGTAGCTCACCTGCGCCGCCTGCACTTGTGCCGGGTTGGCCTGGGCCGCAAGTTGCGCCTGAAGCAGAGAACCGTTGGTCTGCTGCAACAGCGCCGATGCCTGGACTGCCATATTGTTGTTCGACGCGATCGGCGCCAGATTCTGCCGGCTGGCTTCGCGCGTCTGTGCCTGCGGCCGCGGGGCGGCCTGCCCCATCGCCAGCGAAGAACACAAACCCGACGTCACAAACGCCACGATCCTGCGATACGTCATGAACATCTCCAAAAGCGCCGGAAGCGGGGGCGAGGCTCCCGCCGAGCCGGGGATTCTCGTCGAGAAACTCTTCGGCTCGGCGGGAGCCTCGCCCTCCCCATCTATCGTGACTCGGCAACTGCGCCGGCCGGCGGCAGCGGTCCCATCGTTCCTTCCTGCGGGCCAGTCATCGTCACCTCGTAAATGTCCTGGGTGGCGTCGTTTCTCACCTTGACCGTCTGCCCGTACGACCCGGTCTCCATCGCCCGTCCCACCGTCTTCACCGAAACACTCCCCACCGACAGCGAAATCGTCACCAGTTGTCCCGGCTTCACCAGCGTCATCGCATCCACCATCCGCGCGGAAAGAACCGTGCCGACTTTCAGTTCCCGCGCCGCCTCCTGGCCGACGACCTGCGCCATCGTCAGCAATGGGTCCGATGGCAGCCGGTCGGCCAACGTGCGGCGCGCGGCGACGTCCGAAGGGCGAATGACCTGGTGATACGCCAGCGGCTTGGCCAACACGATCTCATTCTGCCATGCCCGGACATTGGCTTTGATCGTGCCCCTTTGTGAGCCGGAGCCTGACAGAATCAGCACGTTCCAGGAAACCTCTCCCAAGTCCTGCACCTGCCGCGGTTCGATGTTGAACTTGAACAGTGGCTCAGAAAGGTGAAGCAGGTTTTCGTCTTTAGGATTGAAATTGATTTCGAGCCCTTCCGCGGCAATGCCCAGCCGCGTCGAAAGATCGTCCACCAGCAACGATCGCAACGTCTTCACCGGCGACCCGTCCCCGACCGCCGCCGCCACCGGCGGCTTCACCGACGCGGACGCAAAAACAGGGTCGGGAGCTATTTTTGCATCCTGCTGTTGGGGCGGGGGTTGTGGTTCGTCGTCGCTTTGGCAGGACTTGGCGGCGGCCCACTGCCGCAATCCGCTCTGCTCGTCGTAATCTGCATCGCTGCGAGTGATCGTGCAGGAGATCGGCCCGGCGAACTTCACCACCCCCAGGTTCACGCCGGCATCTCGCAACGTATTGCGAATCTGCTCGACGCTGATCGATCGAAACGGCGCACGCGGGTTGATTCGCGCGATGACCAGGTCTGCCACCGGTGCGAAAACTTCCGCGTCCGCACCTGACCAGCGGCAAATCTGCCTGAGCTTCACTTCCGCCCCGACAATTGTGGCATCGCCGCGCATCTCCAGCGTGGCGCCCGCGATGAAACGATCCGTACCCGGCACGAAACTTTCGCCCGAATTGCTCTGCGCGATCTCGGCCCCATAGCCCCACTGCCGCAGCAGCGTCTGCGTGGCCCACGCCAGCAACACGACCGCGATCAGAACCTGGATTCGCTTCCGCATCCCCAGCGGCCTTCCGTTGCCGTACATATCTCACTCCATTGCTCAGTGCTGGGCGCCGGGCGCTGAGTGCCGGGTCGATTCAGCATTCAGAATTCAGCATTATTCTCGATCATCCTCGTCTGAGATTGGCCACGGTTTGCAGCGCCTGGTCGGCGGTCTGGATCGACTGGCTGTTCATCTCAAAGGCCCGTTGCGTTCGGATCAGGCTCACCAGCTCCGTCACCGGATCGACGTTGCTTTCTTCGAGAAAGCCCTGCTGTGTCAGCCCGGCGCCCTGCTGCCCCGGCGCGCTGGTGATGGGCGGGCCCGAGGCATCGGTCTGCTGATAAATACTGCCGCCCAGCAGTTGCAACCCCTGCGGGTTGACGAATTGCGTGAGTTGGAACTGGCCGATCGTTCGAGCTGTGGCATTACCCGACTGCTTGACCTGAATGGTTCCGTCCTGGCCGATGTTGATGTCGGTGACGCCGGTCGGAATCGTGATGGGTGGAATCAGCCGGTAGCCTTCGCCGATGCCCATGATCAACTCGTTCTTGCTGTTGACGAAGAAGTTGCCGTTGCGGGTATAGCCAATCCCGTCACCGAAACTGGGCATCAGCTTGACCGCAAAGAAACCGTTCCCCTGAATCGCCACGTCCAGCGGGCGGTTGGTCTGCTGCAAACTCCCCTGCGTCAGATCGATCTGCGTGTTGTCGACGCGCGTTCCCAGGCCGACGAAGATGCCGGAGGGGGCGATGTCGCCCTGGGCGTTTGCCGTCCCCGGCTGCTTGAGCATCAGGTACATCAAGTCCTGGAAATTCACCCGCGCTCCCTTGAACCCCGTGGTCTCGGCGTTGGCTAGATTGTTGGAAGTCACGTCGATCTGAGTTGACAGCGCCCGCAACCCGCTGGCGGCCGAATACAGCGCCGTTATCGCCATGAATCGTTCCTCTTAATCGAATTATCGGACGGGGCGGATAGGCGCCTGCAAATTTGCGATTTGCAATTTGCAATTTGCGATTGGAATGCAGAACGGTTATCCGGAACTCAAATTGCAAATCGCAAATCGGCAATCGCAAATCTATCAGTCAATCTTCCCCACATCATTCACCAGCCTCTGTAGCGTCTGGTCCTGCATCTGGATCATGTTGGCATTGGCTTCGAGCTGTCGCTGGGTGTTCATCAAGTCGGCCATCTCGGTGGCGGGATCGACATTGGATTGCTCGACAAACTGGCTGCGAACGCGTGTTTCGATGGGACGGAGCGGGCTGTCGCCGGGGTCGAGCAGATTTCCCCCGGCCTTGGTCAACGTACTTTTATCTGCGGGGTCGACCAGCCCGAGTTGCGCGACCGGCTGGCCGTTCTGGCTGATTTCGCCCTCGGCGTCGATCGCGACCGGTGCGTCGGGAGCGATGGCGATCGGCTGCCCCGCCGAGTCGAGCACGGGCTGACCACTGCTCAGCACAAGCTGGCCATCGCGATTGACCGTGAAACGCCCGTCGCGGGTGAGCAGGGTCTTGCCGTTTTCCCGGACAGCAAAGAAGCCGTCGCCGGAGATGGCCACGTCGAGCGGCGAGCCCGTCTCCTGCAAGCTTCCCGGCGCGAGGTCGATCTGGTTGGGCATGGCGAACATGCCGCCGCCAAGCCCTTCGAGGATCGAATCGCTCCAGCTCCCCACCGCCCTGCCCTCCTGGGCGGCGGTCAGCCGTTGCTTGAACGCGGCCACGTCGCGCTTGAAGCCGGCGGTCTCGGAGTTGGCCAGATTGTTGGCAATCACGTCCTGCTTGTAGGAGTTGGCAGCGATGCCGGTGGCGGAGATGTACAAACCGTAGATCATGAGAACGCCGTCATGGCGCTCCGCTTGGCCGCCCCGTTTGCGGGGCGCGCCTGGAAGCGCCCAAAAAGGAGCCCCCGCCAAAGGGATTGACGGGGGCTCCGAGGGCCGCACCGGCGGTCACCGAGAGCAATCGACCGCCGCGGGAGGGCATCCGCCCACGCACAAGACAGGCTCCGTCCTTTGGTAGCGAAGGCTCCGCCCTCGCGGCAGCGGTTCATCCATGAACTCTCATCACACCAGGCTCCGCCCGACGGATGCTGCCCGTATTTCCTTCCTTGCGGTGGACGCTGCACAACCCGCGCCCGCTTTCCGTCAAGAGGATCCGCACTGCGGCTTATCAACCGCCGTGCCAGAAAGCGCAGGAGGCTTGAATCCGCTCGCCGCAAATTGCCTATCACCTGCGACAACGCGGCCTTATGTGATTTGATGGCTAAATCGAATTCGCCATATTCATTGCATGAGCGATTGGAGCTTCGCGCAGCAACCGCCGGTGATCGGCAACAGTTGCGCCGAAGCTGGCGCTATTGCGACATGGCCGGAGCGGCGCCGGACGATTTGAAATCGCGAATTGTGCTCAGCAGCTGACGGCCCTGGCTTGCGTCGATCGGCTGGACCGTCAGCCAGAGCCGCTGATCGGCAATCTTCAAGGCCGTCAGCTTCACGGGCAGGCTCTTGGGCCGGCTGTTCATCGAATAGGGAACGAACAAGACCGGCGGCGCCGGCTCATCCGACAGCGCGCACAGCACCAGCTCGCCCATGGCCGCCTTCACCGCATCGCCATTGGCCCCCCCGCGTGCGGTCACCTGCGCCGACCCTTGCCATGATGGTAAGGATTCCCGGATTCGCGACTCCATCCTGGCTCTGTACCGGTCCCACAGGGCTCGCGGCAGCGGAAGGCGTCCAGCCAGCACGCGCTTCACGGGAAAGTAGAGCTTGTCGTCCTCGAGCCGCGGTTCAAATTCAACACTCACCACCGCGCCCAGATCGTCGACGGTCGCGGCCAGGATCAACCGCTCCGGCGTCAGCACGATCTCCGGATCGCTCACGTAACCTCGAAGGCGCTCGCTCCAGCCAAACGTCGCGTCCCACTTTTGGAAAAACCCGTTCAGCTCATCCTGCGTGAAGGAAATCTCGAGCGATTCTGGGATTTGGGGAGAGATATTGACGGGCCGCAGGCCGCCGACCATCGCTTCTGCCTGGCGATCCTGCGCCCAGCTCAGCGTCGCCTGAAGGTTCCGTTCGGCGCGGCTGGCCGCCGCCTCGATCTCCTGCGGGGCCAGCTTATGGCGAACGTACCACTGCGGCGATCCATGCGCCAGCCACCAGACGGCGGTTCCCAGCGTCACCAGAAACACGGCCAGGAACAGCGCCGCCAGCAGTAATCGTTTTTTCCATTTCATGCCGGCCCGCTCCTCATACACCACCTGGGCAGCACAGTCAGCACAGCTGGAAGGGCTGCAGGGCGAACCCGTGTCGCCTAGGCCCCATTTTTTCGGACGCAGGTCCGAATTGGTGTTAAGCTTCATTCATGTCGGTCGCCGGCCTGGAACCCAGACACCGCTACCGCCGGGAGGCCCGGCGGCTGCGCAGCCGCCTGAGCGGCAAGCCGGATGAACTTTACGGCTCGCTCCGCCAACTTTCCGACCGCTACGATCGCCTGTATCCGCTGCCCGGTCGCACTCCCGCAACCCCCACCGAAGGTTTTGCCAACCTGGTGCGCCATGAGGTTTGCGCCGGCGTTTTGCCCTATTCCAACCGCCTTGGCCTGCTCACCACCGCAGGAAAGCTCGGCATCGGACGCTTCGAGGCAAACCTGATCATAGCATCGGTGCAGCACCGCTATATGCCGCTCGACGGCGACGCCGAACCACCGCGCCAAAGAGTCTCAGACCGGCTTGTCAGTCTTCTGATATTTCTCCTCGCCCAGACCACGATCGTTCTGCTGGCGTGGCTGGCTTTTGCCCGCGCATAGTTTCGCATACAGCTCGACGTGCCGTGCCGTGATCGACTCCCACGAATATTGGTCTGCAATTTCTCGCGCCGCTGCGCCCATCCGATCGGCGCGGTCGCGATCAGCCAATACCTCGCGCAACGCCAGCGAAAGGGCAGCGGGATCTTCCTCTCGGACCAGGATCCCTGTTCTTTGATCATCGACCAGGTCCAAAATCCCCGGGACGCGGCTGCCGATCACAGGTCTGGCTGCCGCGAACGTCTCCAGCACGACGAGCGGGAATGCCTCCCACACGCGCGACGGCATCACGGTCGCAAGGGCATTCTGAAGAAGGTAGATCTTGGTGTCCCCCTCCACACGGCCGACGAACCGCACGCGGTCCGCCAGATTCATCGACCGGGCCATCGCCTCCAACTTCGTCTGTTCGTCTCCGGTGCCGGCGATGACCAACTGCACGCCTTCGCGCATATCGTTTGACGCCAGCGACATTGCCTCAAGCAGCACGTCCACGCCCTTCCGATGCGCCAGGCGTCCCAGAAACAACACGTATTTCCTTGCGTGGATCGACGGGTCGAGGTCCGGAGGACGGCGCGCCACCGCCGCGTACGGGAGGAGGTCGATGCCATTGGGAATGGTCACGATTCGTCGTGCCTCGGGACACAACCGGCGAAAATTTCTCTCAGTGAACGGCGCGATCGACACCAGCGCATCCGCCCCCCGCAATGCGGCCAGAATCCGCTGCGGAATGCCGGCCTTCTCAAGACGCGGATTGTTTTCGCGGATGTCGCCGCCGTGGCTGGTGATGACCATTGGAAACCCCAGCTTCGGTTTGCACAAAGCCGCCAGATACCCGGTCGGATAGACGTCGTGGCAGTGGACCACATCAAAGTGCCGGCGCGCGTGCAGCCGGCGCAGGAAGATTCCGTAACACGAAACAAAATCGCGCGTCGAGATGAAGCGTGGATGACGCACGACCTCGTAAGGAAGCGATTGGTCGTGCGGCCGCTGCGGGCGCCGCGGCCGCGGGGCAAGCACAACCGCCTCGTGCCCCAACAGAAGCAGGTGCCGCGCCAGCGAATCCACTACCGATTCCTGCCCACCCACTTTGGGAAGCGCCGTCGCGGTGTACAGGCAGATTCGCACGCGTGTGCTCCGCTTGTTTAGCTTTGTGGCACAGCCGCCCTCGGCTGTGTTCCGCTGGAGGCGGAAAGCTTTCGACCTTCGGTCGAACCCAGCCGAGGGCGGCTATGCCACATGAGTGGGGGCGGCCAAACCGGGAAATCGATCCCTCCGACCCCGCCGACGTACTAACTCCTGCCCTTCCGGCAAATCGTATAATACAGCCGGAGCGTTACTTAGCGAGCTTAACGGTCGGTTTATTGTCCGGGCCGGCTTGGCCCTGTTGAAGAGCTGATACCCAAGTTTGTTCGGCCCGCTTGGCAGGCTAAAATGAACCGGTCGCAAATACCCGTTTGCGACCACCGGAGTGGAGAATCAACCACGATAGCCGCTCCGGTTCCCGTACGGAGTGACACCGATGAGTGATGAACTGTCACGCCAGGACAAGCAGGAATTCAAGGCCGCCAGCAAGGACATCACGCCCGTCCTCCGCGGCTGGTCTTACGAACCCGGTGTGATCAACGTGAGAAAAATCCATGGCCACGACGGCTCCCCCAAAGTGCAGATGCGCCTCGACCTGGGCCTTCTCCAGATGGAGATGACCGGCCGTCCCGATGGCGTCCGGCCCAACGGCTGTGAATCCCTCCTCGAATATTTCGAGAAGCAGCTTTCCGATCACCAGAGCCGCAATGGCACCGAGATGGGGTTTCATCTGAGCGAATCGCAGTGCGCGTCGCTGCGCGAGGAGGCCGTTCAGTATTACTACCGCTACCTCAGTCTTTTTGTCCTCGAGGAATTCCCCGGCGTCGTGCGCGACACCGCACGGAATCTGCGCGTGCTCGACTTGTGCGGCAAGTTCGCCGACGACGAGCAGGACCGCCTGGTCCTCGAGCAGTACCGACCCTACATCATCATGATGAACGCGCGGGCCCAGGCTTCGATCCTCCAGCAGGACGGAAAGTTTGCCGACGCGCTTCAGACCGTCGAAGAGGGGCTGAGCGACATCAAGGATTTTTTCGCCCGTTTCGGACAGGAAGAGTCCTACGCCCACTCCAACGAAGTGCGCGTCCTGAGGCAATTCGCCCGCGGCATCCGTAAAAAGGTGCCGGTCAGCCCGGTTGCTCGTCTCCAGCGCAAACTCGACAAGGCGGTCAAAAGCGAACGCTACGAGGAAGCGGCCAGGCTCCGCGACAAAATCATCGAGATGCAGCAGACCCAGCGCAAAGGCGGCGAAAACCCGACGCATGCTTAGCTTGTCATTTGTCACGGGTCATTCGTCGCTGGTCATGAGTTGCGTGAATCGCAAATTGACCAATGACAAGTGACAAGTGACAAGTGACCGGTCGCTGGACGTTCGGAGCCTGCGGCGGTAGTTTAAGAGACACTCGGAAAGGAGTCGCAATGTCCAAGCCCCGCCGGCGCCGCAAGATCGGCAGCAAGAAGCGCAAGGCCCGCCGCGATCGTCGTAAACGGTAATCCGGATTCTCGAACGCATAGGGGCAGGCCCGCGAGCCTGCCCCTTTTCATTGGAAGAGCCTATGTCAGAGGTTTTCGCCGACCGGCTCCTGAACGCGATCGACGCCAAGGGCAGTCCAATCTGCGTTGGCATCGACCCGATCTTCGAGATGCTTCCGAATGCGATTGCCGCCGACGCTCGCAGTCAGAAGCACAACACCCGCGAAGCGGAATTGGACGCGATCTTCGCTTTCACGACCTCGGTCCTGCGGATCGTCGCGCCGCTGGTGCCGTGCGTGAAATTCCAGTCGGCTTATTTCGAGAAGTATTATTGGGAAGGGGTCGAAGCCTATTACAACCTGATCGGCGAAGCGTCGGAGCTGGGCCTGCTCGTGATCGGGGACGTCAAACGCGGCGACATCGGGAGCACCGCCTCGGCCTACGCCGCCGCCCATCTGGCCGACCCCGATCTGCGCGAATCCGACGATCTGGTCGTCCCCGACGCGATCACCGTCAATCCCTTCTGCGGCCTGGACACGATCGATCCGTTCCTGAAAACCGCCAGGCAATACGACAAGGGTTTGTTCGTGCTCGTCCGCACCAGCAACCCCGGATCAGGGGAGCTTCAGGATGTGGAGCTCGCCGGCGGACGAACTTGGTCGCAAATGCTGGCGGAAAAGCTGGCGGCGTTGGCCTCGGATCGCGAGCTCATCGGGTCGCGCGGATTCAGCTCCGTCGGCGCCGTCGTCGGCGCGACACAGCCTCACACCATGTCTGCTATTCGAAAGTGCCTCCCGCAATCCATCTTCCTTCTGCCCGGCTACGGCGCGCAAGGCGCTACCGCGCAGATGACACGGTCTGCTTTCATCAACGGCGAGGGTGCGCTTGTTTCCGCAAGCCGCAGCATTCTCTATGCGCATCGCGAGCCCAGATACGCGACCCGTTTCGGCGACCAGTGGGAGCGCTGTGTCGAACAAGCGGTGCTCGATATGAAAATCGATCTGGCAAACGTTCTTGGAAGCGCGTAAATCGAGAAAAAAACGCGAAACGTCGTTCGCCAGCTAACACGCCGCGGCTACTGAATTTACAATTCCCTCCAAACTCCTTTTCGGGCATCCGCCGAATTTCCGCTTGACTCCGGCCCATATGTTAGGTTAATGTTTTATACAAACAGCCTCCAAACGATGCTTACTTCAAGGAAGGAGTACGCGGTATGGGGATGGAACCCGATGATCTCTGGTTACGGGCGAGAAGGTACAGCGATTCGGCCGGTGTGCAGATCGAAGCGCTTCTTGAAGACGACCCGGCTCTTGTCCCCTGCGGACCGTCCGTGTTTGACGTTGAAGACGCGGTCCTGGAGCCGCAGGAACTGGATGCATTGCTCCGCGGCTTGGCGGTCCTGCTCGAACAGACGGAGCTTGTTTGCGACATCAAAGGAGTAAGCCATGAATCTCACCCCTCGGCAGTTGGACGTGTTGGTTGCCATCCGAAACTACAGGCATTTGCATGGCTATTCCCCCACCATGCAGGAGCTGGCCGACCAGCTCGGCACCAGCAAAGTCACCATCTTCGAGCACGTCGGCGCTCTGGAAAAAAAGCGCGTCCTTCGCCGGGACAAGCACAAGGCTCGCTCTTTGGAGATCGTCGCGGATGAAAAGCTCCCCGACGAGGAGCGCCCAACCAAGCTCCCGATGCTCGGCACCATCGCCGCCGGCTCCCCGATCGAGGCGGTCGAAAACCGCGAAGAGCTGGACCTCGAAACGATGTTCCAGAGCCGCTCGGGCGTATACGTGCTTCGCGTCCGTGGGGAATCGATGATCGACGATCATCTGTGCGACGGCGACTACGTCGTCATCGAACGCCGCGAAAATGCCCGCAACGGTGAGCAGGTCGTCGCCCTTCTCGATACCGGCGAAGCTACCCTCAAACGCTTCTATCGCGAAGGAACTCGCATCCGCCTCCAGCCGGCCAACAAGGCCATGGAGCCGCGCTTCGTCGAAGCCGACCGCTGCAAGATCCAGGGCGTCGTGATCGGCGTCCTGCGCAGCTACACCTAGCGATTCATTCGTCCGGAATTCCAAATACCGCACGATTCCCGTCGATTCGGGAAGGAGATGACCCATGCCCCAGACAGCCACTCAGAGAAAGTACGCGCCGCGTTCGAACGCGCCAGTGCATCCCACGTCGCAGTCCGACCGGCCCGAGCCGGAAATCCTCTTCCAGAAATACTTCAAATCGGTCGGCCCGCGCACCTATGCCGCGCAACTGAAGAAGGCCGGCAACGGCAACCACATGCTTGTCTTGACCGAAGGCAAGCGCGACGACAAGACCGCCGAGCTGCGGAAGATCCGCCTGTTCGTCTTCAGCGAGGATTTCGTGGCCTTCTTCAAGATGCTGCACGAGACGGCGCAATTTATCCGCGAGCACCCGGTTCCCCCGGAAGTGCGCGCCCAACGTGAGCGCTATTGGGCGAAGCAGAAGGGCCAGACTAAGTGATTGCCTAAAGCTGAATCTTCGTGCCCAGCACTTTAAGGAACTGCGCCAGCCACTGCGGGTGGGCGGGCCAGGCGGGGCCGGTGACAAGATTCCCGTCGGTGATGGCGTTGTCGATGGCGCACTGCTGCCAGCGTCCGCCCGCCGCCTTCACTTCCGGGCCAACGGCCGGGTAACCAGTGCAAGCCCTGCCCTCCAGCACACCCGCCGCCGCCAGAATCTGCACTCCGTGGCAGAGAGCGGCGATTGGCTTGCCGGACTTTGAAAAATGTTTGACAATCTCCAATACCCGTTCATTGAGCCGCAGGTATTCCGGCGCTCTGCCGCCGGGAATCACCAGCGCGTCGTATTGCTCGGCCTTCACGTCGTCGAACGCGGCGTTGAGCGTGAAGTTGTGCCCCCGCTTTTCGCTGTAAGTCTGCTGGCCTTCGAAATCATGGACGGCCGTCGCGACATGCTCGCCGGCCTTTTTGCCCGGGCAAGCGGCATCCACCCGGTATCCGACCATCTGCAACGCCTGAAGCGGTACCATCGCCTCGTAATCCTCCACATAGTCACCCACAAGCATCAGGATTCGCCTCGCGGCCATGACTCCTCCAATTCTGAAGTTGCGGGGCATTCTATCGTCTCGTCCGATAAAACCCGCGAGGACCGCCCGCTTTCCGCGTCTGTTAAAATGGGTAAAGAAAAAAAGTGCCTCGGTCGATAAGACAATCGTCGTAAATTACGCATTTTAACATCGACGAGGCAGGGAGGCTTCGACGCAACGTAAAAGCGCCCAACGGCCGTCGGATCGGCCGTAACGGCAAACCGGAGCCCCTCAATGAGCCTGTCCAAGCCCGCCAATGCCAATGCCGAAGCTTATCTCGCCCCGCTTCTGACCGGTGACCGCGATGCCGCCCGCGCCATCGTTCACGGCGCCCTCGCCGCCGGTCTCACGTCGCATCAGCTTCTCAACCAACTCATCTGGCCGGCCATGGAGCAGATTCAATCGCTTTACCGCGAGGATCGCATCAACGTCACGAGCCTCAATCTCGGGACTCGCCTCAACCGGTTGCTGGCAGACCAGCTTTGCGCCTCCCTGAAGCGCGAGCCGGCCAACGGTCGAAAGGCCCTGATCTTCTGCGGTAACGCCGAGCCCGAAGAGCTCGGCGGCCAGATCTGCGCCGAACTATTCGAGGCGGCCGGCTATGGGGTCCTGTTTGCCGGTGGCGGGGTGCCGGATGACGAAGTCCTCAAGCTGATCGGAGAGTTCCGTCCCGACCTCCTGATCATGTTCAGCACACTCCCCAGCGGCGTCCCGTCGGTACGGAAGCTCATCGACTACCTTCGCGAGGTCAACAGTTGTCCCGACATGCAGGTGATGTGCTGCGGGGGCATCTACAGGCGGGCGGAGGGCCTGGCCGAGGAGATCGGCGCCGACCTCTACGCCCCCGACGCCGCCAGCGCCGTTGAAGTTGCCGGTGAACATCCCAACCGCAAGGCCACCGTCGACCAGCAGACCGTCGGCCGCACACGCAGAATCCGCAAGGCGGCCGCCCGCAGGGCCGAGTCCTCGCCCCGCTTCCCTGCCCCCAATCAGCACCTTGCCGAAGCCGTCTAACTAAACTACGTCAGCGGCGCCAAAAGAACTCGCGTCCGGAGGGTCGATTTTTCTTCCCTCCGGACGCGTTTTGTTGTACACTACTTGAAGGCAAGTCCAGCGATTTTCGGGTTTTTCAGCGCAGCTGCCGCCCCGGACACGATTATGGGGCGGGAGTCTTCCCCGCCGAGGTTCCCCCCCGCCTTGGCACCTCCCGCCCCTGCTTTTCTTGCCAACCCTTGCCCTCCCCGCTTAGATTGCCGCCAACCTCCGTCTGATGCAGCAGGCCGGAGCGATCCAGTTCACCGCCAATACTCGCGCCTGAGAGTCAGCGTCCAACAGGAGCCGAGCCGATGCGATTCCCCAGACCTATCGCCGCCGTTTGTTTTCTCTTTCTGTGTCTCGGGCTGGCGCCGCAACAGGCAACCTTCGTCACACCGGCGGAGTTCGACTTTGACGCGATCCTCGGGAATCCGCCCGCCGACGATTCCGCGCAGCACCGCCAGGAAGTCGAGCACATGCTGCAACTCCAGGCGTCGCGCACCGCGCAGGAGGAACAACGCTGCAAGGCGGAGGAAAAAGTCACGCCGTTTGTCTTTGCCGAAATCCTGGGACCCTGGTTCAACCCGAAGGACCTGCCCCTGACGGCAAAACTGTTCCGCGAAGTGACGCTGGAAACGACCGACGTGGCCGATGTTCCCAAGAAGAAATGGTCGCGCGTTCGTCCGCCCCTGGCCGATCCGCGAATTCATCCCTGCGTGGCGCTCGAACACACCGGGTCTTTTCCCAGCGGCCACGCGACCCGCGGCGTCGTCTGGGCGACCCTGCTTGCCGAAGTCTTTCCTGACGACAAACAGCAGCTCATGGACCGCGGCCGCCTCATCGGCCAGGACCGGGTCATCGGGGGAATGCACTACCCCAGCGACGTCGCCGCCGGCCAGAAGCTCGGCGCAGAGATCGCAAAAAAATTCCTGGCCAACGAAGTGTTCCTGGTGCAATTCGAGAAGGTCAAACAGGAGTGCCACGCCCACGCCATGGCCGGCGCGCATTGAGCCACACCTCCGCACCAACACAGACGCCGCTCGCACCAGGTGAGCGGCGCTGCCAGAAACTCGCAATCCCCATTCAATCCCTGGGTGACCCGGTGCTACCCACCGTCTGCCCGCTCTGAGGCTGTGCGGGTTGCTTGTTGGAGGTTGACAAATCAACCTCGGGCAAGGGCCCCATCGGCAGGAACGGCCTTTCCAGACCGGCCTCGCCCTTGAGGCTGGGCCCGGGCACAACGCCCAGCCGCCGCAGCGCCGCCGCCACTTCTTCGTCCTTGCTATTGAGTCCATAGGCCCGGCGGAGCTGGCTGTCGGCCCGGCGGGTCTGCCCCAACTGTTCCAGATACAGCCCGTACTCCTTGGCAATCTGAGGACTCTCCGGATCGATCTGCTGCGCCTGCTCGAAGCAGGAGATCGCGCTGTCGGCGTCGCCGCTCAGGCGATAAATCTTGGCCAGCAGGAAAGCGTTCTCGGCCGTTCGCGGCGCCTTTTCGATCGCGCCGACGTCCCCACTGTGTTCGGGCTGCCGCGCGATCGCGCTGGCCAGCGCATCCAGCACCTTGCCGCGAAATTCCAGGTCGTTGCGGCCCTCGAGCGAGCGGCTCATCACGTCCAGGCAGGTGCGGTAGTCCTCGATCGCCGCCTGTGGCTTGGTGAGCTTTTCCTCGCACTGGCCCAGGTAATAGCGCGACGTGTAATCCCCGGGCTCCTGCCGCAACGCGTTGCTGAACGAGCTGGCGGCGTCCGCATACTCCCCCGATCCGAACTGCGAGATGCCGTGCTCGCGGAACTGGCGGTTGTAGGAGATGATTTCCGTACCGCAACCCGCAAGCGCCGCCGAGAACGCGACCCAAGCCACCAAACCACAACAATTGGAGATGAGTTTCAAGGCTACCTCCATGTAGCAAGCCAGCAGATCCATCTCCCCCAAATCCAAACGGTTCGACCACGATAGGCCAGAGTAAATCCTATAGATTCCGCCAGCAGATGCAAGCGTGCCCGCTGATTGCCGTTTCACGATCTGTGCAAAACCCTCGCGAAACCGCAACGGCAAGGCGAGCGTGCGACTCCAGGAAAATGCTCAGTTTGAGGGCGAAAGGCCGCTATGCCGATCTGCGTCGACGCAAACTGATTGCGACGAGTCCCGCGGCCAGGATGCCGACGGTGCCGGGCTCGGGAACGGCGGCCTCCGCCTCGGCCCACAGGGGCGCTGGAACCTGGGTCTTGTTCAGGTTGAACAACATGATCTGAAGATCGGCTGAATTCACCACACCGTCGAAGTTGATGTCTCCGTCGACATACGTGCCGGGCTTGTTGAGGTTGAACAACATGATCTGGAGGTCTGCCGAGTTCACGTTGCCGTCAAAATTCAGATCGCCCGGAATCACCGCGTTGGGATTGGCGGTCATGAACTGCTTGAGGTCGGCGTCGCTGATCGCCGGCTCCCCATCGATCTGCTGCGCGTCGACCAGGTTGAACGGCTTCTGCGGTCCGGGCTGAGGCGTACCATTCGTATTGATGGTCGCGGCCAGTTGCTGGGAGAGGTTGGTATAGCTCTGGCCTTCAAAATGGGCGATGATCGCCGCGTCGTTCCGATCGACTTTGCCGTCCCCGTTCACGTCATAGCGGTTGAACGCATTGGTCCCCAGCGGATCGTTGGCCGGATTGCGGCTGGCGGTCTCGCGCAGGAACGCCGAGGCGTTGGTCGGCTGGCCCATCGCGTTGTAGGTGGCGTCGGCGGTATTGGATTGCATGTAATCCATGGCCGCGTTCTTCACCAATACGCCGTTGCGGACCTGGTCGGCAAAAGTCGCCCCTGACGCGGAGGTCAACGTCGTTCCGCCCGCGCTATCGGCCAGGGCGGCGCCGTGGGCGAGGGCGTACAGGTCGGCGCCGTTGAATTTCCCGTCCCCGTTGTAGTCACCCATCACGATGAGATCGCCCTTGGAGGCGCCGCCTGCCTGGGCGTTGGGAGCGCCCGCGGTGAAGCCGCGCTGACCGAGCATCGAAGCCAGCGGCGCCGGCAGGCCCGGATCGGTGATCGGGGTGGCATTGGAATCGGCAATCAGGTGCCCCATGCTGTCCGTCGTGAACATGCTGGTACCATGATCGGGATCCGTAGGCGTCCCGTTGTTATTGTAGAGCGCCTTGGCAGCCCCCAGCGCCGTCTGCACCGCCGAAAAGTCCCGAACCCCGTTCTGGTTGAAGTTCCCGAACAGATAATTCTGCGGCGTGATGAAGATGTGCTCGGACGGAATCATGTTCTGGACATTGGTGCCGGCCTGACCGTAATAAGCGTTGTTGCCGGTGGTCACGGTCGAGGGATCGGCGGGATTGAAATTCGCCGCATACGAGCTGCTGAGAAACTCGCTGCGCAATGTCGAGTTATAAATTGGATTGGCGACCGATTGGTTCACGCCGTCGACGGCCTTCTCAACCTGCATCATCTGGGGAAGGATAAAGCTGGCGGCCAGCAACTGGTCCGCAGGGTTGGCGATGCTGGTGGCGGGGAAGTTCGTCACAGCCCCCAGGATGTTGTTTCGCACGGTCGCCACGTCGTGGTTGGCGTTGTCACCTTTGATGTTGTAATTGGCCGTCCCATAATTGGCATCCGGCGCCTGAACAACGACGTACTGCTCGTTCTGATAGATGACATACGAGCCGTCAGTGATGCTCATGGCGCTGGGCAGGACGTATGCGGCGCCGGCACCCTGTCCGGCGGTGTCGGCATAGGCCAGCACGCGGATCGGCGTGGACGTGGCGTTCTTGGCCGTGCCGATCGCGTCGGACATTCCCAACGTGCCGATCGCCATGCGGCTGTTCTGCACGGTCGAGCGGAGCAATCCGCCGGCGCTCTTGTTGGAAAACAGCGGAGCGGTCAGCGCGCCGGCCACACCCGCACCCGGGCCGTTGGTCGCGCCGCCGATTTGTAACTGCGATTGCGCATCGATCCCCGACCCGACGGTGTTGACGTAGCTGTTGCCGGCATCGTTCTCGCCGACGGCAAAGGACGGATCGACCCCGGTGTTATTCGCGGCAACATTGCGGGTGCCGGAGCCCACGTCACGCGTGGTCACGTTGAAGTCGGCGCCGTTCTGGAGGCGACCGGTGGTCTGGAGCCACTGCGCATCGGTGCTATTGAGCTTCGTCAATCCCGTGCCCGGATTGGCGGCGAACGTGGTCGCGGTGACGGCAACGCGATTGCTGATGAGGTTGCCCAGGCCGGCAGTGTTCCAGGCGCCGCTCGCGTAGTTAGCGCCTGTCTGCGGATCGATCACATTCGTGGGCATGTTCAATAGTGTCGCATCGCGAAGTTGGAAGGACGACCCGGGCGTCACCAGGGCGTTGGTGGGCAGCACCGAGGGGGCCGCATTCAGTCCCACGCCGTTGTTCCCCTTGCCATAACCGACGGTTGTGGGGGTGTTGTTCAGCGAGCCCATCGCCGAACTGCCTCCGATGGAAAAACCCTGCACGGCATTGACGTCCGAGATCGCCATTTGCACCCGGTTTGCCCCGCCCTGCAAGTTACTGCCTGTGGTGCCGTTGTAGGTGAAATTGCTTCCGCCCGGATTGCTCAGCGCGGTGTTGTAGGTGTTGTAGTCGGAGTTGGCCAGGAACAGCCCGTTGATGCTATTGCCCGAACCCACCGTCGTGCCGACCGATTTCCCCGCCGTTGTCGCGTTGAAAACATTGCGATTGACCCAATACGGATTGGAAAACGCGTTGCCCCCGTTGAAAATCGGGTTGCGAATGCTGGGGTCGATCAGGGGCGTTCCCATGAGGCCGCCGGCGTAGCCGACCTGGTCGTTGACCATTTCGAGAATGCCCTCGACCGAGCCCTGTTCGTGCCATTCCAGGCGGATCGCCGATTGATTTTGCACATTGGCCGTCGAGGGGCTCGACGGGGAGAGCGGCTGCGGCGTGTCGGCCGCCGTGAAATCGCCCGAGGCCAACTGCACCTGCGTGCTGCCGCTGTTGGGCGCGATGTAGGTTACCGGCGCGCCGTTCAGGCCGTTACCGAGCGTGATTGTGCTGCCCGGATCGAGATAGGTGAAGCCGGGGCTGGTGGTGAAATTTCTCATGGCGGTCGAGCCGCTCAGTGAGATCGTGACAGCAGGGTTTGGGCCGTTCTGGGTCGATTGACCGGACGTGTTGCTGGAGGTGCCTGCCATCGCCCCGGCGGAAGACAAAGCAACCGCCACCGCCGCCGCCAATGCCCGGGCGCGCCGAACCTGAACCAAACCACGGTTGATATGGTTACGCGGAGCCATTTTTCCCTTCCTTCCCCCGGCGGGTCGCCGGGAACGTGACGTCCTTCCCTTTGCCGGCCAAGCCTGCCCCGGCCGGCATGAGTCATGCGATCCAGTCTGGCCTAGTGCGCGACGCTGCCGCCGCCCGACCACGAGTAGAATTTGTCTCCCCACTCGAAGTTGTTCGGCTGCACCGTGTCGCGAATGCTTTTGCATTCGACGTGGCCGTCGCAGTAGAGGAAGTTCGACAGCCCGGTGTTCCAGCCGGTACCGTCGACCTGCTTGCGACCGTGCCCGTGATTCCTGCCGACCCAATCGAGGCGGGTTGAGCTGGCGCCACCCGGTTGCGGATCCGCCGCCAAATCCCCGACGTTAACGCGCCGGATGACCGGGCGGTTTCCGAACGAGTCGCTGCCCGCCACCAGTTCCATGTCCAACTGCCCCCCGAGGCTGACGAAGCCATGGACCGGCCGGTGGCTCTTGCAAACCAGTCCACCGCTTCCGCGCCCGGTATCCGTCACCAGTTGCCAGTTGTAAGTCCATTCGGTGGCGAGGATTGTTTTCGCCGAGTTCTTGATTTGGCCTGCATTGACCCAGTGATAGGTGCTCACAGCACCCTGAAAACCCAAGACAAATTTGTTACGGGGACAGATGGCCTCGTTCAAGGTGTAAGCATTCCGGGGCGCCTGGTAATCGACCACCGAATCGCCCTGGTCATTGACCTGGCCCGGGTCGCGGTTGGCGGCGTAGGTGTTGGTGGGAGGAAGCCCGCCCTTTTCGATGTCCGGACATTGGAAGGCTTCCCAGCCGTCGGTCGTGTAGTAAATGTTCCGATTTGAGCCGGCGCCGTGGTTATTGTAGAGGAAGCTCGACCAATGCAGATACCCGTTGATCGCCTGGTCCGGCGTCTCGCTGGTCGGGGTGAGGGCCATTCCCGCGTAAATGTAATCGGCCGGGAAGGTCTGGTGATTCGACGCGACGTAGATCATCAGCCCCTGGCCGACCGAGCGCAGGTTGGCCGCACATTTGATCTGTCGAGCCTGCTCACGGGCCTGGTTGAGGGCCGGCAAAAGTATGCCAACCAAAAGCGCGATAATTCCAATAACAACCAGAAGTTCCACGAGCGTGAAACCGCGCCGTCCCTGCTGCGTCATGGCCGCCGACCTTCCTTACCGGCAAGCGGTGCGAAAACCGCCTGCGATGCCTCAACCGAACGAGGGCGGAAGCTTAGGCGGACATTGTTTCGATATGATTTGGAGTTTGATCGCGTGGCAACAAATATTGGTTAACATTGGATTGTTTGGGGAAGATATCTAAGCAGAATTTAATCAGGAGTATGCGCTTTCTGAACAATCGGCGGATTTGATTCGGGCCGCTGGGGAGAGACGCGCGGCAGGCGAGTCAATTCTGGCGCGACTTCGGGAGCGGCGGCGACATGGCATTTCTGCGAATCCTCCTGGACGGCAAGGAATTCCGCCGGGAGCTGGGCGAAAGCATCATCATCGGCCGCGACGCCGAGTGCGATCTGCGCGTCGAGGACCCCAAAGTCTCCAGGGTTCATTGCGTGATTCAGCGGAGCGGCGCCGGATGGGTCGCCGCCGACATGGACAGCCACAACGGGACGCTGATCGGCGGCTGGCCGCTCACCCGCCAGCAACTCAAGCACGGCGATGTCCTTAAGCTGGGCGCCGCCTCGCTCCAATTCCTGCTCCAGGAAGATGCCCGGCTCCAGGCCCAGGCAATCGAACTGGCGGACCAGCGGCAGCCGCCACCACCGAGCCCGGCGCCCCCGTCCAGCGGCGTCGCCGCCGGCTCGCCGGCGGGCCTCCTCACCCCGGCCCGCAAGAGAAGCCTCTGGGAAAAAGCAACGCGATCGGCCGTCGACGAACCGCGAGCCGCCAAAAAACGCAAACGCAAAGCCATCGATCTGGAAAAGTTGCGGGCAAAGAACAAACAGCTCACGGCGGCACCCCAGCCGGGGCCGGTCGATCTCACCAGATTTGTTCAGCCGTGGTATTACCACACCGTTCGACCGGCGGTCGCGATCCCGGCGTCATTGCTTCTCTTGCTGCTCATCTACTTCCTGGCCAACGGATTCCCCAGGTTCTCGGGGGCGAGCGCCAAGCCCATCCCGGCGTCCCTCCCGCACAGCTCGCCCTACAACAACGACTGAGGCGGGCTTCGATTACCCGGAGTCCCATAAATCCGTGAAGGAGTCTCTCAGTCCCTGCCGATGTTGAATCCAGTGATCCGCCAAACGGCAAGGAGTAGCCATGTCGATCAACCCCGTCAGTTCATCAGCTACCAGCGGAACGTCGTCCAACCAGATCGATGCGCAGAAAACGCTACAGCAGCGCGCCCAGGAAGGCGATCCCATCGCCCAGGCCGAGCTGAAACAGGAGCAGGAACTGGAACAGCCTTCGAAATCGGGGGCCTCTGAACCGGGCAAGGGCGAAAAAGTCGACACGTACGTCTGAAGCACGTGTTCACGATATGCCACCGGCGGCGATCCAACGGGACAGGGGGCGATCGCTCAGTCTCGCCGCCCACGCTTTCATATCCCCAAACCGTCAATCATCTTTTTCAAGGAGCCAGGATGCGCACTGGAAGTACGTCCATCGTCCCCCTTTTGATCGAGACCCTCGAGGGCCGGATGATGCTGAGCGCCGCGCCCGCGGCAGCACACCATCCCCACCCCCAACACACGGCCGTGCACGCCAATCAAAAACCCGCTCATCAGAAAGCCCCCGCCGGCACGGTCGATCCGATCTTCATGCAGATCAAGGGCCTCACCGGCGACGTTACCGTCAATGGCTTCTTGGGTGATATCCAGCTCAATAGCCTCCAGTGGGGCGTCGGACGCGGGATCGGCAGTCCGACCGAAGGCTCCACCGACCGCCAGATCAGCGCGCCATCCATCTCCGAAGTTGTGATTACCAAGGCCTCGGACCAGACCTCGCCGGCCCTGCTCGGCGACATCCTGAACGCCACGGACATCCCTGAGGTCGACATCTCCTTTGTCAACCTCAATAGAAACACCCGCGGCGGACAGGTGTACGCCAAATATGTCCTGAGCAACGTTCTCCTCAGTGGATACAGCCTCACCTCGAGCGGCGACCGCCCAAGCGAAAGCCTCAGCCTCAACTTCACCAAGATCCAGTACACCCTCTACACGCAGAACCCCAACGGGACCACGACCGCGGCTGGTACCGTCGGCTATGACCTGACTCAAGGAAAGACCGTTTAGGCAATGTCCCACGCAAGAATATGCTAAATGTCCCATTTTGCTCGAAACATGGGACATTATGGGACATTTGGGACATTTGGCACGTCGGCGTGGGTTGCGGCGACGACGCTGGGGTCGGTGCCGAGGGAGCCCGTCAGGCTCTGAAGATAATCCGGAGAGGAAACGCGCCGGACACGCTCGGCGGCGAGGCGCTGGCGGTCTGAAATACCCAAGCCGTTGGCTGCCTCGCGGTCGGCGGCCTTGGCGAGGAACTCGTTTACGTACGATAAGTGCCGCTTCCACATGGCGATATCGCGCTGCTGCTTGGCGAGCAGCCGCCGGCGATACCAGTCGCTTTCCAGCAGATACTGGCGATTGAACATGTCGCGGACCTGCGGATCGTGGGCGTCCTTTCCCTCATATGAGCCCTCGGCCATGATCATCAGGAGGGTCCGGAGCGGCGGGCAGGCGTCGCGGATCGAGCCGTCTTCCAGATATTCCCGCGCGACCCGCTGCTGGGTCTCGGTGATGTTGCGGACGCCGTCGGCGAAGGCTTCGGGGTCCTGCTTCTCGGGCTTGAGGATCGACTCGTCGAAGACCTTGGAGGGGTTGTCGAATACGCGACCGAAAAAGGTGCGGACGAAGCGTGAAGTGATCCGGTAGCCGAGCCGGCTGGCCAGGACCGGCTGGCCTTCGTGCTCGTAATCCCTGAGCGGCTCGAGATATCCGCCGGCAATGAGGTAGACGGGATTGCGCTCCTCTGGCGTGAGGCGGCACCAGATCTCGGGAACCAGCAGGCTGATGTCGTGATCGACGCGCACATGGGGACCCACATACCCGGCGGAGGTCGAGAATCCGCCCAGGCCGGTCAGGATGTAGCTGACCAGGGCGTTGTTCAGATCGACAATTGGGCGCAGGGCGTTGAAGGGGCTTTTGGTGAGGGCGCCTTCGCTGCCGGCCCCGGTGGTCGAGGGGCTTTTGCCGGTCAGCGAGCAGATGAAATCCATGAACAGCTCAGGGAGCTCCTGATAGTGGATCGGGTTGTAGACGGCCAGGCCGCGGATGCCCGCCTGCGGCTCGGCGGGGTTGTTACGGCGGCCGATCAGCACCGCGTCGACCGGCGTCAGCACCGGTTTGTCCGCCGGGATCGCCCGCAAGAACCGCGTCCCCTGCTCGGCGACGTACTTGCCCAGCGGATCGACCAGGTCTGGACGAACCTGGAGATAGCGCGGGTTTTTACTGGGCTTGCCATCCACAAGGCGGGGGTTGGCCGAGCAAACCACGTAATTGCCGGGTTCCTGGGCGGCGGCCTGGATGATGGCGCGCATCGGTTCGGTGAAGCGGTCGAACTTCGTGACTTTCGCGACCATGGCCTGCGCCTGATCCGCCGTCAGGGGCTCGAAGTTAGAAATGAAATTGTCGCGGCGGGCCATGTCGGCCTCGGTCTGCTTGTCCAGGCCGGGGTGAATCGCGTCGTCCGGCCGCTGGAACAGCCGGTATTCGCAGTTGACGACGAATTTCATCCCCTCTGGGGCGACGACGCCGGCAGGTGCTTTCAGGTAAGGCGCCGACTCAAGAAACCGCGCCGGCACGACCACCGACGCCGAGATATCGTCCTCGGTCTGTACCTTGGCGGCGGCGGCGAAATCCTGCCGCACCTTGAACGTCCGCCAGGCCTTGTCCTCTTCCAGCCCGACGCGCAGATATGTCCCGACCAGCTTGCGGTCGCCAAACTTCAGCTCGTGCCCGGGAAAGCCGTTGACGGCGTCGACGCCGAAGTGGCTCCGCCAGTCCGCGCCCCATTCGGGTTTATAAAAACGCTTGATGATGAAAACGATCGGGTAGATGTAGTTCGGGATCGACGCCAGCCAGGCGTTGTATCCATCCGTGTAATCTGAAGAAGGCGTCAGCAACTTGATAACGCTGCCCAGCGAGCGGTCGCGGCCCAGAATCGGCCGGCTGCGGCGGCTCGTGTAATCGGGCTTCTCCTTCGCGTCCGGCTTCCAGCGATCGACGTAATCGCGCGAAAAGATCGTCTCCAGGATCGCCATGTCCTTGTCGACCTCGGCGACGAAGATCGGGCCGTACAGCATGTAATCGCGAAGCGACTTGCTGATTTCGCTTTTACCTCCGCCGCTGACGGTGCAGGGCTTGTGGCAGAATGTGCCGCGGGCCGCCGAGCCGATGATTCGCCAACTGGGCGCGCCGGGGTGCTTTTCCATGCGGAGCTTGAACCCGGACGGCGTCATGTACACCTTGCCGGGCAGCAGCGGGATCGATTGCTCGACGCCGTTACTCGCCCACCAGACCTGCTGGCGCTGCGTGCTGGCGCGGGCGTCGTCGGGAATGTAGATGAGGTCCGCGAAAGCACGATCGATGCCATAGCCTTCGGGCCGCACGTCCATCATCGAGCTGTAATCGCGGACGACGTCGGCGAAGGTGCGGCCATTCACTTTGCGGCTGTCGGTCTGGTATTCGTCGCCGAAGCTGTAGCTGGGGAAGGCGATCGCGCCGCCGGCATGTTCCTCCTCGACGTTGCCGTAGAGGTTGGCCGAGTAGCTGATCTGGGTTTTCACTTCCTTCTTGCAGTAGCCGTAGTAGTTGTCAGCGATCAGCGTGACGATGACGCCGGCTTCGGTCCGGCAGGTGATTTTGAACGCGCCGCCGTCGTTGTATCGCTCGGAATCCTCCTTCCAGCACATTCCGTCGCGGCGTTGCCTCGGGCTGGCATCGTCCCAGGCCGGCAGACCCAGCTCTTTTTTGGTCAGGTTGACCAGGTGCGGCGCGAGGATGACGCAGCCGGTGTGACCGGTCCAGTGCTCGACATCGAGGCCGGCGTCGTTGCGGGGCAGAAACGGGTCGCCGGCATTTCCGAAAATCGATTCGACGAAATCGAGATTGCTGACCAGGCTTCCCGGCGCGAAGAACCGGACTTCCATGCTCTTGAGCGGGCAGACGCCGGGGACTTCCGGCCGGACGATCGGCCGCAGCAGCAGCGACACGAAGGTGTGGGCGGGCGTGGGCGCGTCCGCCGTGTACGGCAGGATCATCGAATCGGCCGGCGGATTCAGGGCGTGACGGAGCA
Source organism: Tepidisphaeraceae bacterium (assembly GCA_035483795.1). Lineage (GTDB taxonomy): Bacteria > Planctomycetota > Phycisphaerae > Tepidisphaerales > Tepidisphaeraceae > DASXMX01. Next base: position 17,219 of record DATHPP010000217.1, on the reverse strand, counting down.
GCTCGGAAAAGACCCGCTTGTTGACCGCCTTCTTGTCTCCGGGAATGGGAAGCCCGCCGCTGGTGACATGAAAAGTTCCCTGGCTTGTCCGGCGGTCGTTTTTCGGGTTGTGCAGCACGCCGTTGCGAATGCGAAAACTGCTCAGCAGATCGCTGGTGAACTGATTTCCCCGTGCCGGCAGGGACAGCTCGCGGGCCAGCCCGTAGCGGCCAAGAATCAGCGTGTGGTCGGGAAGCTTCACCGGCCAGGCGAGGTCCAAATCGGCCAGGTGCGACTGAAGGAACGCTTCGATCCGCCGGTCGACCGGACAGCGGTAGTTGCGGAGCAGGCGTTTCTGCTCGTGATAGATTTCCAGCAGCCCGCCGACGCCGTCCGCATGGGCATCGGCAACCGGCAGGCCGTCGGCCAGCAGATGCAGGTTCACCTGCCGAAGCCAGCGTTCGCGACCGCCGGCATCAGCCTCCGCCCCATCCGATTTCCCCGGTTCAAGGCCCAACTCATCGAGAAGCTTTGCGTCGCTCATCTGCGCACCGAATCTGTTCACAACCGCGATTACCGCGGTTCGTCTCACGTACACGAGTTATGCGCGTGGTTCCTTGAGGTACGTACGCGAGTGATTACCCGCCATCGATTCTCGCGGGCGGCTCGCGGGAATCAAGGGATAACCTGCGCCCTGCTCGCGGGCGAGGCCCTGCGCCGGCGAAACGGATAAGCCAACTGCCCGAGATAGCTTTTGGGAATCGGCTCGGCGACGCCCAGCTCAGACGGCTCGTGATCCGGACAGCGATACGTTCCAAACAGCAGGTCCATGATCGGCGAAACGTTGGCGTAGTTGCCTGCGTCGCGGGAGCGATGGTGATGCCAGTGGTGCAGTTCGGGCGCGCCGATCAGCATTCGAAGCGGGCCGATGGGCAGGCGGACGTTCGCGTGAATGAAGATCGCCCAAAGCCCGCGAAATCCCGCGAACAGCGCCAGATATTTCACAGGGAAACCGAGCGCGAAGATTGGCAGGTTGACCAGCAGGATCGTATAGAGCGAATCGACCGGGTGCTCGCGATGCGCCGCCAGCCAGTCGAGGTGCTCAGCGCTGTGATGGATCGAGTGAAATCGCCAGAGAAAGCCGATGCGGTGCTGAAGGCGGTGTCCCCAGTAGATCAGGAAATCGCCGAGCACCACCACGATGATTGCCTGACCCCACCAGCTCAACGTGCCGACCGCGCGACGTATGAATTCGGGCGTGGCGGCATGGATCCAGGGTCCACCGTGCACCAAAAGCCAGAACACCGCGCCGTTGAAGAACAGGTATTCCCCGACCAGGAAACACAAATCGGTGAACCACTGGGGACGAAAGAACGGCTGATCTATCCTGGCCGGATACGCCAGCTCCAGCGGCCTGAAGATCAGGAACAGCGCCAGAAAACTCAGGCCGGCATCGAGGATGGCGTTTGCGATGCTCACGACGCCTCCAGCACACGGCGTCACGGCTGCGTTGCGGGCTGAGTCATCGCATCCAATTCGCCAGTTTCGGGCTGGTGAAACTGCAAGCGGGCGCGCTTCGTGCTGGGGAGCAGAATGCCGCCCCCGAGGATCACCACCACCACCACGCCCAGAACAATCGCCCACACGATCGAGCCAATGCGGAATGTCTTCGGTGCTTTGGTCATGGCCGGCTCCAATGGGAGGAACGAACTTCGCACACCGGTAGTCGCCGGCGGCGTGCGTGTATCACGTCGCCGGCATGAGCCGTCGGCTAATCATCTATCAGACGGAAGCAATCACGTGAATTTCGACATTGGACGACGTGGCTTTCCGTTCACACACTTCCGCACCAATTCAAATATCGCGAAAACGTTGCAAAACGTTGCAAACGTTGCACGGACAAACTGTTCAAACCGACTTCGATGCAATGTTTGCAACGAAATGCAACGTTTTCCCATTTTCCGGGAACGCTCGAGGGGCGGCCCTATCGGTCTACGGGATTCCGGAACTTCCCCGTTGTCCGCGCGTCTAAGCGGGCGTGGCATGAGAGTCCGTCGGCCACGGTCATCGCTCATCAACCTGGAGTGGATATGTTGACTCGCTTGCTGGCGATCGGGTGCGTTGTTGTCATCGTTAGGGCGGCGCTGGCGCAGGTGGCTCCGGCAACCGCGCCGGCAGAGGCGGAGGACGCCGCGGCATCGAAGATCGTCGCCGTCACGGTGTACCAGGGCGATGCGCTGGTCACGCGCGAAGTTCAGGTGAATGAGGGCAAGGGGCTGGTGGAGCTGGTCGTGCGGCCGTTGCCGCCGCAAACGATCGACAGCTCGCTGTTCACCGAGAGCAGCGACGGGATTCGCGTGCTGACGACGCGCGTCCGCACGCGGGCGGTGATGGACGACACCCGCGCCGCCGTCCGCGCCCGCGAGGACGAGATTCGCCAGCTCACGGAGAAAAACCAGGACATTCAGAAGCAACTCGAGGTGATCTCGCAGAACCAGGCGTTTCTAGCCAAGCTCGAAGGCTTCACCGCCGCGACCATGCAGCAGCTTACCGAGAAAGGCGTGCTCAGCGCCGAGAGCACGATCAAGCTGGCCAATTACGTGCTCGAGCGACGGAGCGCAGATGCCAAACAGCAGGTGACGCTTCAACAGCAGTTGGCGGCCAACCAGGGCCGGATCGAGTTTCTTCAGCGACAGCTTTCCGAGCTGGCTTCGGGCGCGAGCCGGACCGAGCGCGAGGCGGTGATCGTGGTGGACAAATCCAATAACGCCGCCGGCACGGTGCGGCTGAATTACCTGGTCGATTCCGCCGGCTGGCAACCGCAGTACAAGCTGCGCGCCGCTGGCGAGCGCGATCCAGTGCAGATCGAATACCTGGCGGCGGTGCAGCAGCAGAGCGGCGAGGACTGGAGCAACGTACAACTCGTCCTCTCGACCGCGCAGCCCATGCTCAACGCCGCCCCACCGGATTTGCTGTCGCTGGACATCGGGGTGATTGGGGGCGTGGCCGGGCAACCCAACGGCGCCGTCGGGGCGATTTTGAACCAGAGCAAAGCGGAAAGCTATCGCGCCGCCCGCGACCTGCGCTTGCAGGCCGAGCAGGAGCTGATGAAGAACAACACCGCCGTCGCACTGGGTTACCTCAATTCCGCGGCGGCATCGGAGCAGTGGGCCGAGCTGCTGGCGCGCGAAGGGCCCGACGCCGACTCGGCAAAAGCGCCCGAAGGCCCCAGCGTCGCGTACCATCTTCCAGCCCGGCTCACGATCCCGTCGCGCAACGACCCGCAGCTTGTCGAGGTGGCGCGAATCGAGCTTCCGCCCACCTATTTCTACAAGGCGGTTCCCGTGCTTTCGCGGCACGTCTACCGGCTGGCGCAGTTCACCAACAAGAGCGACTTGGTGCTCCTGCCCGGCGAAGCCACGATGTACGTCGGCGCCGATTTCGTCGGCCGGGAGACGCTGCCGCTGGTGGCGATCGGCGAGCAGTTCACCGCCGGTTTCGGTGTCGATCCGCAAATCCAGGTCACACGCGAATTGGTCGGCAAGAACCAGTCGATCCAGGGCGGGAACCAGGTGCAGACCTACGACTACCGCATCCGCGTCACCAACTACAAGGCCGGCGAGGTGCAGTTGCAGGTCTGGGACCGCCTGCCGCGATCCGAAACCGACGCCGTTGCCGTCGAGCTGGTGCAGACCTCGCCCGATCTCAGCAAGGACCCCGACTACCTCCGCACCGACCGCCCTAAGAACCTCCTGCGCTGGGACCTGACGGTCAAGCCGAGCGGCAGCGCCAGCGCGGCGCAAACCATCACCTACACGTTTCGGCTCCAATACGACAAGACCGTCGCAATCGGCAGTTTCCAGCCGGCAAAGCGGTAACCCCCCCCAACCCGGAATGTCTCCCCGTTGAGCTCCGCAAGTGAGACGCACTCCGCTTCTCGTGTTGAAAACCGAAATCTGTGAAAAACGTTGCAAAACGTTTCAAACGTCGCGTTCGGGCAAGCCGTCAACTCTCTGGCCAACGAAGTCGTTCCGCAGCTCGCTCGCGCCGTGCAACGCTTGAAACGTTTTGAAACGTTTTTCGCGTTTTGCGCGACGCTGAATGGGTGACCGTCCCGAAAGAAGGCGCAACATCCACGGCGATGTAAGTGACGGCTGCGGATGTTTTCACAGCGCCGGCGAAGGCTCCGGCCGTCTGGCGACGTCGCCGGTCCGTACCGGGCTTTGGTCGTCGCGGAGCAAGACCTCGGCGGCCAGCGGAATTGTGCTGATCGCGCCGATCGCGATCAGCGTCCACCCAACCGCCCGCCGAGTTTCTGGGGCCAATCGGTCAGCCACCAGCAGCCCGACGCCCGCCCCTAAAAGCGCCCGCGTGCCGGCGATCATTCCCAGCTCCGGAACGGTGATCCTTCTCTCACGCATGGTTTGCCTCCACGTCAACGTGTTGTTGCCGCAACGGCATATATTAAACGTGAGGGAACGCCGGCCTGGGAATCCTGGAAATCGGAACGTTTAAACCTGAGCGTCTGAATACGGTCAATTCCCGGATTCACCCGCGGCCCACGCGGGTCAGGTGGACGGAAAGGACCAGCACGTCAGCGGGGGTGATGCCGCTGATTCGCAGCGCCTGGCCGAGGCTGCGGGGAGTGAAGGTGGCGAGCTTCTGGCGGGCTTCGTTGCGAAGGCCGGTGACCGAGGCATAGTTGATCGACGCGGGGATCAGCTTGGTCTCCCATTGCGCCGAGCGCTCGATCTGGCGGGCCTGGCGGGCGATGTAGCCGGCATACTTGGCGCGGATTTCCAGCAGGCGGCCAACGTCGGGCGGGATCGACGCCAGCAAGGCAACCTTCGCGACAAGGGAATCCCAGGCCGTGTCCGGGCGGCGCAGATGATCCAGGGCGGTCGCTTCGCCCACGCGCTGCTCGCGGAGCAATGCGAGCCCGGCCTCGAGCGCATCGCGGCGGGCTGCGAAACGCGACCAGCGGTCGTCGTCGACCAGGCCGATTTCGCGGCCGATCGGTGTGAGCCGCTCGTCGGCGTTGTCGTTGCGCAGGTGCAGGCGGTGCTCGGCCCGGCTGGTGAACATGCGGTAAGGCTCGATCGGCGGTTTGGTCACCAGGTCGTCGATCAGCACGCCGATATAGGCCTGCTCGCGGCCGAGCACGAAATTCGCTTCGCCCGCGGAAACATATTGGAACGCATTGATGCCGGCGACGATCCCCTGGGCCGCGGCCTCCTCGTAGCCGCTGGTGCCGTTGATCTGCCCGGCCAGGAACAACCCGCGCACCGGCTTGGTCTCCAGCGTCGAGCGGATTTGCGTCGGCCAGACCATGTCGTATTCGACCGCGTAGCCCCATCGCAACACGTGTGCTTTGGCGAGCCCCGGCACCAGCCGCACAATCTGCTCCTGCACGTCGGCGGGCAGCGAGGTGCTGATGCCGTTGCAATAGATCTCTTCGGTATCGAGTCCCTCGGGCTCGAGGAATATCTGGTGGCGGTCCTTGTCGGCAAAGCGCACGACCTTGTCTTCGATGCTGGGGCAATAGCGCGGGCCGGTGGACTGGATCTGGCCGCTGTACATCGGGGCGCGGTGGAGGTTGGCGCGGATCAGCTCGTGGATCCGCTGATGGGTGTAGCCGATCCAGCAATGGACCTGTGGTAGCGGGGGACGCCATGCGGAGGACGCGGGGACACGGAGACTGGGGGGCGCGGGGATCGAATGTTCGTTGAGATACGAGAAGGGGCTGGGGGTGTCGTCGCCGGGCTGAGATTCGAATTGAGCGAAGTCGATGGAGTCGCGATGAAGCCGCGGCGGGGTGCCGGTCTTGAGGCGGCCCAGTTCCAAGCCGAGCCTCGCCAGGCAACCCGACAGCCCGCGAGCGGCGGCCTCGCCGACCCGGCCGCCTTCGGTCTTCCGTTCTCCGGTGTGCATCAGGGCGCGGAGGAAGGTGCCGGTCGTGACGATGACGGCACGGCATCGCAGGCGCGTGCCGTTGGCGAGCACCACCGCGGAGATTCTTGTCGCCCCGGTTTGGGGGCGTCTTTCATAGACGGGCGCACTCGGCACGCGTTGAAAACCCGTGTCACAGGGAGTGTCACACGCGGTCTCACAGTGGACGGTTTCAATCTCGGCGACTTCCCCGCGGACGATGGTCAGATTCGGACAGGTCGCCAGAAGCCGCTGGACCTCGGCGGCGTACTTGTATTTGTCGGCCTGGGCGCGCGGGCCCCAGACGGCAGGCCCCTTGCTGCGGTTGAGCATCCGGAACTGGATGCCGGTGTTGTCGGTGGCGATGCCCATGAGCCCGCCCAACGCGTCGATCTCGCGGACCATCTGGCCCTTGGCAAGCCCGCCGATGGCGGGGTTACAGGACATCTGGCCGATCCGCTGCGGGTCGAGCGTCACCATTGCGACGGCGCCCCCGAGTCTGGAGGCCGCCCACGCGGCTTCGGCGCCGGCGTGACCGCCCCCGATCACCACAATGTCGTAAGTCTGCTCCATGAATTGGTTTGTTAATTCGCCCGTATTATGCGACACTCCCGGTTCGCTCTCGGATATAATAGCAGTGTCTGCCGGTGTCGATCGGCCCCGGGTTTTATTCGGAGAAGCAGCCATGACCATCCGCCGCACATTCATCGTCAGCTTCGCGACGCTTTGTTCCCTGCTGGTTGTCCCCACCTTCGCCCAGACCAGCAATAGCAGCAGTAGCTCGATGAGCAACCAGAATTCGGCCACCGCATTGGCGGGAAAAGCCGTTGGCAAGGCCCAGGCCGACGTCAACCGGATTCAGGCGGATATGCTGAAAATCCATGCCCGCATCCGCGCCCAGATCCTGAACAAACCGGAATGGGGCGCCGTCGTGAACGCCAAAAAGCAGGCCGAGCAGAATCTCGACACCGTCAAACGCTCGATCCTCTCCACCGTTCGCAACAAAGACGACTACAAAAACCTGGTCAAGGATCGCGAGCAGGCGCGCCAGACCATGACCGAAGCCAGCGCCTCCGACCCCAACAGCCCCGAGGCGCAGAAGGCTGCTGATACGTTTGTCAAGGCCGGCTTTGCCATCAAGCAAATGGAACTGGCGGCCCTGAAAGACGACCCCAAATATGACGAGGCGAACAAACAGGTCGAAGCCGCCGATGCGAAGATGAAGGAACTCGACGCTCAGGTCGATCAGACACAAAAGGACGATCCGGAATATCAGACGGCGGAGAAACAGCTCGAAACGGCCAAGACCGCGCTCGCCACGGCACGGACGCAACTCGCTCAGGCGTCGCAGCAGGAACGGACACAGCGCGAAGCCCAAGCCAAGTCGCGGCAACAACAACAGGGTGGCGGCGGCGGCTCGGGCCTGTTTCGGTAACTGGTTCGGCCATTCAATTCTGACCCCTGGTTAGTTTCAGCTCCAGCTGCGCCGCCAGCGCGATCAGCCGGTTGAACTCCAGATCGTCGAACGGGCGCCGGGAAAATTCCAACACCAGCCAGTGGCCGTATAGCAGCAGGCCGATGTCCGGCGGCAGCAGCGATCGCGCCGTCGAGTCGGGGAATTCGCCGGCGGCGGCTGAGTCGGCCGCGTAAAGCACGAACCGCTCGATCTCCCCGATCGTCGAAAAGCTCGATAGCGAAAAATAGTCCAGCACGCTGCGCGGCGCGTCGGTGGGGCGCAGACCGGCGGCCTTCCAATCTGTCTCCACCCTTCTTGCCAGCAGGTTCCACGAGACCTCGACAACTTGCTGTCGGGGTTGCACCGGCGCCGGCGAATCGCACCACAGACGTACAATCGTCGTCGTCTGATTCGTCAGTTGGGTCTCAATCCGGGCGGCGTGCGACTGGAGCACTGCCAGAGGCGGAACAAGCCTCCGCTGTGCGGCAGGGGCGACCCGGAAACCGGCATTCTTGCCCCACTCGATCAGCGCGACCAGTTGTCGTTGCGTCGTCCACCGCCGGACCAGCGCCCAGAATGTTGCCGACGACGACGCCAGCGCCAGCAAGAGCACGCCAAGCACCTCGACGTGCGTCGCGCGGGAGAGGAACGAGATCATGGATTGCATTTTACGCACCAAGTTGCCGAAGCGGCTGAAAGACCCGCGCTGCTAATCGCAAATCCGGTGCGCCGGAATGCGGCTTTCCCGTTGGAGAAAAAAACGCTCGCCTTCGGCGTTGCGGCGAACCAGGTGATACAACTACACGTGAATTTCCACGGTCCGGCGAGCTATTATCGCCCGTAAAATGGCCCGCCTATTATGTGTGCGCTTTGTTTATCCCACCCGTTTGTGCGCGCCGATAGCAGCGGTGCGATGGCGGAACTGGGCGCGGTGGTGGCGCGGATCAAACAAGAGCATGACGTCCGGGTGAAACGCTGGCGCACCAACATGACCGGCTGCGCCTGGCAGGTCCGATATCGCAACGGCCGCGTCGTCCGCTGGATCGAGGCCCCCTACCCCAAGACGCCCATCAGCCTCTGCATCTTCCTGCACGAAGTCGGCCATCACGTGATCGGCTTTGAGACCTACAAACACCGCTGCGAAGAGGAGTATCACGTCTGGAACTGGGCGATCGCGCAGATGCGCAGGCTGGGAATCGAACCCGACGCGGCGGTGCAGCGGCGCTTCGAGCTGTCGATGCAGTACGCCGTCGGCAAGGCCCTCCGCCGTGGAATCAAGCGACTGCCCGAGCCGCTCATGCAATTTGTCTCCAAAGCAGCGTGAGAAGATTGCTGATTGCTGAATTCTGATTGCTGATTTGGGAATTCCCGTGAATCAGCAATCAGCATTCAGCAATAGAAAACGGGGTCGTCCCCTCCCACGACCCCGCATGCGCTCAGGAGAATGTTTGTGCGATCAATACACGACTGCCATCGCGTCTTCGATCGCCTCGATGACCTGGCGGACATGGAACGGCTTGCGGAGGAAACCGTCGAAGCCGGTCGAGAGCAGGCCCTGCGCTTCCTGGTCAGTGAGCTTGCCGCTCATGGCGATGACCTTGGTCAACTGGAGGTCGGCGTTCTTCTTCACGTGCTTGCAGACTTCCGGGGCGTCGATGTCCTTGAGGTGCATGTCCAGCAGAATCACATGGGGGCGAAACTTTTCGGCGGTGATGCCGGCGGCAAAGCCGCTTCGGGCAACCTCGACCTCATACTTGGCTTCGTCTTCGAGGATCTTCTCCAGCACCTCGACGATGTCCTGCTCGTCGTCGACGATGAGGATGCGGGTGCAGCCGGTCATCAGGCCGTTGAGCGGCATGCCGTGCTGCTTCATGAAACGGATCAGCTGGTTGAGCGGAATGCGGCGGTCCTTGCTCCCGGGAATCCGGTAGCCGTGCAGCGCTCCCGAGTCGAACCACTTGCTGACGGTGCGCGGCGCGACATTGCAGATTTTGGCGACTTCACCGGTCGTAAGTACGTCTTTCACCTTGGCAGTCGTGTTCATGGCATTCTCTCCCTGGGGGCGCGATGGTGATGTCTGGCGAGTGCTCCGCGCCGGTTCGTCCTTGGATGTCGGCGAGTCTCCCTCAACCCGCGGCGGTCAAAGCGCCGCACTACTGATGTAGCTAATATCGTCTTGCCAGTTGCAAGCTTTAGACGATCTGCGCCGTTTGCAAGGAGCCCACCGCGAAACCCGGCACCGCCGGAATTAGCGGACCCGCCACGCTGGTTTCACACCACAAGTTGAAGGGAACGTCCGGGAAGATGGAATTGCTGATTGATGACGGTGGGCGCTCCCTGCCGGCGGTCGCGACGGTTCCTGCGCCGGGCGGGCTGGGCTGATCATGAGCTTTCACGCGTCAGCAAATCCACCGTGCAATCAATGACGGGATTGGGACAGGACCAGACGAGCAGGAACAATGCCTCGCGGGCGAGGCGCTGGGCGGGATGAGTGACGAGCAGGGCCGTGCCCTTGTAGAGCGTGACGGCGGCGTGGGCCGAACGGAGCGCCAGGTCGTTGCACTGCCCGCGGATCATGGGGGCGGCGGCATTGGCGTCCGCCTCCATGCCGGCTCCGCTCAAACGGATCACCTGCTCGCGGATTTGAACCAGTTCCGCTTCGAGGCGTTTGAACGCCTTTTCGGCCGCTGCCGACCAATGCTCGGCAATGAGGTCGAGCACGCCCCGGCAGAACCCCATGGCCAGAAATGCCTGGCCGAGCGGGAGGTGGTTGGGGCGGACGATGACTTTCTCCGCCGGGCCGCGGAGCACGAACCTCTCATCGATCTTCACCCCTTCGCAGTGCACTGACGTCGTCCAGGTGGCGCTCAGCGCGACCAGGGGCATCGGGTCGTCAATCCGCACGCCCGGCGCTTCAGTCGGGAGGAGAACCAGGATTTGTTTGCCGTCCTCCGTATTGGCGCCCGCGACGATGAACTGCGCTTTGGCGGCCCCGGTGCACCAGGGAATCAGCCCGTCGAGTTGGTATCCGTCCGGCGTGCGAACCGCACGCACCGCCGGTGGCCCGCCCTGCCGACTGGTTGTCAGCTGCGCAATCCCGACCGTGCTGAAAACCTCATCCGATGCCAGCCGGGGCAGCATTTCGCGACGAATCTCCGACTGTGCCGCGTCAACCAGCCCCACCGCCGAGTCGCGCTGCGATAGAACCAGCGCCACCGCCAGCGTTGCACGGGCGAGGCGCTCATAAGCCAGATGCTGATCCAGCGTCGAAAGCTCCAGCCCGCCAAATTCACGCGGTACGGCCCACCGCATCGCGCCCGCCCGGGCCAGGCGCTCGAGCTCCTCCAGCGGCCACTGGCCGCTCTGGTCGAGCACATCGGCGCCGCGCCGAATCTCGGCCAGTAGTTCCTTGGAAAGCTCGGAGGCCTGCGGTTCCATCAGTTCTTGCCCTGGCGGGTAACCCGCGGCATGCCGAGCGGATTGGTCAGGAACCGCCGGTGACAGACGGGGCAGAGCCGGTACTCGAATCGTCGATGCACGCCGTTCTGTAACTCGTCCGGGCTCATGTGCTTTGCTTGCTCGATCACCTCCGCCAGCGTCTGATCGAGATTCGTCTGGGCGATCTGGTCGGCGGTCATCGGCGGAATCTCCGGATCGGCAAAGACGTCGATGCGGACGACGAATCCGGCGCCCGGTCCGATCGCAGAATCACACAGCGCGCATTGCTCAAACGATTCCACGATCGCAATTGTACGAGCACCGGGGTGGCGATCGAATTGACATTGACCAACGGCAATATGTTCGCTCGCTGGAAGTTTGCTGCCCTCATGCGGTACAGTCAGCCAAGGCGATGACCGATCTCGACTTAACGGCGGCGTGACTGACAGTTCCCGCCGGCCAAGTCGAGAAGCCGCAATGCGAATGATCGAAAACGGACGAATCGAGCTCGATGAGCAACAGGAAGATCAAAAGGGGGTGTGGTGCATCGTTGCCACGGCCGCCGCCGATCGCACCGACAGCCGTCGCACCCGCGTCGGCGTGTTCAACATCGGAACTCCGGTTTACTGCTTCCCCCCACTTCGCGGCGGCGCTTTTGAGAGCGTCGAAGTCGTAGGGCAGCACCGCAAAAGCGGAAAGATCGTCCAATCTGTCGTTGCTTCCTCCGACCTGGCCGACTGGACGGCCACGCTGGTCACCGACGAAACCATTCTCCCCCATATATCGCCACCCTGGGATTCCAGCCACGTTTCGCAGAACGTCGCAGAGGGGATCGTCGCCTGGAAAACGTCGGGCGCCCCGTGGCCAATCAACGAGCTTCGGATCTGGAATCGCTCGCGTGCGCAGCGTGTGGTCGGCGAAGGCGGCTTCTTCGCCCGTCTCCGCGCCGGCCTGCTGCGCCTGCTCGGCCGACCGTAGCCTGCCACCCGCCCCCGTAGACTAGTCCTGATCCGAACGGTACGATTCGGACAATTATCTCACGCCGTTCCCGTAGCTCAATTGGACAGAGCGTCGGCCTCCGGAGCCGAAGGTTATAGGTTCGAGCCCTATCGGGAACGCTAACCTAGTCGGAACACCAGGTATCGCAAGAGGCACAGTCGCTATGACCCGGTTGCAGGGTAAGCGTGATGCTGTCATTGCCGCTGGCGCCGTCGATGACCGGCGGGATTCGACGGCTCCTATCTCCACCGTTACTGCGAAGATGTTTCTCTATCGCTTGACGCTGGCGACGGCATAGGGCGTCTCGATTTCCAGGTCGGGGTAGATCTGTCCATTGCCCTGCCGATCCGCGACTTCAACGTAGTACATCAGGTCCCAATGTGGATCAATAAATGCGGCCGGGATGTTCGCGGCGTATAGGCCGGTCTGGGCGTCTGGCGTCATCTCCACGGTTTGATAGTCTTCCTTTTGATTCACGTGTCGATAGCGCAGGCGTATCCACTTTACGCCGGCGGGCGCGGTGACTTTTGCCCTGACAATGAGATCCTTGCCGGGTTCCGCCGGCGCGGGCGTTGGGTCGATGACTGTCACAACCGGTACGCGCGGGTTTGCCTCGCGATCTGGAATGCGCACCGGCTTGGCATCGGCCCGCGCAGTCGCGGATTTTCGCTCGGACAGCAGACGGGCGAATTCGATATCCAGGGCTTTCATCTCGTCCTTCCAGTGGTGTGGGAAGTTCCTGCCATTGGGACCGAACCACATGCCGTCGATGTAGAAATCGCCGGCGGCGTTTACAAGGTCGTGCCAAGACTCGACGGCCTTTCGCTCGTCGGCGATCGCATCGTCAAAAGCTTCAAGCGAGCCTGCCTGACGGTACAAGTTGTAGCTCACACCTCCGAGTTGGCGCCAGGCGTGATATCGCGCCAAAGCCGCCAGCATCCTTGCGTCCGTCATGGTGGACTTGAATTCATTGTTATTCTTTGCACCCTCACCCATCGCTCGTTCCGCCGCATCGGCCGCCGCAAGGATGGCATTCGATGTCTGAGCAAACCAGCGGCTGGTCTCCTCAAGACGGCGCATCGCTGTGTCCGTGCCCTGCAAAATGCTGCGGGCTTCATCGCGCAGATTCATAAATTGTGCAATGTCGCTGCCCTCCTCCTGCTCCGCATATCTGGGCAAGGGTCCGAGATGCATCATTTCCGGCCAGCCGGTGGTCGTGGGAAACATGCTGTAGGGCACACTTGCCGCGACGATCCTGGGCAGGACCCGACTTGCCAACTGCACGGTCTTCATGACCTGCGGAGCGGCGTCGGCCCCGAACCGGGCGACATACTCCTGCCCCCAGACATCAGCCGTCGTTTCCGGGTTATATGAAAGCCGGCCGAACACGCGATAAAACGCCCAATATCGCTCGAATTCGTAGTCGAAGTAGCGGTATTTCTCGTTGAGGAAATTGACCGGTTTAGCGTCGTGCGGCTGCCCGGCCATCTTGGTCGCCTGCATCTCCGTAACGATAAGGCTCTGGCCGTCGTAAAGGCGGGCGCTGGCCGCAAGCCGTCGCGCGTAATCGGGATCTGACCAGAGCAGTTCGCGCGTCGTCCCGCCATTCCAAAGGGTCCAGTTCATGTGATAAGTTTGCGGATATTCCAGGAGATCAGCATAGCTCTGGCGAGCGTTGTTCTGGTCTTCCCGGTTGATGTGTGTGGGATTGTAAGGAAGGCCCATCTGCTCCATCCAGATTTTGGTATCGAGCTGAATCCTCAGTCCCAGCGACTGGGCGTCTTTGATCACGGATTTGGGGAGACCTTTGGCACGGAATTCCAGCCGGACATTCAGTTGGCTGTTGCGGTAGAACGCGAAGACATCGTGCCAGAAAGGCTCGATTTCATCCTTTCGCAGGCCAGATTCCTCGTGCATGCGGAACTGCACTTCGCTCACTTCCGGGAACACGTCGTGAAACTTTTTCAGGGCGGCGACGGTGTAACTCGCGAGGTTTTGGGAATTCAGTCCCCACACCAGACCGGCGGTGGGTCTGGTGCCATCGGATGCCCAGGAGTTCGCCCCGGCCTGTATACCAGCGCGATAAATATGCTCCCAGATCCCGGGCTTTACGTGAATGCCGCGTTCGGCGGCGAGGCGTAACATCGCTTTGAAGGCCCCGAAATTCCTTGCTTGCTGATTTGCCGTAAGACCCACGACCCGCACATCGGGAAACCCGTCGACGTCGAAGAAATACGGATAGAGCGGCGCCATATAGCCGCCATCCTCGTAGCCGAAGACCAGCACCAGGCAGTTGAAACGGTCCCTGGCGAGCATGTCCAGATAGCGCGCCCAGAATCGCTCGTCCAGCAGGCGACTTTCGAAGTAGGCGCGGTTCATGGTGAACATGACGACGCCCCGCTCCCCGAGATAGGGCGTTTCCGCGACATCGCGAATGCGTTGGAAGGGATTGGCGCCCATCGCACTCCATCCGACCTGATCGGCGAGATCGAGGGCGGCATACATCAGCCCGGAGTCGTCGGAGCCAGACAGCACAATCGCCGGTTTCTCGAGATAGCGTGCCGTTGTCCGAACCGTGAGCGCTTCAGGACCGGTAGGAGGGGACACGCTCAACTGCGCCAAAGCGGCGGCCGCGGCGCCGTGGCTGTTTCCCAATCCAGCGAGCAGGACCAGGTCGCTGCCGCCTGCTGAGTTGTCTCCCTCTGCAACGACGATGCCTTTGTCTCGAATTGCCGCTTCGAGTTTTCGTATGCCGTAACGCGCGGACTCAGTTAAGGAGGCGTCAGTGATCACTGTAACTTGCTTGATGGGGTCCGGTGAAGAATCCCAGGCCGGGGCGGCCACGCTGAGTTTGTCAGCCATGAAGACGCAAGCCAGAACTGTAAGGAGACCGAACTTCCGACGCATCGTGCACATGTAGTTCCTGCTCACGGTTGGAAGTTGTCATCCCGGCGCCTGACCTCGCCGTCACCCCGAACCGTGCCGGTTTTCCAGTTCATCGCGATCGCGATGTCCTCTTCGACTTTGGCCGTCAGCTTGTTGAGATCCACCGCGCCGACGCGCCCCAATTTCTGCGGAATGTACTGGCCCGTCGATGTCGCCGCATATTTCTTCCAGTCATCCAGGGCTGCCCGCATGTAGCGGACGGCTTGGGTCTGCCGCTCGGGCTTGCCGTTCTGGTCAAACAGGGCCAGCTCGCTGGCACCCAGAATCTTGTCGGCGTAGTAATGGCCCAGATGGGCCAGCGCTTCGCAGTCGAGCAATGTCTCGCGAAGCTCCTTATTGGTGCCCTGCAGCGGCCGTAATTCGATGACGAATTCCAGCGTCCTCTCGGCATCCTCATTGAGGGCTTCGGCCACTTGCAGTGGCGTCATCCCCTCCATCGGCGCGCCCTTGGCGAGACGCACCCGCCATTGCCGGATATTCAGGACACCAGCATCGGGCATGGCGACTCCTTCAACAAAGTGCCTGACCGTGTAAAAGCCAGTGGCTTGCGTACACGCCTCGGGGAACCAGCGAACATCGATGTCGCCCCAAAAGAACCGGGTCGTCTGCGGAATGATTCGAGACGCACGGGCGATTGCCTCGTATAGCTTCGTCGCCGGCACCTGCGGAAAGCGAACGGCCAGTGTTCGCTCAAACAAGGAATTGGGAATCGTGGGATCGTAGCTCAATCGTCCCCAGAGCATGAAGCTGTACCACTGCTTCTTCATGACCAGCTGACGGGGCGTTTCCGGCTCGCGGTCGATGAATTCCCTGCCCCAACAGTAGCCATCAGGCCCCATGTAAAGGCCAGCCACTCGGTCCGACCCGGGAATATTCGACACATACTGACGGGCATACTCCGGATCGCCCCAGCGAAAGCTGAAGATGTCGTCGTTGCGCACCGTCAGCCACGTGCGCATGGCGGGCGACATCAGCTTGAGCAAGTTCTGGATGAACATTGGCTTGGCCGTCGAATACATGTGTGCGACGGAGTACTTGAAGCTGAAGTCAAACACCCCCGGGTAATCCCTAAACGCATTGAGAATGTTCCGCTGTCCCGTCTGGTGGAACCGGTGGATGAGGCGGAACTTGCGCCCTGGCTCGTCCTTGAGCGCGTCGCGAATCCCTTCACCGTAGGTCTGCCACAACCAGGCCTCATGGTCGAACTGTCCCTGCCTGCTCGTCATGTTCTCGCCAGCGGTGATTCCGATCCCCGCAAGCAGCGGATAGGTTTTTACGGTCTCACGCACGCTTGCCCGGAAATAAGCAACAGTCCTGGGATTGTTGCCATCCTCGGTCAGGTCGTATTTACCCTCAGTTCCCCATACGAAGATATTCCAGGTAAACCAGTAGACCTCAACGCCCCGATCCCTGGCGTACTTCATGACCTCCCGCCAGAAGCTGATCTTCTCGTCGATGGTCATTTTCTTGATGACCTCGACGTTCCCAAGCTTGAAGGGCTGCGCCATAGCGCTGCTGTTCATGCTGAACCGGTAGTCGATACTCCCCTCTTTCTGACCCCAGACGTCCTCCAGAGCCACGTCGGGATATTCCGGCACTTTGACGATGGAGGGAAACGGGTGCAGGTTCCACAGGGTCAGCACGTTATAGCGGTGGCGCGCCATCTCATCGAGGTATTCCTGCCAGAAGTCCATGCTCCACATTTCGGCGATGTTGAGTTGGGCCGAGTCGCTGTTGTCAGAGTAACTCGGTGTCCGCCGATCCGGCGTGATGTTGAATTTGATGCCGCGATGTTCGATGTAGGGCTTATGTTCACCAACCTTCAGCTCGGTGAGCGTGCCCAGTCGAATCGCCTCGGCCACATCCAGCCCGCCGTACATCGCACAGTTGGCGTCGCCACCGATCACTTTGGTTTTTCCGCTCGCGCGTTCGATCCGGTAGCACTGCGGCTTTAAGCCGACTGGGTCGATGGTGAATTCGACCGGCGGCATTCCTTCCCTGGAATCACTCGCTTTTTTGATTTCTGCCCGGGCAAACGCAACCTGCGGGCTGCCCTCGACATCCTCTGGCGGTGCATTTGTCGTCGGCTCTGCGGCAGCTGACTGCACTGTCCCATCGCCGGAAGGGATCTGCGCCACGACCCCCAACATCAATGCACTCTTCGTAAACTCCCGACGATTCATCTGGAGCCTCCTGCGTCGTCCGGCTCAACGCCACGGGTCAACCACATTCCCGCAGTCCATCCCAACTTAGCAGAATCGACCAATTCAGGCGCAAGCCACGCGGTGCTCATGTCCACGGGCCTGAGCGGATTGGGTGGCGCATGTGGCCTGAGCCAAAAAACCGCGCCAACACGCGCTGTACAATGTTCCAAATGGCCCCTTTCGGGGCCTTGGTCAAAAGGGGAGAGGTCTACCCGGTACACGATTTTCACCCGTTCTTTTTCCAACTCCACGCGTTTCACCAGGGTGGT
>DATHPP010000216.1:0-5686 GCA_035483795.1 Tepidisphaeraceae bacterium | reverse complement strand
CTTGGCCAGGCCCGAAAGTTGATCGATGTCGCGAGTGTGATAGCGGTCGTAAATCATCCCGATGACCAGGAACATCGCCCCGGTCGAGAGCCCGTGATTGATCATGTAGAGCACCGAGCCCTGCATCCCGATGTCGTTGAGGGCGAACAGCCCCAGCACGCAGAATCCCAGGTGCGACACCGAGCTGTAGGCCACCAGCTTCTTGATGTCCGGCTGCACCCACGCGACCAGGGCCGCGTAGATCACGCCGATGATGCAGATCACGCCGATCGCGTGCACGAGCTGCGGAAACGCCAGGCCCGAGGCCGTCAAGAGTCCGATGGGCACCGCCAACCGGAAGAGCCCATAGGTCCCCAGCTTCAGCAGCACACCGGCCAGGATCACCGAGCCCGCGGTCGGCGCTTCGGTATGCGCCAGCGGCAGCCAGGTATGCACCGGGAACAACGGAACCTTCACCGCAAACCCGATCAAAAACCCGAGCAACACCCACCACCGCTCGTTCATCGTCAGGTGCGTCTGGGCAAAGCCGACGACCGAAGGAATGTCGAACGTTTGCGCCTGGATGCCGACGTAGATTGCCGCCGCGAGGGTGAAGACCGAGCCGGCGAAGGTGAACAGAAAGAATTTGCCCGCCGCGTAGCGCCGTTCGGGCCCGCCCCAGATGCCGATGATGAAGAACATCGGCACCAGCGACAGCTCGAAGAAAATGTAGAACAGCAGCACATCGCCGGACACAAACACGCCCAGCATCGTCAGCAGCAGCGCGTTCATCCACGCGTAATATTCCCGCTCGCGGTCGACGATGCTGCCAAAGCTGAACGCAATCGAGAGCGGCGTCAGCAACGCCGTCAGGATGCACAGCCACAGACTGACCGCATCCATCCGCAGGCTGAACGAAAAACCGAGCGACGCGATCTGATACGACTCGGGATTAAACGAGAGCATCCCCCGGCTATAAAACTCCACCCCCAGCGCCACGGAAACGACAAACGTCAACGTGCTGGCCAGCAGCGCCCAATGCCGTGCATGCGCGCCGCTCCGGATAAACGCCCCCGCCAGCGCTCCGATCAGGGGCACCAGCAGCAAGACGGGAAGAAGATAGCTCGTATTTACAGGCATCAGTATCAGTCAATTCCGCCACAGATGAACACAGATGGACACAGATAAGTACGGAGGCACTTTGTCGTGACACGGGTTTTCAACCCGTGCCCAGCGCCCCGAACCGGCACAATGTCGTGCCACACTAGACACCATTTTTTGCATTCCATCCGTGTCCATCTGTGGCGTAAATTCACTTTTCTCTCCGCGACCTCCGCGTCTCCGCGGTGAGGCCTCTTACCTGCTATGCAAAAAGATCAGCAGCAACACCACCATTACGCCGAACAGCATCGTCGTCGCATATCCCTGGAGGTATCCGCGATGGATAGTCAGCTTCAGGGCAAAGCCGATCAACTGCGGGATCCAGCCGAACATGTTGACCAGCCCATCCACCACGTAGCGATCGATCGCATACAGGAACCGGCCCAGCGACCACAGTGGCTCGACGATCACCGCCTGGTAGATCTCGTCGACGTAGAACTTGTTCTCGATGAGCTTCGGTAAGACCGGGATCGACTCGGCAAGCTTGTCGGCCAATCCGCGATTAAGCAGATGCAGATAGAGGGCTACGCCGATTCCAAGAATTGAAATCACGCCCCCCATGATCAATCCGCCCCACTCGATCTTGCCGCTAGCTTCCAGTCCGAACCGGCCCGGATCAATTTGACCGATATTACGGCTGGCGACCTCGTATCCCAGCACGTACGACGGGCTCTGCGCCAAGAATCCGCCGAGGCTGTTCACTCGCTCGGGAAAATTGAGCCATCCGGCAAACAGCGCCCCGATCGCCAGCACGATCAGCGGGATCATCATGCTCGCCGGTTCGTGGCTGTGATGGCCGTTCGCATGCGAATCATCGTGCGCCGCGTGCGCATCGTGCGCCGCATGCGCGTCGTGCCCATGGCCGTGCGCATCTGCCGGCGGCTCCGGCACGACCAGCGGCCCCTCGAAGACGCGGAAGTACAGCCGGAACGTGTAATACGCCGTCATGAACGCCGTCACCAGCAGAATGACGCCGATGACCGGCGCCCGCGCCAGGGCCGCGCCGACGATGTCGTCCTTCGAGAAAAAACCGCTGAACAGCGGAAATCCCGCCAGCGCCAGGCAGCCGATCAGGATGCACCACCGCGTGATCGGCAGCACACGCTTGAGGCCGCTCATTTTCCGCATGTCCAGTTCGCCCGCCATGGCGTGCATGACCACGCCGCTCGATAGGAACAAAAGCGCCTTGAAAAACGCGTGCGTCGCCAGGTGGAACACGCCCGCCACCGGCGCCAGCACGCCCACGGCGACAAACATGAATCCCAGCTGGCTGATCGTCGAGTAAGCGAAGACTTTCTTGAGATCGAACTGACGCAGCGCAATCGTCGCGGCCAGGAGCGCCGTGAAGCACCCGATCGCCGCCACCGTCATCACCGCATCGCTGTTCTGATAGAACAGCGTGCTGCACCGGGCGATCATGTAAACGCCGGCGGTCACCATCGTCGCCGCGTGGATCAACGCGCTGACCGGCGTCGGGCCCTCCATCGCGTCGGGAAGCCACACGTACAGCGGAAACTGCGCGCTCTTCCCGAACGCCCCGAGCATCAGGCAGAACGGAATCCAGTAGACGCACCTTTGCTGCCACGGCGCGAGCTGCCCGAGGAAATGCGGATCGGCGGCTTTCGTCAGCACGCCGGTCACCGTATTGGGCCCGTCGCCGAAAAAGCTGACCGTTCCGAAGATCAGGAAGCAGAGCATGATGCCGATGCCGAACCCGAAATCGCCCACGCGGTTGACGATAAACGCTTTCTTCGCAGCCTCGCGCGCCGACGGCTTCTCATAGTAGTAGCCGATCAGCAGATACGAGCAGAGCCCCACGCCTTCCCACCCCAGATACAGCATCACCAGGTTCTCGCCCATCACCAGGATCGTCATCGCGAAGATGAACAAACCCAGGAAGGCGAAGAAGCGGAAATAACCCGCTTCGCCGGCCATGTAGCCCTTGGAGTAGACGGTGATGAAAAAACCGATTCCGGTGACGACGCAGAGCATCACCGCCGTCAGGGGATCGATGAACGCCCCGGCTCTGGCGCGGAAGAACGATGGATTGCCTTCCGCGTCGAATTTCCCTTCATTTTTCTCGTCCCCCGCTCGCGCCCATTCATACCATTTGCTGGTGGTCGAGAGCGCCAAGTGCCCCTCATGTTTCGCGACCGCCGAAACCTCCGGCCCGCCCGGATTGATTTCCTCTCCGTTGCCCCACAGACCGAACATCCCGAACAGCAGTATGAACGACAGGACCGCGCTGATTCCCACGCCCAGCCAGATCGGCCAATGCGACTGCTGCTTCAGCCACTTGGCGCCGAGAAACCCCGACACACACGCCCCGAAGAGCGGCAGCAGCGGAATCAGGTACGAGTATTTGACCGAGAAAAGCTCTGCCATGTCCGTATGTCTATCCCCTCAGATCGCGCCAGGCATCCGCATCGAGCGTGTTCCGCTGGCGGAACAGCAGCACCACCAGCCCCAGCGCCAGCGACGCCTCCGCCGCCGCGATCACCAGCACGAAAATCACGAACGCCTGCCCGGCGAGGTTCCGATGAAACCAACTGAACGCGATCAGGTTGATCGCCACGCCTTGAAACATCAGCTCCGTGCACAGGAACATGACGATCAGGTTCCGCCGGGTCATGAACCCGATCAGCCCGATGCAGAACATGATCGCGCCGACGGCAAGGTAATGTTGTAACGCTAACTCGTTCATTTCAGCTGGTGACGACGGATCAGTAGCAGGCACGCTCCGCGTGCCGTCAGCCACGGCATGCGGAGCGTGCCTGCTACCAAGCCCTTTGTCCTTTCTCCTTCATCTCACGTCTCCGGATACGCCTTTTGCATGGGATTGTCGGTTCCGTAAACCGGGATGCTGTGCGGATTGTCATCGACCGGCGTCGCTGGAAAGACGACGGTCTCGGCGGGCTTTGCCGGCGCCGGCTCGACCCGCAGAACGCGCCGGCGGGCGATCACGATCGCGCCAACCATCGCAATCGTCAGCAACAACCCCGCCAGCTCCAGACTCGCCTGCTGGCTGCTGAACAGGTAAACGGCCAAGCCCTGGGTATTCCCCTCAGGCACCGGCGCGCCGCTGATTGCCACCGAGGCGACCGCGCCCGCCGGGGCTACCGTCTCCGGCCGGTCGAGAATGAGCAGGAGCAGCACGCCCATCAACGCAAAGCCGATCGCCGAGGCAATGAACGGATCCCGGCTGCGGTTGTCGTAGTCGGCCATGAGCTGTGCCGCGGTCGCCGAGTCCGGCGTCACCGCCTGCACCGCCAGCATGATCACGAACACATAAGTAATCAGGATCGCCCCGGCGTAAATGATCACCAGCGCCACCGCCATAAACTCAGCGTTCAGCAGCACAAACAACCCCGCCGACGCGAACACCGTCAGCACAAAATACAGCGCCGAATAGACCGGCTGCTTGTGCGTCACCACCCGCACCGCGCCAAACAGTGCGATCGCCGAGAAGATCCAGAAGTAAATCGTGTGGGCGCTGGACTGGTGCAGGCGGGTCGAATACCGCAGCACCGCCGCCAGCAGAATCAGTCCCGCCGCCGTCAAAATGGCCCCGCCCAGCTTCCGCCAGCTCGGGTGGTAATGCGACGGCAGCAACATGACCGTCCCGATCCCAGCCACCACGCAAAACGCAAGGATCAGCGGCCCCTCCACCACGCTCTGCGCCTGTGCCAGAGGCACGGGCATCAAACCCAATTGAAGGTGCTGGGCCATGGAAGCGGCAGAGTCTATGAGTCGCCCAAATTCATTGCAAGAACGTCGTGACGGATTTCACAAACCAGGTGCGTGGCACGTCCGACGACCTTCTTCTCCCTCCCCCGGAGGGTTGGGGAGGGGGTCATTCCGCTGAACCGCATATCTGTCGCGCCCGCAGCGCCGCTCCTACCGCCGCCGATGCCGAACGATTCGACGAAGAGCATGCCCCGGCCCCGACAGCGCCGATCCCGCTGCCGCAGGCGTGGGATTCGGGGGTATAGGCGAGACGGTCTTGTTCTGCGCCAGCACGTTTTGCATCGGCGCAGGCGCCCCCGCAAACGTGGCCGCCGCCGTCTGGTTCCCCAGGCTCGTATTCAGCGTGAACAGCAGCGACTGAAGGTCGGCGCTGTTCACCTGCCCGTCGTAATTGAAGTCGCCCTGGTCCCAGGCGCCGCTGCGGTTGAGGAACGCCAGCAGGATCTGGAGATCGGCGCTGTTGACCTGGCGATCGAGATTCGCGTCACCGTACAACGTGTAGGTGAGCTCAATCGTGTTGGGGACGGTGTTGACGCCCTGCCCATCGGCGAAGTCGGCGAAGCCGATGGCGGTGTTACGATTCGGATTGCCCTGCGCCGCCTGCGAGATGATCACGCCGGTAGATGCTGTCGGCGTGCCGTTCCACGTACCGGAGTTGTAACCGTTCGCCAGGTAGTTCTGGATCGCCGCGATCGGATCGGAGCTGCTGTAGCTGAGGAACACGGTGCTGCGGCCGATGTCGAGCGTCGTCCCGGCCAGCGGGTTGGTGCCCTGAAGGTTGTTGATGGTGAACGTGCCG
>DATHPP010000215.1:0-56879 GCA_035483795.1 Tepidisphaeraceae bacterium | reverse complement strand
GCCGGCGGCGACCGCTACACGGGCCTGGACGAGTTCGGCCGCGTCATCGACCAGTGGTGGTACGACCGCAGCACAACCACGACCCTCGAGCGTCTCCAGTACGGCTACGATCGCGACGGCAACATCCTCTACGAGAACAATCTCGTGAGCAGCGCCGATAGCGCCCTCTATTCCCCCGCCAACGGCACCGCCCCCGAGTCGCAGTACGATTCGCTGGGCCGCTTGCAGGGATTCGAGCGCGGCACGCTCTCCTCCAGCGGAACCAACGGCCCGGCCCCGGACACCGTCTCCACCGCCTCCGCCACCGAAAGCTGGTCGCTCGATGCTCTGGGCAACTGGAGCAGCTTCAGCACCAACGGCACGGCCCAGACCCGCTCCTTCAACTCCGAAAACCAGATCAGCTCCATCTCCGGCACGACCACCACGCCGAGCTTCGACAATAACGGCAACATGACCGAGGACGAGCAGGGCCATAAGTACGTCTTCAACGCCTGGAACCAGATCGTCGACGTCGAAAACACCAGCAGCACCGTCCTGGAAAGCTACGGCTACGATGCGTTGGGTCGCCGAATCACAAGTACGGCCGGCTCGACCACGACGAACCTCTACTACGGCAGCAGCCCCGCGCGGCGTGCCGGATGCGCTGCTGGCCACCGTCTACAACGAGATGGACGTGTTCGTCTTGCCGACGATGGGGGAGGGGTTTGGGCTGCCGATCGTAGAGAGCCAGGCGTGCGGGACGCCGGCTTTGGTGCTCTGCAAGGTGCTCTGTCACAACATCTGTTTGCGTCATCAGCGCGATCTATGAGCTTGGGATTCAGCCGGAATTCGCGCCGGCATCCGCCTAATTCCCCTTTGCGATCAAATGAGACCGAGATTCGCCCGGTGGCCGATGGCAACAATCTACAACAGCCATCCATTGTCAACATTTGTGCAGCGAATGTTGACAATGGACGGCGTGAATGTTTACAATGGCCCATGAAACATCAAGCCAAGGAGATACGCGAGTTCGTCGTCTCGAATGTGCGGGATCATTCCGAAGACATCGTAAGTCTGGCCGCAGAGAAGTTTCAAGTAAGTCGGCAGGCAGTTCACCGACATGTCTCCGCCCTCGTTGATCGAGGCGTATTGCGCGCGAGCGGCAACACCCGGAATCGCAGTTATGAACTAGTCACAACTGAGTTTGTCGACCTCAGAATAGAACTTGTTCCTGGCCTTGAAGAACATGCCGTTTGGGAAGAATCCTTGCGCCCGAAACTCTCCGGCCTCCGGAAGAACATCGACGCGATTTGCCACTACGGATTCACGGAGATGTTCAACAACGTCATCGATCATTCGGAAGGCTCCAAATCGATCATCCATTTACAAGTTACCGCCGCAGATGTGGTGATCTGGGTCGCAGACGACGGAGTTGGAATATTCAACAAGGTTGCGAAGGCGCTCAATTTGCCGGAACCGCGGGAGTCGCTACTGGAGCTTTCAAAGGGAAAGTTCACCACCGACCCCAAGCATCATACGGGTGAGGGAATCTTCTTCACTTCGAGGGTTTTCGATAACTTCTACATCATTTCCGGCGACCTGATGTTCGTTCACAATAAGGATGAGGATGACTGGCTAATTGAGTCCGCCACCGGCCACGTGAGTGGGACAAGAATCGTGATGGAAATCGGACTCATGGCAGATCAGACGTTAGAAACAATCTTCGGAAAATTCAGCGGTGGCGAGACGAACGACTATGGATTTTCCAAGACCCACGTCCCGTTGCGTCTTGCCCGATTTGGTCATGAAAATCTTGTTTCGAGATCACAGGCAAAACGCGTCCTCATGAGATTTGATCGGTTCGACGAGATAATTTTGGACTTCGACGGAATCGAAGTCATCGGACAGGGTTTCGCCGATGAGATATTTCGTGTGTTCGCTCTCGAACATCCAAACATAAAACTCTATGCCCTCAAGGCCAACTCTCAGGTCCAAGGAATGATCGATCGGGCTCGGCTCGAATCCGCTCGGCCTTTACCTGCACAAGAAGTCCCCGACCTGCCCAAAAAGTCCTGATTTTCGCCTGCCAGAATGGCGTTTTTAGGCAAAGCCCAGAATGTCGCACTTTTTTGGGGTGTGACAAGTGCGACATTTGTGAGATTTGGCACTCATTTTTTTGTGCCAAAGTCGGCCAAAAGTGCCACGCGACGGGTGAACACCTGTGGACGGAACTGAACGTTCTGCGCAATTTCGCGGGCGCGTGAACCCTGGCTCACGCCATCAGGTCGTGGACGACATTGCCGTAGACATCCGTGAGGCGGAAGTCGCGGCCCTGGAAGCGGTAGGTGAGCTTGGTGTGCTCCAGGCCCATGCAGGCGAGGATCGTCGCCTGGAGGTCGTGGACGTGGACGGGATTTTCGGCGGGCTGGTAGCCGAGTTCGTCGGTGGCGCCGTAGGTGATGCCGGGCTTGATGCCGCCGCCGGCCATCCAGATGGTGAAAGTGTGGGGGTGATGGTCGCGGCCCAGGAACGTGCTGCCATTGCGGGCTTCGTTCATGGGCGTGCGGCCGAATTCGCCGCCCCAGACGACCAATGTCTCGTCGAGCAATCCCCGCGCTTTGAGATCGGTGAGCAGCGCGGTGCAGGCCTGGTCGATCTCCTTGCACTTGCGGGGCAGGGCGTGCATGAGATCGTCGCTGGTGCCGGTGCCGTGGTGGTCCCAGCCCCAGTCGTAGAGCTGGACGAAGCGGACGCCGCGTTCGACCAGACGGCGGGCGAGCAGGCAGTTGTTGGCGAAGCTGAGGCGGCCCGGCTGGGTGCCGTACATCTCGTGAATGGCCGGCGGCTCCTGGGAAATGTCGGACAGCTCCGGCACGGTCGTCTGCATGCGGTAGGCCAGTTCGTACTGCTCGATGCGGGTGACGATCTCGGGGTCGCCGCAGCAGGAAAAGTGAGCGGCATTGAGGTCGCGGATCGCGTCCAGTGAATCGCGCCGCACTTCACTGCTCATCCCCGAAGGATTGGAGACGAACAGGACCGGCTCGCCTTGCGAGCGGAATTGCGTACCCTGGTAGACGCTGGGCAGGTAGCCGCTGCTCCAGAGCGCGGTGCCGCCGTCGGGGTTGTTCGGACCCGAGACCAGCACGACGAAGCCGGGCAGGTCGCGGTTTTCGGTGCCCAGGCCGTAGGTGACCCACGAGCCCATGCTGGGGCGGCCCTGGAGCTGCGAGCCGGTGTGGACAAAGAGCTGGGCCGGGGCGTGGTTGAACTGGTCGGTGTGCAGCGAGCGGACGACGGCGATGTCATCGACTACTGTCGCCAGCTTCGGCAATAGCTCGGAGAGGACGATGCCGGATTTTCCATGGGCGGCGAATTTGTATGGCGAGCCGAGGATCTTGGGCGTGCCCTTGATGAACGCGAACCGCTCGCCCCTGGTGAACGACGCCGGGATCGGCTGGCGGTCGTACTCCTGGAGCTTGGGCTTCGGATCGAACAGATCCAGTTGCGACGGCGCACCGGCCATGTGCAGGTAAATGATGTTGCGCGCCTTGGGGGCAAAGTGCGGCGGTCGGACCGCCAGAGGGTCAGACGGGACCGGTGCGGGTTTGGACGCGGAAGTCGTCTCCGCCGAAAGCCTCTCGTTGAGCAGCGACGACAGCGCGATCGCCCCCATGCCGGTCGAACACCTTTTGAAAAGCTGCCGGCGGGTGACCGCCTTGAGCATCTCCCGCTTAAGCTCCTGATCGATGGTGATTCGTGGTTTCATGACAGGCTCAAATGTTTCACCACAGAGGCACGGAGGATACGGAGGTAATACGAAGACAGATCATCCACAGATTACACAGATTTGGTCTTTCTTAATCTGCGTAATCTGCGAAATCTGTGGATCCATATGTATTTGCTGTTTCTCTGTGCACTCTGTGCCTCTGTGGTTGGTTCCTCATTCCTTTGTCAGCGTTTCGTCCAGGTTCAACAGCACATTCGACACGACGGTCCACGCCGCAAGCTGCGGGATATCGCCTTCGTCGGGCGGCGCGGAAAGTCCGCTGGTCGCCAGCTCTTTGGCTGCCTTCGGGTCGGACTGATATTTCTCGAGCATCTGATCGTGCAGGGAAATAAGGCGGTCGAGTTCCTTCGGCTCTGGCATTCGGGCCAGGACGGCGCGGAAAGCGAATGTGGCGCGGGACTCGTTCGTGTCGCCGCCCTCGGTGATGATCCGTCGCGCCAACGCCGCGGCGGGCTGGACAAATGCGGGGTCGTTCAGCGTCGTCAGGGCCTGGAGCGCGGTATCCGTTCGCGATCTCCGCGTGCAGATCGATTCGTGCGTGGTCATGTCGAAGGCCATGAATTCCGGATACGGCGCCGACCGGCGGATGAAGGTGTAGACGCCGCGGCGATACCGGTCTTCGCCCCCGCTGGTGACCCAGCGGTCGCCGCTGTAGGGAGAATGCCAGATTCCTTCGGGCTGGAGCGGGAAGACGCTGGGCCCGCCCATCTTTTCGCTGAGCAATCCGCTGACGGCCAGCACCTGATCGCGGATCAGTTCCGCCGCCAGACGGAACCGAGGGCCGCGGGCGAGCAGGCGATTATAGGGATCTTTCTCCATTAGCTCGGGGGTGACGTCGGAAGATTGACGATACGCCGCCGACATGACGATCAATTTGTCGATCGCTTTCATGCTCCAGGGCTTGGCGCCAGACGAAGATGGATGCATGAATTCGACGGCAAGCCAGTCCAGAAGCGGCTGATTGACCGGCCGCTCGCCTTGCGCCCCGAAATCCTCGCTGGTGGCGACGATGCCAATGCCGAAATATTGTTCCCAGATCCGATTGACTGTGACCCGAGCAGTCAGTGGATTGTCGGAACTGACCAACCAACGGGCGAGATCGAGACGATTCCGGACTTTTTGCGAATCGCGTACGGGTTGGCGGATCTCCTCGCGGAACAGCGCCGGTGTTCCCGGCACGACCTTCTCGCCCAAGGACAAAAACGCCCCGCGGAGGTGCATGAAGCTCCCACGCGGCTCGGGAAGCTCCTGCATCACCAGCGCAGTCTTGGGATATTCGTCAAATTCCTTGCGCGCCTGGGCGAGCTTGCCGCGCAGGGAATTCAGTTCCGGCGCAATTGAGCGGTAATACATCGCCAGAAGTTTCTTCTCATCGCCGTCGCGTTGATCTCGCGGCTTGGCAAGGATCGTGGCGATGTTTTCCGGGAGGGTCGAGGCGCGAAGCGGACGATGTGAGTCGGTCACCCAAATGCGGAAGCGACCGAGGTTGTGATCAGGGAATTCCCTGGACTGGTGGCTGAGCGTGATCGTCAGCGTCGTGCCTCCTGCGAAGCCGACGTCCTGCGCCGTTTCAAAGACGGCAGCATGCGCCTTGCCGAACTCCGGAGCGACAGCCCATCCCCGGGTCTGGTCTGGCTTGTCCGCGATCACGCCGGCTATCGCGAATTGGGCCTGCGTGAAATCGGCGGAGGGATGGGTCAGGGCCACCGGCTGGGAATCGCCCGTTTCGCCGGCCGGTGCCGTGGAAACCTCCACGTGCGACAGAATGAAATTTCCGCTGCTGCCCCGGCCTGGCCCGCGTTTGGGTAGGTTCTTGTCGGCCAGGGCGTCGAGCCGGATTCCCGTGACTTTCGCCAGGTCCGTCTTGCAGATGATCGTGTAGGTGTCGTTGGCGGGATTGGCGCCGGTCGCAAGGAATGAGCCGTCCGGTATTCTCTTCAGGAACGCGCCCCCGGCTGATTTTGCTTCGAGCACGTCAACCGCCTTCCAGCGGCCGACGTGTTGCCTGGCTTCCCATTTATCCTGTGCCGCGGCGAGCTCGGGGGTATCGCGGTCGAACTGGGCCTGAAGCGAATCGAGATTCCGCTGGAGGGCGATCAGCTCGGGGGTCTGAACCGTGGCTTTCGTGCTGACGTCGGTGGGATCGCTGACGCCGTGCGTCGCCGTCTCGGCGGCGGCGCTGTTGAAGTACGCCATGAACGTGTAGTAATCGCGCTGCGTGAAGGGATCGTATTTGTGGTTGTGGCATTGGGCGCAGCGGAGGGTCGTGCCCAGCCACACGGTCGCGGTCGTGTCGACGCGATCGACGTTGGCGTAGTAGCGATATTCTTCCGGATCGACGCCGCCCTCTTCGTTGAGCATCGTGTTGCGGTTGAAGCCGGTTGCGATCTTCTGATCGAGGGTCGCGTGTGGGAGCAGGTCGCCGGCGATCTGCTCGATCGTAAACTCGCTAAACGGCATGTCTGCGTTGAGCGCGTTGATCACCCAGTCGCGGTACGGCCACATGCTGCGGCGGCGGTCCTTCTCGTACCCGTTCGAGTCGGCATACCGCGCCAGGTCGAGCCAGCGGATCGCCGCCCGCTCGCCAAAGTGCGGGCTGGCAAGCAACCGATCCACGACCTTCTCGTAAGCATCGGGAGACTTGTCGTTCACGAAATCGTCGACCTGCTGAATGGTCGGCGGCAAGCCGGTGAGATCGAGGCTGACCCGCCGGATCAGTGTCGCGCGATCCGCCTCGGGCGAGGGGTGCATCCCCTGCTGCTCGAGTTTAGCCAGCACGAAAGAGTCGATCGGATTGCGGCACCAGGGCTTGTCTTTCACCGCCGGCAGCGCCGGCCGGACGGGTTTCACGTACGCCCAGTGCCGCTCGATCTTGGCGTTGGCCACCGAAGCGCTGACGGGCCACTTGGCGCCCTGGTCGATCCATTTGGCCAGCAGATCGATCTCATGCGGGTTGAGCGGCGGCTGGTTGAGCGGCATGCGGTCTTCGCCGCCCAGGCCCAGCACGCGGTTGATGACACGGCTGTCGGCGCTCTTCCCGGGAACGATTTCCGGCCCCGACTGCCCGCCGTGCAAAATGACCGATTCCCTTGAATCCCATCGAAGCAGCCCCTTCTGCTTTTGCGGGCCATGACATTGGTAGCAGTTATTTTGAAGGATCGGGCGGATATCGCGGACAAAGTCGATATCATCATTGCCGCAAACAAGTTGTGCCAGCGAAGCGGCCCTGGCGGCGATGGCCAGCAGCCCCGCCGCAACCGCTCCAATCGCCCCGATCGATCTGACCTTCCGCCGCCAGTCCATGCCTGTATCTTACCGCCGGAATGGGCGATGCGTTACCCACGGGTTCCAGACGCGCGGATGAACGAGGCCCGAGAGCCAGAATTCGCCACTGATGCACACGGATAAACACGGATGAATGCTACATGCCGTGTAATGTAACGTTATAGCTATACGGGTGCCGCAGAGACGTAACGTATGACCCTCCCGACGATTCAACAGGCGCTGGAACTGGCTGTGAAGCATCACCAGGCGAATCGGCTTGCCGAGGCGGAGGCGATTTACCGGCAGGTGCTCGCCGCGCAGCCGCGGCATCCGATCGCGCTGCACCTGCTGGCCCGGCTCGTCGGGCAGCGGGGACAGCTCGCTGACGCAGTCGATCTCCTCAAAGCCAGCATTGCTGTCTATCCCGACGCGGTGGAGGCGCATATCGCGCTGGGCGAATTCCTGCGGCTGCTGGGACGGACAGACGAATCGATCCAGGCCCTTGAGCGCGCCGCGCAGTTCCAGCCGCCCAGCGCCGACGCGTTTAACTCGCTGGGCAACTCGCTCCGCCAGGCCGGGCGGGTGGAGGAAGCGGCGGGCGCGTTTCGCAGGTCGATCGAATTGAAGCCCACGTACGCCGAGCCCTACAGCAATCTGGGAAACGCCCTGCGCGCGATGGGTCATTTTGAGGATTCGATCGCGGCTCATCGCCAGGCCGTGCAGCTCAAACCGCAGTCGCCGGAAATTCTCAGCAACCTGGGAATTGCGCTGAAGGAGTCGGGGGACATCGCGGGAAGCGTGGCGGCGTTCTCGCGCGCGATCGAGCTGAAGCCGGATTATGTCGATGCCCTGAACAACCTGGGCGGCGCGCTGGCGGTGCAGGGACGGTTGGACGAGGCGCTGTCGGCGTTCACACGCGCCGCGGCGCTTCGCCCCGACTCGCCCGAGGTGCAGAACAATCTGGGAAATCTGCTGAAGGAAAACGGGCGACTGGACGAATCGGCCGCCGCTTATCAGCGCGCCCTGCGACTTCGCCCCGACTTTGCCGAGGCGCACAGCAACCTCGGGATCAACCTCAGCAGCCAGGGGAAATTGACTGAGGCAATCGAATCGTTTGCGAAGGCGATGCGGGCCCGGCCGGACGTGCCGCAGTACTTCGGCAACCTCCTTTACACGATGCACTTTCATCCCGACTACGACGGCGCGACGATCCTGCGGGAACACCTCAAATGGGCCGGGCAATATGCCGAGCCGCTTTCGCGCGAGGTGCGCTCAAGGCAAGCGGAAGTGTCGGCACGACCCAACGGTCGCTTGCGGATCGGGTACGTTTCTCCGGATTTTCGCGATCACCCGGTCGGGCGGTTTTTAGCGCCGCTGCTGGCGCATCATGATCCTGAGCGCGTGGAGGTTTTCTGTTACTCGGCGGTGCGCATCCCCGATGCGCTGACGGCTCGAATGCAAGGCCACGCCGATCACTGGCAAAACATCGTGGGCCGCACGGACGCGGAGGCGGCGGAGCAAATCCGCCGCGACAATATCGACGTGCTGGTCGATCTCACGCTCCACATGACCGGCAGCCGGCTGCTCCTGTTTGCCCGCAAGCCCGCCGCGGTACAGGCGACCTGGCTCGGCTACGTCGGCACGTCCGGACTTGCGGCCATCGACTTCCGCATCAGCGATCCGTTTCTGGATCCCCCTGGGACCGAGGAGCCGTATGTCGAGCGGACGGTGAGGCTGCCGCGCTGTTACTGGTGCTATGAGCCGGCGGCGATCGCGGCGCCCGTGAACGCGCTGCCGGCGTTGTCCGCCGGGCATGTGACGTTCGGCTGCTTCAACAATTTCATGAAGGTGACGCCGCAGACGCTGGATTTGTGGGCGAAGATCCTGGCAACGGTCCCCGGTTCCCGGATCGTGATCCACAGCCACGCCGGCTCGCACCGGGAGCAAGCCAAAGGGCGCTTCGGCAAATTGGGAATCGATGCGAGCCGGGTGGAATTTGTCGCGATGGCGCCGACAGCGCAGTATTTGCGTCAACACCACCAGATCGATATCGCACTGGACCCGTTTCCGTACGGCGGGGGCACGACCACGTGCGACGCGTTGTGGATGGGGGTGCCGGTCGTGAGCCTGGCGGGGCACACCGCCGTCGGACGCGCCGGCGTGAGCCTGTTGAATAACGTGGGCCTGACGCAGCTGGTCGCGCAGACGCCGCAGCAGTATGTCTCGATCGCAGCCGCTCTGGCCGCCGATCCCGCGAAGCTGGCGGAGATTCGCGCGGGACTGCGGGAACGAATGCGCTGTTCACCTTTGATGGACGCCCAACGATTCGCCGCCGATATCGAAGCGGCTTACCGGTTCATGTCCGGATGAATTGCCGAGCTTCAGACGGGCCACAGCTCACCGCCGCGCCGGCGCGCTGCGTCCTTCGTGCTGATAATCGTCGAGCACCGCCTTGAGCTTCGCGACGATCTCGGGGTGCTGGGCGTAAAGATTCTCCTTTTCACTCGGATCGTCCTGCACGTTGTAAAGCTGCATCGGCGGCAGGCTCGGCAGCGCCTGATTCTCAGGCAGCGTCCAGCCGCCGGACCCGCGGCAGAGGACCAGCTTCCACGGCCCCTGCTTGATGGCAAAGTAGCCGTCGTTGGAGTGCATGACCACGCCCGGCCGGACGGCGACGTTGGTCTTGCCTTCGAGAATTGGCAGGATGCTGAAGCTGTCTTCCGCAGCTTCGGCCGGTCGCGGCGCTTTGAGCAGATCGATGCAGGTTGCGAAGAGATCCGTGAGGCAGATGGTCTGATCGGAGGTGGCGCCCGGCGGCACGTGGCCGGGCCAGCGGGCGACGAACGGGATGTGGTGCCCGCCGTCCCAGGCGTCGGATTTCTGCCCGCGGAAAATGTAGTTGGCGTGATGGCCGTACAACTCTTCGAGATGCAGCGGCTGGCTGTGGGCGCCGTTGTCGCTGGTCATGATCACCAGCGTGTTGTTTTCCAGGCCGGACTTGGCGAGCGCTTCGAGAATCTGTCCCACGGCCCAATCGGTCTCCATCACAAAGTCGCCGTAATTCCCCGCCCCGCTCTTGCCCTGAAACTGCGGCCGCGGGACGTGCGGGGTGTGAGGCGAAGTCAGCGCGACGTAGAGAAAGAACGGGTGGATGGATTTTGATTTCTGCGCTTCGTCGATCCACCTGATCGCGTGCCGGGTGATTTCGAGCAGGCAGGACTGAAACTCAAAATGCGGCGCGATGGGCCCGGCGCGGTAGTAGGCCGGCCGCGGAGAGTCGGCGACGTGGCCGGTCGGCAGCTCGGTCACCAGGCCATTCTCAAGATAAAGGTACGGCGGCATGTCCAGCGACGCCGGGATGATGAACGAATAATCGAAGCCTTCCGTGTTCGGACCCGACGTGACCGGCCTGGAGAAATCCACGGAATCCGCGGAGGGCGTTTTGCCCGAGCCGTCTTTCAATTGCCAGCCAAGCCCCAGATGCCATTTGCCCAGGCATCCAGTGTCATAGCCGTTGTCGTGCAGGAATTGGGCGACCGTCAGGCGTCCCGGCTCGATGAGCGGCGTGGAATATCCGCCCAGCACGCCGCGTTTCAGCTTCGATCGCCACGCATAGCGGCCGGTCATGATTCCGTATCGCGTCGGCGTGCAGACCGAGGAGTTGCTGTGGGCGTCGGTGAAACGCATTCCCTCGCGGGCGAGTCGATCGATGTTGGGCGTTTTGATTTTCGAGTCGGCATTGAAACAGGAGACGTCGCCGTAGCCCAGATCGTCGGCCAGAATGTAGACGATATTCGGACGGGCATCGCTCGCCGCATAGAGCGACTTTCCCAGAAGCGACGAAAATAACACACACAGCACGACCGTGAGGCTAAATCGCTTCATTCTTGTTGACCTCCCGCTACTGCTGCCGTCCCATGATCAGCAGCGCGATCGTGAACAGCTGTAGGAAAATCGCAATCAGAATGAACGAGAGACTGCCGCGATTCAGAAGATAGCCCATCGGCAGCACCGCCAGGGCGATGATCTGCATGATGCCGGCCAGCAGTTTGCTGATTGAGAAGTCGGGCTGATGGTGTGATTCGCGGCGCTGGAGTTCCTGGAGGATTTGCTCGGCCAGTTCCTCGAGTCGCGCGGTGGAGGAGAGCGTCGATGACTCGGCGTTGGGGTGCGGGTTGTTCTCCGCGGCTGCCGCGGCATTCCGCTTCTGGGCCAGGACCTGCATCAACGGCTTGGCAGTGGCCACCGACCTTGGGCCGGGCGACGCAGAGAATCGCGAAACTTCGGGCTCCACGGGAACCTCGGCAGCCTCGGGCGGTTCGCTTTCCGTTTCCGCGGGCGGCGCCGGCGCGGAGGGTGCTTGCCGCGGTGGCGACGGCGCCGGAGGCGGCTCGGGTGGGCTGGCGTGCCGCACCAGCGCTTCGCGGGCGATCACGTCCGTCGCTTCCTTCAAGCTGGAAACGACCGCGTCCGGCACGGTGAGCATCAGCTCGCGCGCCGCCATCGACTGCGGGAGCCGCGTGTCCTTGTACCAGATGGTGCGACAGCCGGCCGCCTTGCCCGCCTCGATATCGCGCGGCGCGTCGCCGACCACCCAGCTTCGCGACAGGTCCAAGGCCAGCTTTTCCGCCGCCTGAAGGATCATGCCCGGCTTGGGCTTGCGCAGGTCGCTCTCGACCGCATACTCCGCCACCGTGCCCTCCGGATGAAACGGGCAGAATTCGTGGCGGTCGATCACCGCGTGTGGCAGAGCATCCGCCAGGAGCTCGTCGAGCCGTCCATTCACGCGATGCACGTCGTCTTCGCTGAACATGCCGCGTGCCACGCCGCTCTGGTTGCTGAAAGCCACGACCGCATAGCCCAGCGACCGCACGCGGGCCACGGCCTCGGCGGCGCCGTCCACCAGCACCACCTTGGCCGGATCGCCCAGGTATCCCTCGTTGACGATCAGCGTATTGTCGCGATCAAAAAAGACGGCCGGTCGCTTCATGCGCGGGATTATGGCCGATGGGGGTGAAGGTTCAAGGCGGGCAAGCCGGCCGACGAAGCTCCCGTGTCGAACCTCGTCCGCCGTCGGCCGCGGAACGACTCTGATGTCTCAAGCCCCGAATGTGGGAAGCGCGCCGAAGAATCACCCGCCGGCGCGGTCGCATTCAGCCGATCGGCGCATATCCGCCGCGGACGCCGTGCCTGGATAAAACCAGCTGCCACAACTGATATTTTCGGCTGCGGAACGCACCGGCGCACGCAAGCAGATAATGCTTCCACATGCGGTAGAAGCGCGGCCCGTAGGCCTTCTCGAGGCTGGGCCAGTTTCGCTCGAAGTTGCCAAACCATGCCATCAGGGTCGGGTCGTAGTGGCTGCCGATGTTGTGTAGGTCCTCGGTGACAAACAGCCCGTCAACGGCACTGCCGATCTGCTTCAGCGACGGCACGACCAGTCCGGGGAAAATGTATTTGGTGATCCACAACACCTCGCTGTCTCGCAGCGTCGGGAAGCTGCGCTTACCGGCGAAGAAGTGCATCAGGCACAAGCCGTCTTCCTTCAGGCAGCGATCGACTACTTCCATCAATGCGCGAAGATTCTTAGGACCGACGTGCTCCATGAATCCGATCGAAATGACATGGTCGAAGCTGCCGCGAATCTCGCGATAATCCTGGAGGCGGAATTCCACCGGAAGGCCTTTGCAAGCTTCGGTGGCGAAACTCACCTGTTCGCTGGAGACATTGACTCCCACCACCGAAACCCCATGCCGCTCGGCGGCGTACTTGGCAAATCCGCCCCAGCCGCTGCCAATGTCCAGCACGCGCTGACCGGGTTTCAGGCCCACCTTTTTGCAAATCAGCTCGAGTTTCGCCTCCTGTGCCGCCGCGAGCGTGACGGCGTCTTTCCAGTACGCGCAGCTGTAGATCATCCGTTCGTCGAGCATGGCACAAAACAGGTCGGCGCCGAGATGGTAATGGGCCTCGACATTGCCGCGGGCCTTGCCCATTCGCTGCTGGTTGAAAAGGCGTTGCCGCCCGTACTCCAACAGGCCGTGAACTGTGACCGGCGCCTGATCGCTCAGACCACCGCGGATGCAGCGGTCGTAGAGCTGGTCCAGCGCATCGCAATCCCACCATCCGTCCACGTACGCGTCGCCAAACCCAACGAACCCCCCGGTGACAAGCCGGCGGAAAAGGCGGGCGTCGTTTACCTGAATGTCCCACGGCCGACCGCCATCGAGGCGAACATCAACGGTTTCCAACCGCCTCTTCACCGCGGCGGCCCATCGACTGTCATCTCGCCGGGAACCCGTCACCGAGGTGGCGTCGGGAGCCGCTTCCGTATCAATCATTGTTGGTCCCATGATCTGCGCCTGGTAAAACTGCGCCCCCGCGCTAGCGAGAAGCGCTGCAAAGCAGTCCATTCAAAAACGGCCACCCCGGCACGTGGACCCCCAAGAGAGCAGAATTATTCTTACGAATCTTTTTTTTGGTTTCCCGTGGGTTGAGTCGCGATCATTTCGCAGCACGCGGGAAGAGGGTCAGACGCGGACAGGGAGCCTGCGAACCGGCGCTGTGAGGCGCTTGTCTTGAATCTCTTGAATGTCTCGAAATCAACGAAATGAACCGTTTTCGGCGTTTTTCAGGTCACGGACGATCGCCGCCCGGGGGCGTCTCACCGGCCCGGGCCAAAGCGCGAGACATGTGAGACATGTGTGACGTCGGACGGCAGATGGGGCCGCAGTGGGAGATTGCAGGGCGAATCGGTACGCTCGGGATCAAAAGACAGGAGATTCGCTCATGCATGACCTATGGCAACACATGTTTGTTTTGGGGCTGCCGTTGGCGGAAAAAATCCTGCGGCCGGTGATCGTGTATTTCTTTCTGCTGATCGGCCTGCGGCTGGCCGGGAAGCGGGAGCTGGCGCAGCTCAATCCGTTTGACTTCATCGTGCTGATGACCCTCTCGAACACGGTTCAGAACGCCATCATCGGCGATGACAACACGCTGATCGGCGGGCTGATCGGGGCCGCGTCGCTGCTGGGGATCAATTACGCGGTGGTACGGCTGGCCCGCGGGAGCCGCAGGTTCGAGCGCCTGCTGGCCGGCCGCGGGGATGTACTCGTCAAAGACGGCGTCATCCAGCGCGACCACCTCGACCGCGAATTAATCAGCCGGGCCGAGCTGATTGCCGCCGCCCACAAACAGGGAATCAGCTCGCTCAAGGAGGTCGATTACTGCGTCCTGGAACCGACGGGCACGCTGAGCTTCATTCAGAAGCGCCCCACCCCGGAGCGAGCGCGCCATGATGAGATCGTCGCGCTGCTGAACAAGTTGAACGAGGAACTGACGGCACTGCGGACGGCACAGCCGAAATCAGCCGGTTGAGATTACCTACCGCGGCCCTGCGGCATGGGCTGGCGCGTGTGCTGGAGGAACCAGTCGTACAATGCGGCATCGCCATAAGCCAGGGACCAGCAGTCGTGGCCGACGCCGGGGTAGCGAGTGAATTTCACATCCTCGTTCCCAGTTTTCTTCACGGCGTCAACCATCGCCTCGCTCTCGCTGATTGGAACGATGGGATCCGCCTCGCCGTGGAAATTCCAGACCGGCATGCGACTCAGGCGGCGAGCGATGCGCGGGTTTGCATTTCCGCCGCCCGACATCGGGGCTATGGCGGCAAAACGATCGGGGTTCTGCTCGGCCCACAGCCACGTGCCGTAACCGCCCATGCTCAAGCCGGTGAGATATATCCGATCCCGATCAACCTTGTACTTCTCCAGGATCTCATCAAGAAACGGGTTGAGCATGTACGGCTGCCATTGGATGCGGCTACTGGGGCACTGCGGCGATACAACTACAAAGTTCTTGAGCGGCAGGTCGGTCCCCTTGGCCAGCAATTCCGGCGGCCCGTGAACCGCTACCTTCTGGACATCGCTGCCACTCTCGCCGCTGCCGTGCAGGAAAACAATGAGCGGCCATTTCTTGCTTTCGTCCTTGCCGTAGTCGGGCGGCAGGTAGAGAAGGTAATCGAGCTTGATCGTGACTTGTTTCTCGAACGTCTGAGGATGCTGGCCGGTTTCGGGCGTGTCCGCCGCGTAGGCTGGTATCGCGGCGCACAAGGCCAGGGCGAACAGGATGCGTAGTTTCATGGTTCTTCCTCCGATGGGGCAACCGCACGCTCGGCGGCGCCGGGTTCGCACGTTTATACCACCGGACGCTGTGAATGATGCAATGGAGCAACGAGCGCCTCCCGCAGCCGGCCGGAAGTGGCTTCCAGCAAAGCACTGGCGTGGGTAAGGTCGATTTGTCGGCGATGCATGACGATGGCCGCTTTGACGTGGCCGTCGGCGCGCTTCAACAGCTCGATCGCGGCGGCGCGGTCCAGACCCGTGAGCGTCGCGACGATCCGTGCCCCGCGATCCCATAGCTTCTGATTGGTGGCACGCAGATCAACCATCAGGTTTTCGTAGACCTTTCCCAGCCGGACCATCGCGAGCGTGGTGATCGTGTTGAGAACGAGCTTGGTGGCGGTGCCGGCCTTGAGCCGGGTTGAACCCGTCAGCACTTCGGGGCCGACCAGCGGGCGAATGACCAGATCCACCTTCGGCTCGGCCGCGGTGGGCTGGACGCAGGTGAGGAAAATGGTCTTCGCTCCCAGCTCGGCGGCGCGGCGCAAGGCACCGTGGACGTACGGCGTCGTTCCTCCCGCCGCGATGCCGATGACCACGTCTGCCGGGCTCACGCTCCTGGAATCCATCGCCGCGGCGCCGTCTTCGGGGCGATCCTCGGCGCCCTCCTGGGAGCGGAACATCGCCGCCTCGCCACCGGCGATGACGCCCAGCACCCGCTCTGGATCGGTGCGGAAGGTGGGTGGGCACTCGGAAGCGTCGAGCACCCCGAGCCGGCCGCTCGTGCCGGCGCCGACGTAAATCAACCGGCCGCCGGCCCCCAGCGCCGCGGCGACCATCTCCACGGCGCGGGCGACGGCGTCGTGCTGCGCGGCCACCGCCGACACCGCCCGCGCATCCTGCGCGTTCATCACCGCGACCGCATTTTCGACGCTCATCGCATCGAGATTCATCGACTCGGCAAGCCGCTGTTCGGTCAGCAGGTGGGAACGATCTTCCATCGCCGATGGATGATAATGCTCGAGGCCCGGCCGGTCACGGACGCGGCGTGATACAGCCCAGAACCACCGGCCGCGACGCGCCGGTGCACGAGCGGACGTTGGCAGGAATCCCGTCCAGCGTCGCGGCGCCCAGCAGCGCGAACGCGACGGCCTCCCGGGCCTGCGACAGAACCCCAATCTCGCCCGTGCCGCGCAGAGCAGTTTGCGGCGGCAATTGCTCGCGGAGCATCCGCATGAGCGTCTCGTTTTTGGTTCCCCCGCCGCTGGCGAAGACCTCGCCGGGCGCCTGCCCGCCCGGCGGCGTCACCGCCCGCGCAATCTGCGACGCGGCCAGCGCGCAGGCCGTCGCCAGCACGTCCTCGACCCGTAGCTGCTGCCCCAGCGCCCGCACTGCCTCGGTGAAAACCCGAACCATCTCGGGCCCGTCGGTCGATTTGGGACCGGTCAATTGGAAGTAAGGATGCCGCGATACTGTCTCGAGCAATGCGGCATTAACGGTTCCTGCCGCCGCCAGACGACCGCTGGCGTCGAAGCCGACGCCCTGTGGATCGTGGTTGCGCATGACAAAGTCGCTGATGCAATTCCCCGGCCCGGTGTCGAAGGCGAGAAGCTGATCGAGCCCCGCCGACGCGGGAATCAGTGTCACATTGGCGATCCCGCCGATGTTGACGATCGCCCGGGAAATCGTCGGATGCCGGAAGAGAATGTAGTCGGCAAAGGGGACCAGCGGCGCCCCCTGCCCGCCCGCGGCACAATCGGCGCGGCGGAAATCGCTGATCACGCGGCAGCGCGTTTCGGACGCCAGAAATGCCGGATCGAGCCACTGAATCGTGTCCGGAGGACGATGAAACAACGTCTGTCCGTGGGCGGCAATCGCGGTCAGCGCGCCCAACTGGAGCCCCGCCGCCTCCATCGCGCCAAACACCGCCGACGCGTAGGTCAGGGAGATGGCCCGGCCGATGCCCGCCAGCACGCCCAGATCGAGTGGCCCACCCTCGCGAATGGAAAGAATCCTCTCGCGCAGCTCACGGACGTAGGACTCGTGATGGTGCTGAAGGATGGCGGCGGTCATGCCCAGGCCGCGGCCGTCGACGCCGACAATGGCAACATCGACTCCGTCGGCGCTGGTGCCGCTCATGGCTCCGGCGATCAGGCGCTCCGGCATGTGGGAAATGTAACGCAACCACCGGGTTCTGTCCTGCCCGATCCATGACGGGGAGATAATGATTGGCGTCCGATTGGCCGGGGGGACGACGGTGGGCGAGCGGAGCTATGCCTGCTGCGGGCTCTGATCGGCGGTCGGCGCCAAAGGATCTGGCTCGCCGATCGACTGTGCCAGCCGTCGCAGCGCGTCGCGCAAGTTGGCGACTTCGGTTTCCAGCATCTGCACGCGGTTGGAGAGGCTCGGTGAGCTGGCCGATGCCGGCTCCGTATTCGCTTGCGATACGCTCGAAACATCAATCGGATGAAGCTCGGGACACAGGAGCTGCACGTAGCGTTCGGCGCGGCTTCCTGGCGCCGCCGCGATCTCGCGGACCAGCGGCTCGTCGCGCGTCATCAGTGCCGCTAGCATGTTCTTCACCGCCTCCAGCGACTCGAATTCCTGCATCCGCGAAGCCCGGCCGCGCAGCTCGCCCAGCGTCTGAGGCCCGCGCAAGAGAAGCTCGGCCAGGATCGCCAGCTCGGCGGTGCGCACGCGCAGCGCCTCGCCGGCCTGATGCCGGTACTTGTTGACGCGGCTGCCCGCCATGTCCGCGCGGACCACCAGCTTCTTGACGCGCAGTCCTTCCAGCGCCTCGAATGCACGGGCTTCCTCGAGCGTGATCACGGGATCGCGGTTGTTCTTCTGATTGGCGCCGTTCACGACGGCATTGAGCGTGAGCGGATACTGATCCGGGGTCGTCAGCGCCTTCTCGACCAGGACGCCCAGCACTCGGCTCTCGTCGGGGGTCAGTTCAATCATGGCGGGGAAGTCTAATCGCCTTTAGCGCGACTTCGATGGCGCTTGGGCTTCAGTCCCAATTCAAGCCTGACCTGGTCGGAAGACATCCCTCCTTCGGAGGCTTGGCGACGGCGCGAACGCTTGATGATCTGTTGAAATACAGGGCTTACGCTGACAGACGCTGTTTCCAAGTCGGTTCCTTTCAGGGAAACGACCGCCGCTAAAGGCTTACCCTTGGACATCCGATAACGTGGGTGCTTCCCCAACTAACTCTCCCGGCTTTGCTGCTGTCGGCATCAATTCGCCCCAAGCCGCTGGCGGATGTAATCGGCGCGGGCGGCCCGGCGGATGTCGCCCTCGAGCTTGCGGCCCTGGATCTTCTGGAGGTGGGCGGGCTGGGTCAGCAGGAAAAGCTCGTTGATCGTGCGGATGTCGATGTCCTTGACGCGGCCGAGGTTCACGCCCATGCGGAGATGGCTCAACAGCAGCAGCGTCTCTTCACTGGCCATGAGGCGGGCGGTGCGGAGCAGGCCCAAGGCGCGCGACACCTTGTCGTCCAGCGCCACCGTGCGATCGTCCAGTAGGGTCCGGCGGGCGTGGCGCTCGTAGTCGATGATCTTGGGAATCACCACGCCGCGAAAATCGTCGATGATCTCCTCCTCGGTCTTTCCCAGCGTGGTCTGATTGCTGATCTGATAGAAGTCGCCGGTGGCTTCGGTGCCTTCGCCGTAGAGCCCACGGACGGCAAGGCGAAGTTCCTTGGCGGCGCGGAAGACTTTTTCAATTTCGCCGGTGAGTTTCAGGGCCGGCAGATGGAGCATGACGCTGACGCGGATGCCGGTGCCGACGTTGGTCGGACAGGCGGTCAGGTAGCCGAAGCGAGGATGAAACGCGTAATCGAGCTTGGCCTCGAGCAGGTCGTCGATGCGATTGATCTGCTCCCACGCTTCGTCGAGCTGAAGGCCGCTGCGGAGCACCTGAAGGCGGAGGTGGTCCTCCTCGTTGACCATGATGGAAACGG
This sequence comes from Tepidisphaeraceae bacterium, assembly GCA_035483795.1. GTDB lineage: Bacteria > Planctomycetota > Phycisphaerae > Tepidisphaerales > Tepidisphaeraceae > DASXMX01. Next base: position 37,768 of record DATHPP010000215.1, on the reverse strand, counting down.
TTTCGTTCTCTCCCACCGCCACCCCGCGGGCGCCTTCGGCGCCGGCGTGCGGCTTGCTGATCAGATGCCGCTCGACCAGGAGCTGGCGGTCGATCTCCGGGGCCGCTTCCAGGTCGACGTAAAGGGTTTTGGGCGCGATCGCCGCGTTAAGGATGGTGTCGCGGACGCGGGCCTCGATGGTCTTGCGCTGGTGGCCGCTGCACCGGGTGAGAAACGGAAACCCCGCCAGGTTCCGCGCCAGCCGGATGCGGGAGGAAATGACGATCTCGCTCATTGGCCCGTTCCCGCGGAGCCATTCGCCGGCATGACTGGTCAGATCGCTAAGCTTCATAATATTTGCGATTTGCCATTTGGCATTCGCAATTCAAATCGATACCAATCGCAAACCGACAATCCTCACGCGTTTTCCGCCTGGCGGATCTGGTCGCGCAGCTTGGCGGCGCGCTCGTAGTCCTCTGCTTCGACGGCGCGGCCCAGCTCCTTTCGCAGGCGGGAGAGGTCGACCTGCCGCTTGACCGGCACACCGCTCCCGCCCTTTCGCGCCGGAACCTTCCCGACGTGATGGTTGGCGTTCTCGTGCGCCCGCTGGAGCAGGGGCGTCAGGTCCTTCTCAAACAGGGTGTAATCGTTGGCACACCCGAGCAATCCGCTCTGGCGGAACTCCGCCCAGGTGATCCCGCAGTGTTCGCAGCCGGATGTCACTTCTTTCTGAAGCCCGGAATGGGCCATCACAAAGTTGGTCAACAACTCGTTGATGGGCATGTGACTTTTGACCGGCAGCCCCTCGTTCTGGGCCGCACACTGCTCGCAAAGATGCTTCTCGATTTTTTTCCCGCCTTTGATTTCGGTCAGGTGGACGGTCGCGGTCTTATTGCAGTTGTCACACTTCATCTGCGATTTGCCTTTTCAGAGCGTTCGATCAATCGTATTTGCGCCGCGGTGCAGCGTCAATCATTCCCTGGTTTTTACGCCCGATAGACCGCTGAGTTCCCGTCAGTTTCCCACACCTGGACACTGATCAGACGGATGCCCGGCGGCAGCGCAAGCGCTCGCGCCACGTGAAGGGCGACGTTCTCCGCCGATGGATTGAGATCGGCAAACGCCGCCGTCTCGTTGAGGTGCCGGTTGTGCAGCGGAACAAGAATCTGATCGACCCGGCGTTCCAGGTCGTGAAAATCCATCACCACGCCGATCGGGTCGAGCTTCTCCGCCCCCACCGTCACCGTGAGCGTCCAGTTGTGCCCGTGAAGCGGCTCCAGCGACCCGTCGTTTAACCGGAGCCGATGGGCCGCGGAAAAGTGCCGGGTTGCGGTAATCTCGAACATCATTGAATCTGGCACGGGAGGGCGAGGCTCCTGCCGAGCCGAAACTCGCGCAAGCAACGCCGCTCGGCGGGAGCCTCGCCCGCCTCGCCCTCCCGGATTTTCGCCTTCACAGTCCTAAAGCCAACTCTCTATCGCCGACCATTTTACTCACTACAATCACGACATGCGGCGGTACTTTCCCGAGTATAGCAACTTCGCCTCGGCGGCGCAGCGGGCGGAGATCATTCCGGTTTATCGGCAGTTGCTGGCCGACTGCCTTACGCCGGTTAGCGCTTTCCAGGTCCTCGGCCGCGACGCGCACGCCTTTTTGCTGGAAAGCGTGGTGGGCGGCGAGCGGATCGCCCGCTACAGCTTCATCGCCACCGCGCCTTCGACAGTTTACCAGGTAACGGGCGGCGCGGCCGAAATCTGGCAGGCCGGGCAGGGCGTCGTTCGGGAATTTCAGACCGCCGATCCCCTGGCCGATCTCCAGAAGCTGCTTCCGCGGCGGCGCTACGACCCAACCCGCAGGCTCCCCGCCTTCACCGGTGGGCTGGTTGGCTACGCCGGCTACGACACGATCCGATATTACGAAGGCGAGAAGCTTCCCAACCCGCCCCCGGACGATCGGCGGCTGCCGGACCTGCACTTTGGATTGTACGGCGAGCTGGTCATCTTCGACCACGTCGACAAGACCGTGAAAGTCGTCGCCAACGCCGAGTTGGCCGATCATGGCGACGCCGAGAGCGCCTACCGGAGCGCCTGCCAACGGATCGATCAGATCGTCCAGCGCCTCCAGCAACCGCCGACTCTGCTGGTTGGGGAAATCGAAACCGGCGCGTCGCCCACCCTCAAATTCGAAAGCAATTTCACCCGCGAAGCGTTCGAGTCGGCGGTGCGAAAGGGCCAAGAATACATCCGGGCCGGCGACATCTTCCAGTTCGTTCCTAGCCAGCGCCTGCGCGTGTCCAGTCCTGCCGACCCTTTTGACGTTTACCGCGCCCTGCGAATCATCAATCCGTCCCCCTTCATGTTCTACCTGAAAAGTCCGGCGTGCACGCTGATCGGCTCCAGCCCCGAAATCCTCTGCCGCGTGGCTGACGGCAAGGTTACCAGCCGTCCGCTCGCCGGCACCCGTAAGCGCGGCGCGACTCCGGAAGAAGACGCGGCGCTGGAAGCGGAGTTGCTCGCCGATCCAAAGGAGCGCGCCGAGCACATCATGCTGGTCGACCTGCACCGCAACGACGTCGGCCGGGTTGCGAAGATCGGGTCGGTGCAGATCAGCGACGTGATGACCGTCGAGCGGTACAGCCACGTCATGCACATCACCTCCAACGTGACCGGAACACTGGATGAAGGAAAAACCGCGCTGGACGCGCTCAAGGTTTCGCTGCCGGTCGGCACGGTGAGCGGCGCGCCCAAGATTCGAGCGATGCAAATCATCGATGAGTTCGAGCCCACCCGCCGCGGACCGTACGGCGGCGCGGTCGGATACCTCGACTTTGCCGGCAACATGGACACCTGCATCGCCTTGCGGACCATCGTCTGGAAAAACGGCGTCTACGACGTCCAGGCCGGCGCCGGCGTCGTCGCCGATTCCGTCCCCGCCACCGAGTACGAAGAAACCATGAGCAAAGCAAAGGCCATGCTCAAGGCCGTCGAGGCGGCGCAGAACGGGTTTTAGGGTTTCGCCGTTTCGAGCTTTCGGGTCCGATCGGGTCGAGTTCGATATGGTCGACATTTGTTCCAACTGCCGCAGGCAAGTGATCCCCATGGCGGATGAAAGATGTCCAAGTTGCCTTCAAGAATACGTCGCCACGTCAGCACCCGACGAACCTGTTTCCGAGCGGCTGGCAGCGAAAATCCAGCGGCGGAAGCAGGAGTCGGATAGGAATCGACACCAGGCGGCTCGCCGAAACATTCTCATTGGCTCCGTTCTTCTGGTGGGCGGAATCGGGGCAACGCTATTTTCATACTTCGGGGTAAATCCGTCATCCTCCGAAGGCACTTACGTCATTTTCTACGGTGCTATCATCGCGAGTGCGGTCGAGCTGCTTCACGGGCTCAGGCAGTACGGGCAACGGAGTGATTGAGCAACGCTGCGTGGCGAATACATCCTGCCACCTCACTCTACCGAATCTCACGACGCCTTCGATCGGATAATCCGTTCGAGTTTTGTCCCCAGCCGCAGACTTGCAACATCGAGATCGTAGTCCATCTGCAACCCCAGCCAGAACTGCGGAGACGATCCGAAGTATTTGGCAAGACGGAGGGCTGTGTCGGCGGTCACGGTCCGCTTTCGCAGCGCGATCTCATTGATCCGCCGCGGCGGCACTCCGATGGCGTTCGCCAGCCGATTCTGGCTCAGCCCGAGCGGCTTGAGAAACTCCTCGACAAGCACTTCGCCTGGATGAACGGGATTGAGTCGAGACTTAGCCATGTTGGCCTCTAATGATAATCGACTATTTCCACATCAAACGCATCGCCATCCCGCCAACGAAAGCAAATTCGCCACTGATCGTTAATTCGGATACTCCACTGACCTGTCCGATCGCCAGCCAGCTTCTCCAACCGGTTGGCCGGCGGACCCGCAGGTCTTCCAGAATGTACGCGCGGTTTAGCATCCGGAGCTTCCGAAGCGCGACCTGCTGCATCGCGTGAGGCAGCCGACGAGAGCGACGAAGCTCAAAGATTCCTCGCGTCTCTTCGCACCGGAAAGACCGAATCACCGAACAGATGCTATAACGCTTAACGTTATGCGTCAAGGAATTGCCTTGAACTCGCGAATTCCATCCGAGTCGCCGGGCTGTGCTTGTCAACTTGGGGTTCGTTATGATGCGGCTCACATGGATCGACAGACTCTTTACCTCTGCACCGGCACGCAAAGCAGCGGATCGACGCTGATTTCCTGGTGTTTTTTGCAGCGGCATGACATGGACGGCGTGCTCGATGCACGGTTCGATCACCTGCCCTCGCTTCCGCAGAATCTTTCCGCGCCGCTGCCCTGGGTGAAGTTCACCATCGCCTGCTTTCGCTTCAGCGAAGTGCGGGCGCATTTTGAGGACGAAGGATGGACAGTGCGGCCGTTGCTGGTCGTCCGCGACGTGCGGAGCGTTTTCAATTCGCTGATTCAGAAGAAATATGGCCGCAACGGCATCACCGCCGACGACCCGCCGATCCGCTTGCGGCTTCGCCGGTTTCTTGAAGATTGGAAGCTCTTCGTCGACCGCGGATGGCCGCTCCTCCGCTACGAGGATTTCACCAACGATCCGATAAGTGTGCTGCGCGCGACGTGCGCCGAGCTTCAGGTCGCATGGGACGAGGCGATGGCATCCTGGCCCAAGAAGCTCGAGCAGATCGCCGATCCGGGCTTCGGCAACGAAACCTTTGTGCTTTCGCGCGGCAGCTCGCTTCAGGAGACGGTCAAACCTTCGCTCGCGTCGGTCAAAACCGAGCATATCCCGCCCGGCGATCTGGAATGGATGGAACGCGAATTTGCCGAGATGAACCGCCGGATGAACTACCCCGAGCACGTGCCCGCCACCGCCGATCCGGCGCTGGGACAGCGGGCGGTCCCGCAATTTGAAAACACCCGCCGATACGAGCGCCTGCGACGCAAGCATCGCTTCTCCCGATTTTTCACCGGCGCTTCCGAAACCCTCGGCAACTGGATGAAGGGCGGCGCGGAGGAAAGCTGATCGGATTCCGTGGCACGGGCTTCCAGCCCGTGCTGGCGATATTCAATCAGGAAAACTCAGCATCAGTAGGTATTCCGTTGATGCATGCTGCCCGCACGGGCTGGAAGCCCGTGCCACGAATTTGATCTCTGCACCGCGGCCCCCTTGAATCCTTTGTGCAAGGGAAGCCTCTCGACCTTCCACCGCAGAAACAGGACGCGATTCACCGCGCGCTGATGACGGGGCTGCTGGCGAATGCCGGCGTGCGGTCGGATGGGAACGAATACGCCGGCGTGCGGGGGAAGAAGTTCCACCTGTTCCCCGGCTCGTCTCTATTTCGGCGGCGGCCGCACTGGGTCATGGCTGGGGAGCTGGTCGAGACGACGCGGGTGTATGCCCACAACGTCGCGGCGGTCCATCCGCTGTGGATCGAGCGGGCGGCGGCGCACCTGGTCAAGCGCGCATGGTCCGACCCTCACTGGCGGCCCGATATCGGCCGCGTGCTGGCTTACGAGAAGGTGACACTGCACGGCCTCACGCTCGTCGCCCGCCGCAAAGTCCATTACGGCCCGATCGATCCGAAACTCTCGCGCGAAATCTTCATCCACCACGCGCTGGTCCTGGGCGACTACGACACGCGCGATGCGTACTTCACGCATAACGCCGAGTTGGTGCGGCAAGTGCAGGCGATGGAGGCCAAGGCCCGCCGCCGCGACGTACTGGTCGATCCCAAGGCGCGCTTTGCTTTTTACGACGCGAGAATTCCACAGAGGATCTATACCGCGGACGAATTCGAGAAATGGCGCCGCCATGTCGAGAAGCATAACCCGCGGCTGTTGTTCATGTCGCGCCAGGACCTGATGCTTCACCCGGCACTGGGCATCACCGCCGAGCTATATCCCGACACAATCAGCGTGGACGGGATCGAACTTTCACTCGAATACCGCTTCGAGCCCGGCGACCGCGCCGACGGCGTCACCGTTACCGTCCCGCTGTCGGCGCTGAATCAGGTTTACGCCGAGCTGTTCAATTGGCTCGTGCCCGGGTTCCGCTTCGACATGTTCGTCGCGCTGATTCGATCGCTTCCCAAGGCGTCGCGAGTGAAGTTCGTTCCGGTGCCGGATGTTGCCGGCGTGGCTGCCCGCGAGCTGCGGCCTTCCGATGGCCCCGTGCTCGATGCGCTGGCGCATCACCTGGGAAAGATCAGCGGCGAGCCGGTTCGGAGCGAGGATTTCCATCCCGGCGTGTTGCCCGAATTCCTGCGGATGAATTTCCGAGTGGTCGACGCCAACGGCAACGAGATCGCCATGGGCCGCGACCTGGGGCGGATTCGCCGGCAGCTCGGCCTCCAGGCCCGCGCCAGCTTCGCGGCCAATCCCCCGCGGCAGTGGCATCGCGATGCCCTGACGCGATGGGATCTTGGCGACCTGCCGGAGCAGGTCGAGATTAGCCACGACGGCGTGACGCTGAGCGGTTATCCCGCGCTGATCGACGCCGGAAGCTCGGTGTCGCTGCGGCTGCTCGATTCCGCCGACGCCGCTACCGAAGCCACCCGCGCGGGCCTGCGGCGATTGTTCATGCTCCAGCTCCGCGAGGAATTTCGCCATGTCGAGCGGACGCTCCCCGACTTGGAGCGTCTGTGTCTTTACTACGCGACGATTGGGCGCTGCGATGATTTGAAGGACGACCTGGTGCTGGCGATTGCCGACCGCGCGCTGTTCGACGATGCCCCGCCGGAGATTCGCACGCGGGAGGGATTTGCCGCGCGCGCCGAGGCCGGCTGGCGCCGACTCGCCGCCGCGGGCTCGGAGGTCCGCGACGTGGTCGGACAGGTCCTGGAGACCTACCACGAGCTGGACATCGCGCTTTCGGCCGACACGCCACCGCTCTGGTCCGACTCGATCCGCGACATGCGCGACCAGTTGTCGCGACTGGTCTACCGGGGCTTCGTCGTCGGCACTCCATTCGAGCGATTGAGGAATCTGCCGCGATATCTTCAGGGGATCGCGGTCCGCCTGAGGAAGCTCGCCAACGCCGGCCTTACGCGCGATCTACAGGTGATCGCGGAAATCCGCCCGTTATGGGAACGCTGCAAACGCGAGGAAAGCGCCGCCCGCGAAGCCGGCGTCCGCGATGCCGTGCTCGATCAGATTCGCTGGCTCATCGAGGAGCTTCGCGTCTCGCTGTTCGCGCAAGAACTCAAAACGCTCCTTCCCGTCTCCCCCCAGCGGATCAACAAGCTCTGGGAGCAAGCCCGGCGGTAGCAGGAACTTCAGTGCAGATTGTCAACAAATCTTGCAATCGATCGCCGCCACTGTCATATTGTGCGGGGAGCCACAAGCAGTTGTTTGTTCATTCAAGGGAAGGTTTTATGTCAGAAACAGGTCCGGTTCCGCCAACGGGTTCGACGCCGCCTCCCGCCTCCACTCCTCCGCCCGGCGGAGGCGTGATGGCCAGCATCGCGTATGCCGGCCCGGAGCCGGACAAGGACGCGAAAACGATGGCGATGCTGGCTCACTTGCTGGGCATCTTTACTGGATTTATCGGCGCGCTGATCATCTGGCTAATCAAGAAGGATCAGAACGCGTTCGTTGCTGATCAGGCACGCGAAGCGCTGAACTTCCAGATCACAATGATCATTGGCTGGGCGATCGCAGCCGTTACCAGCTTCTTCTGCATCGGCGCCATCATCGGGCTGGCGATTTTCGTCCTCAATATCGTCTTCTGCATCATGGGCGCTCTCAAGGCAAATCAGGGCATTGCCTATCGATATCCTTTCAATATTCGACTGATAAAGTAATCGCGGTTAGAGATCCGCCATGGCTTGGGAAAGCCGGCGGACCTCATGCAGCGCCATTCCGCCGAGCTTCGGGACGTTGCCGCCCAGGTGCGGGACGATGCCGTGGCCGAGGCCCAGGCGTGAGGCTTCGCGCAGCCGCAATTCGAGCTGCGGCACGGAGCGGATTTCACCTCCCAGCCCCAGTTCCCCCACCGCCAAGGTTCCGGCGCTGAGCGGCCGGTTCTGATGTGCCGAGGCGATGGCCAGGGCGATGGCCAGGTCGATGGCCGGTTCGACGATTTTGACGCCGCCGGCGATGTTGACGAACACATCATCCGCGGCCAGGCGTAGCTCCGCCCGCTTCTCCAGCACGGCGATAATCATGGCGACGCGATCGGCGCTGACGCCGCTGGTTTTGCGCTTGGCCGCTCCGATGACGCTGGAAGCGGTCAGCGCCTGCACCTCGACGAGCAGGACCCGGCTCCCCTGGATGGCGGCGGTGACGACCGAGCCGCTCGGGGGCCCGTGCGGCCCATAATGCTCGACGAACAGGCTTCCAGGATCGGTGACCTCGCGCAGCCCGCCGCCGGTCATCTCAAATAGCCCCACTTCGTGCGTGCTGCCGAAGCGGTTTTTGATGCAGCGTACGATGCGATGGGAGTGAAAGCGATCTCCCTCGAAGTAAATGACGGTATCGACGATGTGCTCGATGATCTTGGGCCCGGCCAGCGTGCCGGCCTTGGTGATGTGGCCGACCAGCACGATCGCCACGCCGCTGGCCTTGGCCAGATAAACCAGGTCCATGCAGCAGTCGCGCAGCTGCGTGACCGATCCCGGAGCGGCGGGGAGCGTCGGCTTGTAGATCATCTGGATTGAATCGATCACCACGACGGCCGGCTGGGTCTTGTGGATCTGGTTGATGATCCGCTCGACGTTGGTCTCGGCCAGCACGAGCAGGTTTTCCGACTGGACTCCGAGCCGCGCCGCCCGCAGCTTGGTCTGACGGGCCGATTCCTCGCTCGTTACATAAAGCACGCGTGCCGCAGGGGATGCAAAAACAGCTCCCGACCCTGTTTTTTCTCCCGACCCGGTTTTTTCTGGGCTGGCGACGGCGTGAGCGACTTGGAGCAGCAGCGTGGATTTGCCGATGCCCGGTTCGCCGCCCACCAGCACCGCCGATCCCGGCACGATTCCCCCGCCCAGGATGCGGTCGAATTCTCCGATGCCGCTGGGAACGCGCGAGGCCTCGGCTTCGTCGATCTGCGCCAGCGTCAGCGCTTCGGCGCCGCGCAGCAGGTCCCCGGTCTGGGTCGTCGGAGCGCGGGCATCGGGGGCCGGCGCCTTGTATTCCTCCAGCGCGTCCCATGCCCCGCAATCGGGGCATTTGCCCAGCCACTTGGGATGAACGCTGCCACACTGGTTGCAGATGAATTGCGTGCGGGTTTTGGCCATGTTGATGCCGGCCAATTATATATCACGCAGGAGTCGTACGGCAGGCTACGCGTAGGCGCTGACGACGCCGAGCATGGAGTCGTAGGCTTGCTGGGCGGTGACGGTCACGTACCCGTCGTTGTATCCATCGTTGCCGGCGCCGTCGACGCCCCAGGGGTTGCGGAGCACCAAACCGGTCACGTTTCCGTCCGCGTCGGTGGTGACGCTGTCAACCGTATAGGCGTGGCTACCCAGGAGCGGGGCGCCGTCCTGGGGGGTATTGACGGCGAGTGTCACCGCCTGCCCTTCGCTGAGGTTCTGCTGGATCTGGGCGACCAAGGCTGTTGGAGTCGCCGCCGAGTAGATGTCACTGGGCGACGCGCCCAGTGCCGCAAACGCCTCGTCCATCCATCCCCCGTCGATGGCGGCATAGGTGGGCGCCTGACTGTGGAAAATCGTAAAGGCTTTTTCCAGGATCGCCACCCAGATCGAGCCCTGTGCGCCGGTGCCCGCGTAATCGAGCTGCCCGCCGGGCATCACCGGAAGCTCTCCGTCGACGCGGATGTAAACCTTGTTGGCGCCTTTGGAGAATTGAACCAGATACGTCCCATCCCCCATGTCCAGCACGCTTTGGCGGATGCGCGATGGGTCGGTCTTGGCGATGGCCGAGAGCGTCGCCAGGAAATAGCAGTCGCCGACCGAGCCCTGATAAATGTCGTTCTCCGACGGCCCGGCAGAGCTGAATAGAACGTGGCTGGAGAAATCGCTGTACGTCGAACCATCGGTGGTGAGCGGCTCGGGAAGCTTGCGTACGTGAAGCTGGCGCGACAGACTCAGGCTCTGCGTCTTGTGGCCCGACGAACCGGCAATTGTGCTGGCGGAGAACAGCGAGCCGACACGATGGACGTTACCGGCGGCGATCTCATCCTGCCGCAGGTTGACGATCTTTTCCTTCGAGCTCGCGTCGGTCCAGAACGAGTCGTTGCCCGCGCCGCCGATCAGGATGTCGGCCTTGCTGCCGATGCAGACAAGCGTGTCGTCGCCGCTCCCGGCCTGCAGGATGTTCTTTCCCGAGCCGCCATAGAGCATGGCGTCGATCTGGACTGAAGGGTCGATCAGGATGGAATTATTTCCCGACGTCCCGTGCACCACGAGGCTTTGGAAATCACCGGGAAAGCTCTGAGATGAAGCGTTATTGCCAACCACCAGCCCCTGCGGCGTCTGCTGCACCGCGATCCTGTCGTTTGCGGCGGTGGCATTAATGCGCAACTCGATGCCGCCGCCCGGCAGCACAACTTCGCTGATCGCCAGGCCCGAAACCGACAGGACCGTTCGACCTTCCAGCAATTCCGCGACCGCACGGTTTGTCGCGTCCCACACCCTTTTCATGACGAATCGCTCCCACTACCTGGCGCACGCGGCATCGGCACCGGCCGCCAAGAAGAAATCCAATTGATTTCCGTCGGGAGCAAACGGGTTTTCGGCTCCTATAAATCAGATGTGGCGGAGGTTGCGGGATGCGCCGCCGGATGTTCCAGTGACGGCCCGGCGCGGGTAAAACGGCGCCGGAAAGGGAACCCATGGGTGCGCTCGACCAGCTTTACGACCATTCCCTGGCGCTGCTGACCGATCTGTATCAGCTCACGATGGCTTACGGTTATTGGAAGCTGGGGATGGCCGATACCGAGGCTTCGTTTCACCTCAATTTCCGCAAGCACCCGTTTGGCGGCGGGTTCACGGTCGCCTGCGGATTGCATGAAGCGATCGAGTTTCTCAAGCGGATGAGATTCGATCGATCGGACCTGGATTACCTGGCGACGTTGGAAGGCAACGATGGCAAGCCGCTGTTCGATCGCGGCTTTCTGGATTACCTCGGCAAGTTTGAGCTGGCCTGCGATATCGACGCCATGCCGGAAGGGACAGCGGTTTTTCCTTATGAGCCGCTGGTTCGCGTGATGGGGCCGCTGCTCCAGGCGCAGCTGCTCGAGACGCCGCTGCTGAACCTGCTCAACTTCTCGACGCTGATTGCGACCAAGGCCGCGCGCATCTGCCTTGCCGCCAAGGGCGAGCCAGTACTCGAATTTGGTCTGCGCCGGGCACAGGGAATCGACGGCGGCGTTACCGCAAGCCGGGCGGCGTTTGTGGGAGGATGCGCCGCGACCTCAAACGTGCTGGCCGGCAAGCTCTTCGGAATTCCCGTCAAAGGCACCCACGCGCACAGTTGGGTGATGGCGTTCGGCGACGAGCTGGAGGCATTCAAAGCCTACGCCCAAGCCATGCCGAACAACTGTGTCTTTCTGGTGGATACGTATAACACGCTCAACGGCGTGGCCCACGCCGCCGAGGTCGGGAAATGGCTGCGATCCCAAGCCCATGAGATGGTGGGAATTCGCCTGGATTCGGGAGACCTCGCATACCTCAGCATCGAGGCGCGAAAGGTTCTCGATGACGCCGGCTTCCCCCGCGCCGCGATTCTCGCCTCCAATGAGCTGGATGAGACGCTGATTGAAAGCCTCCACCAGCAGGGCGCCAAGGTCGGTGTCTGGGGGGTCGGCACCCGGCTCGCCACAGGTGGCGACACGCCGGCGCTCGGCGGCGTCTACAAGCTCTCCGCCATTCGCAAACCTGACGATCAATGGGAATACAAGATCAAGCTTTCCGAGCAGACGGTCAAAACTTCGATTCCGGGCATTCTCCAGGTTCGACGGTTCGTCGGCTCGGACGGCTTGTTTGTCGCCGATGCGATCTATGACGTTCCGACCGGGATCCAAACGCCCTGTCTCATCATCGATCCGACCGATCAGGCGCGGCGCAAGAGGATTGATGCCGATGCCAGACCAGAAGATGTGCTCCTGCCAATCTTCCGCAAGGGTTCACTCGTATACGTACCGCCCGACCTGCCCTCGGTGCAGCGCCGCACGAGCGATCAACTCGACCGATTGCATCCGACGATCAAGCGTTTGGTCAATCCGCACCGATATCCCGCCGGCCTCGAAGCCCGGCTCAAGACGATCCGCATGGAGATGATCGAGCGGGCGCAGTGGCCGGGAGGTTGAATGAAAGCCCTTATTGTCGTCGACGTGCAGAACGACTTCGTCCCCGGCGGCGCGCTGGCGGTGCCGGAGGGCGATCGTGTCGTGCCGCTCTGCAACGCGCTGGCCAACTCATTCGATCTGGTCGTCGCGACGCAGGACTGGCACCCCGCCGATCACGGCAGCTTCGCCGCCAACCACCCCGGCCGAGAAGTCGGCGACGTCATCGACCTGCACGGCCTCGGGCAGATTCTCTGGCCCGTTCACTGCGTGCAGAACACCCGCGGCGCCGAGTTCGTCCCAGGGCTGGATACGACCCGCTTCGCCCGCGTCTTCCAAAAAGGCACGGACTCGGCCATCGACAGCTACAGCGGCTTTTTCGACAACGGACACCGCCGATCGACCGGGCTGGGTGATTATCTCAAGTCGAAGAACGTGACGGACGTTTACGTCTGCGGGCTGGCGACCGATTATTGCGTGAAGTTCACCGCGCTGGACGCCAAATCATTGCGATTCAATGTGACCCTGATCCAGGACGCGTCCCGCGGCGTCAATCTGCGGTCCGGTGACGCGGCCGCCGCGATCGAGCAGATGCGAAGCGCCGGTGTGAGGATCGCCGACGGCGTTGCGCTGTTACGCAGCCAATGATCTTCGATTGAATCTGTTCTCGTTTTCATGCAAACTCGTTAATTGACTTGCGCGCGTGAGGCACGCGGCAATCCCAGTCCGTCCCCGGTTGATCAATATGCGATTAGAAAATGCAATCGTCGTGGGTATCGTAGTGTCCCTGCTTGCCGTGCCGGCACGCGCGCAACGGCGGGGCCGCGGGGGCGAATCTCAGGCGGCGACCCAGGAGTCGGCGGCGCCGTCAACCCGCCCGGCGTCAGATAAGGAGGAGAGCGACCACCTCTCCGTCACCGATCACGAGATCACCGTGCATGGCCAGGCCATCAAATACAGAGCCACTGCCGGCACGCTGGTCGTGCGTGACGAATCCGGGAAAGCCAAGGCGAACATGTTCTTTGTCGCCTATGAAAAACAGCCCGTTCCCGACGATCGATCGACCCGTCCCATCACGTATCTGTTCAATGGGGGGCCGGGTTCATCGGCGGTCTGGCTTCATCTGGGCGCCGCGGGCCCCAGGCGCGTCGGCCTCAACGACATGGGCGGACCGCCCGCGCCGCCGTACCACATGGTCGACAACCAGGACACGTGGCTGGTTGCCAGCGACCTGGTCTTCATCGACCCGGTCGGCACCGGTTACAGCCGGCCGGCGCCCGGTGAAGACCCCAAGCAGTTCTATGGCGTCGAAAACGACCTGCGTTCCGTCGCGCAGTTCATCCGCCTGTACACGACCCGTTATGAGCGATGGGAATCGCCCAAGTTTCTGGCCGGCGAAAGCTACGGCACCACCCGCGCCGCCGCGCTTTCCAACGTCCTGCTTGAAGACGGCATCAGCCTCAATGGAGTCGTCCTGATTTCCAGCGTCCTGAATTTTCAGACGCTCTCGTTCGGCAGCGGCGACGACCAGCCTTACACGCTCTACCTTCCGACCTACACGGCCCTGGCCTGGTATCACAAGAAGCTGTCCCCCGATCTGCAATCGGACCGGGGCAAGGCGCTTACTGAGTCGGAGGAATACGCTTCGCACGGATATATCAGCGATCTTGCCGCCGGCCAACGCCTGGGCAACGAGCAGCGGGCCGCGGCGGTGAAGAAGATCAGCCGACTCACGGGGCTTTCGGAAAAATTCGTCGACCGCGCCAACCTCAGGATCGAGCCAAGCATGTTCCGCAAGGAACTTCTCTCCGACGACCGCCAGATCATCGGTCGTTACGACGGCCGGCTCACTGCGTACGATACCGACCCTCTGAACCGCTACCCCGATTTTGATCCGAGCTACGAGCCGTTCCTCGGCGCTTACAGCGCCGTGTTCAACGACTACGCCCGGCGGGTCCTGAAATACGAATCGGACATTCCGTACGAAGTCCTCTCCAGCCGCGTCCGGCCGTGGGACATGGGCACGGCCGGCCAGGGGTATCTCGAAGTTGTCGACCGGCTTCGCTCGTCATTGGTCGAACTGCCGAACCTGCACGTGATGTTCTGTAGCGGCATCTACGATCTGGCGACGCCTTACTTCGCGACCAAACACACCGTCGATCATCTCGACGTCGGACCGCAAATCGGCAAGAATCTTCGCCAGACTTTTTATGAAGCCGGCCACATGGTCTACCAGAACCGGCCCGACCGCGAGAACCTCACCCGCAACGTCGAAGGGCTCATCAAGACATCGATTCCGGCGCAGTAGCGGATCGCTTTGCGCGTGACGGCTCCGACGCATCAAGCAATTCCCGCGCGCGGTGGAAGATGGCGCGCATCATTTCCGCGGTGAGCTTTCCGGTAAATGTGTTCTGCTGGCTGGGATGAAAAGAGGCCAGAAGAAAGGGCGCCTGCGGGAATTCATAGAGGGCGCCGTGCCCAAACGCCGGCCGCTTCACACCGCCGAGCCACTTGCGGGAGCGATACAGCCGCAACGCCCCGTCGAAGCCGATCCGCCCAAGCGCGACGATCCCGCCCAATCTGGGCATGAAGTCCACGGTTTCTTCCAGGAAGGGGAAACAGTTGTCGAGCTCTTCGGGCGTCGGCTTGTTGTCCGGCGGGGCGCAATGGGCCATCGCGGTAATCGCCACGTCAATCAATTCCAGGCCGTCACCCGCGTGCGTGGAGGTGGGCTGGGTGGCGAAACCGGTTTCGTAAAGGGCGCGGAAGAGAAAATCCCCGGAGCGGTCACCGGTGAACATGCGGCCGGTTCGATTGCCGCCGTGCGCTGCCGGGGCAAGGCCGACGATCAGCAGCCGTGCCGTGGGTAATCCCAGGTTCGGCAGCGGCCTGCCCCAGTAGGTCCAGTCGCGAAACGCCGCCCGCTTGTCACGCGCGATGGTCCGGCAGTGCTGCCGCAATCGCGGACACTTGCGGCAGCCTATGATTCGTTTTTGCAAACCATCCCAAGTGGTCATGACCTATTATTTTAGCGGAACGGCACCGGGTCTCTTATTTGATTGACGCTATGGAGCGGCAGGCATACATTGATCGCTCGATGCGTTCACTCCTGGGCGGGTTCATTCTGCTGGCGCTGACTTCTTCGGCTTTCGCACAGGTTCGCGGGGAGGTGGAAAGTGTCGGGTTCGGCAGCGAAGGGTTCTACCGGCCCGAATGCTGGACGCCGCTGGTGGTGCGGCTCGACTCGCAAATTGATGACACCGCCGAGTATCGCATCGAGATTCACCAGCGCGACCTCGACTTCGATCATGTGATCTACGTCAAGGACGGCATCACCCTCAACGGCCACGCGACCCAGCGGTGGGAGCTGTGCTTTCTCCCCGAGCCGACCAACGGCGGGCTTCCGGACCTGAACATCGCCGAATTGCAGAGCCGGCTTCGCGTCTACCTGACAAACAAGGACGGCTCGAAGCAACTTCTGCAACTTCCCATTACCAGCCCCGTCAATACTCTGGAACCTGCTGGCGGCGGCTTCACGCACCCCAAGGGCCAGAAGCTGATCCTGTACGTCGCCGAAGGGTCCGACAAGCCGGCCGTCTCGGAATATCTCGAGACGATCGGCGTGGTCGAGAACCCGGTCTTTGTTCCGCGCAACGCCCGCGAGCTGCCGCAAAGCGTGCTGGCTTACCAAAGCGTTGACGCCGTTCTCTGGATGCACGGCGATGCCCGCGTGCTGTCGGAGCAGGGTTCCACGCAGCTCACCGCCTTGCAGCAATGGGTGCGCCAGGGCGGCATGCTGGTGATCTGCCAGCCGGGCAATGACGGCGAACGACAGCTCATCGCGCCCTTTGCCGATATGCTGCCGATCCAGTGGCAGGAAAACGGGCAGTGGAAGGTTTCGATTCAGACCAAGGCCGACCTCATGCCGCTCCCCGACCTGGCCAGAAGGACCGGAAACACTCCCCGGCCGGAGTGGGCTCAGCTCAAAGGCCCGTTCGCTTTCGCCCGCGGTATTGCCAAAGCCAATGCGGTCGTGGACAAGACCATCGATTGGTCCGGCGACGGCAACGATGCAACGCCGTATATCGCCCGCATCCCCTATGGACTCGGATCAGTTACGTGGATCGCCCAGGACTTGGGCGACCGCGCGATCGCCACGAAAACGACCGGCTGGCCCTATGTGTGGGACCATGTGTTCGGATGGAACAACGACACGTACGTGAAATCGGACGCGACCGAGCGCGATGAAGCCAAGTTCACCGAAAGCCTCGCCGGCTCCGCGCCGACGGATCTTGGGGCATCGCAATCCCGGGGTGTTGAATTTGAGAACAAAGGGGCAGGGCTGATTACGCTGGCGGTCTTCTTCTTCATCGCCTATTGGCTGGTGGCGGGGCCGGGGACTTATCTGTTTCTGGCAGGAAAGAAGCTAAAGCAGCACAGTTGGACGGCGTTCGGATTTACGGCGCTGGGCGCGACCTTCCTCACCGTTCTTGTTGTCCGCCTCGTCCTGCGCGGCGATCCGGAGATTCACCACGCCAGTGATGTCCGCATCGTCACCGGCCAGCAGGCGCAGCCGGCGATCGTCTACAGCCGCCTGGGTCTCTACATCCCGCGCGACGGGCAGCAGGAAGTCGCGCTGGCCAACACCTCCAGCGAATTTGTCAGCTACGTCACCCCACTACCGATGCACCCGACCCAGGTCCCCGATAACGAGTTTCCCGCCAACCTCGATTACAAAGTGCCGGTTCGTCAATCCGGGGCGCCGGACGCGCCCACCATCGATGTCCCCTTCCGAAGCACCCTCAAAAAGCTCCAGGCCAAATGGTGCGGCGACGCCGATTTGAAAGTGCGGCCAAACTCCGTGAAAGTCCACCTCGATGATTCCACGCATAAAATCGAGGGCTCGCTCGATAACCTCAGCGGCATCACCTTCAAGCACGTGTACATCGCGTTCCATTACGCCAACGACGTTGACATCGCCCTTTACATTCCCACCTGGGACAGCCAACCGCCGGGAAACCATGTGGACTTGGGCGAACGCTACGCCAAGGCCGCTCCGCTCCCGCTGGACGGGATCAGCAGCCCGAACAGAGTGACTCCCGGCTATGACAAGGACTGTCAGGGCGATTTCAATAATCAATGGCAGTACTACTGGCAGAATGCATTGCGGGGGACCGAGCGCTGGGATGATTTGAATTCCAAGGTGCCGATCGCGTTTCCGGTGCTCAGCTTCTTTGACCGACTCAAGCCGCCAGTTAAAGATCCGGCCATCAGCGGCACCGAGGCGTTCACGCTGCTTCGCCGCGGCATGCGCAACCTCAACATGTCGCAGGCGTTGGAAGCCGGCGAGCTGGTCGTGCTGGCCGAGGCGCCCAACCGGCCGCTGCCGTATCCGGTGCAGGTCAATGGAAGCCAGGTTGACGGCGAGGGTACGGTTTTCTATCAGTTTGCGTTTCCGATCGAGCGGCCGGCGCCGCCGCCACCTCCGGCTACGGCACCCGCGACCGAACCGGCGGCGCTACAATCTCCCGCCGCCAGGTCAGCACAGGTGAGCCTATGGCCGCGATGATCAAAACCGTCAACCTCACCAAACGCTACGGCACCCTCGTCGCGCTCTCCAACCTCAACCTCGAAATCGACGAGGGCGATTGCTTCGGCTTCATCGGCCCCAATGGGGCGGGCAAATCCACCACCATCAAAATCCTGGCCACCCTGCTCCAGCCGACCTGGGGCGAGGCGCGCGTGTGCGACTACGTCGTCGGATATCAATCGCGGCAAATCCGCCCGATGATCGGCTACGTCCCCGACTATTTCGGGGCGTACGAGGACATGGTCGTCCAGGAGTACATGGAGTTCTTTGCCGCCGCCTACAACATCAACGGCACGGCGCGGACCAAGATCGTCAACGACGTGCTCGAGCTCACCGACCTGGCCTACAAGCGGGACGCGCTGGTGGACGGGCTTTCGCGCGGGATGAAGCAGCGGCTGTCGATCGCTCGCGTGCTGGTGCATGACCCCAAAGTCCTGCTGCTGGATGAGCCGGCGGGCAACCTCGACCCCCGCGCCCGCATCGAGATGCGCGAGCTGCTCAAGGAACTCCAGCGGATGCGAAAGACGATCCTGATCAGCTCGCACATTCTCCCGGAGCTGGCGGACCTGTGTAACAAGGTCGGCATCATCGAGCAGGGCGAGTTGATTTACAGCGGGCCGTTGACCGACGTGGTCCGGCGGGCCAAAACGGGGACGGTGTTGCACGTCGGCGTGCCGATGGACCAGCAGGCCCCCGCCGCCGCCCTGCTCAGCCAGGACCCGAACATCGAGAACGTCGCCGCCACCAATGGCTATCTCACCGTCTCGCTCCGCCAGGGTGTGGAGGACTACAGCTTCGTCCCGCAGCGCCTCGTCGGCGCCGGATTCAAGCTCATGCTGCTCAAGGAAGAAGAAGTCAATCTCGAAACCGCCTTCATGCGGCTGACGAAGGGAATGGTCCAGTAGGAATTGCTGATTGCTGATTTCAGATTGCTGATTCAAGTCACCCAAATCAGCAATCAGCAGTCAGCAATCAGCAATGCTTTTCCATGCTTGGCATCGCCGAATATTTCTGGCGGCTGATTCCGGCCAACCCGATCCTGGTCCGCGTCGTCGAGACCAAGAGCAAGCGGCGGTTCGATCTGTTCGTCCGCTGCGGCTACCTGGGCGTGTTGGTCGCGATCGTCGTCTTCTCCATCGCCAGCGGCGCCAGCGGCGCCGGCGCGGGAAGCCTGGCCGATCTGGCCAAGGCCAGCGCTCAGCTTTTTGAGACACTCAGCTATTCGCAGCTCGCCTTGGTTTGCTTTCTCGCACCCATCTTCACCGCCGGAGCGATCACACAGGAGAAAGACAGTCAGACCTACGACATTCTGCTCTCGACGCCACTCACCAACGGGCAGATCGTACTGGGATCGATGCTGTCGCGGCTGTTCTTCATCGTCGCGCTGCTCATCAGCGGCATCCCGATCTTTTCCATCACCCAGATTTTCGGCGGTGTGGCGATCCATGCGATCGTGCGGTCGTTCCTGATTGCCGCGGCCACCGCGTTCATCACCGGCGCACTGGCGATGGCGATCGCCGTGTTCAAGGTCGGTACCCGCCGGACCATTTTCAGCTTTTACCTGTTCATCGTGATCTACATGATCGGGACGGTGGTTCTCGATCAACTGAGCTATTTTCATTTCGCGCTGGCCAGCGGTGCGCCCAGCACCACGAGCTGGCTCACCGGACTGAACCCGTTTCTGGCGTTGCGGACGATCTTCAACCAGAAGCAGTACGCCCCGCCAGATGCGGGGCAGTTGCCGCCGGATCTTCAGGGCTGGCCGTTCGGCTGGTATCTGAGCAACCCCGCCTACTTCTACACCAGCTTCATGTTCTTCCTGAGCTTCGTGCTGGTGAGCCCGTCGATCGTCCTGCTGCGACGCCTCGCCCAGTCGCATACGTCGCTGCGAAGCTGGGTGCTCCAGCGGCTGCGTCTCAGCACCGGAGACAAGAACCGCAAGCCGCGTTCGGTGTGGTTCAATCCGATCGCCTGGCGCGAGGCTCGCACCAAAGCCTCGGCGGCGCGGGCGACGCTCCTGCGCTACGGATTCATCGGCATAGGCGTGCTGGGCGCGTTGGTTCTGGTGATCCGGTATGCCCAATATTCTCCGCCGCCCTATCCGGACTTCATCGATGATTCATATGATGTTGGAACCGGCAAGCTGACCATCTACATGCCCGACAGCCCGACGGGCCGCATGTCTTATCCGCTCAGCGCCGACAGTCCCAAGATTCTGCTGGGCCCCCACGACGACGAAAGGACGCCCGACAGCCTGCACGGCCGGTATTCCGTAAAGGCCGACGTCGTGAAGAACAGCGCCGGCAGGATCAGTTCCTGGGGCACGGTGCACGCGTATGAAATCCCCCGCAAGCTCTCGGCCCCCGAAGCCCGTCAATTCCTGCTCGGCGCCGCCGTCATCGAGCTGGCGGTGATCCTGCTGATCGTCACCAATGCCGCGGCCTCTACCGTCACACGCGAGAAGGAAGACGGCACGCTCGACCTGCTCCTGAGCACCCCCATCACCAGCCGGTATTACATCTGGGGCAAGCTCCGCGGATTGGTCAGCTTCGTGCTGCCGCTGATCGCCGTTCCGGTGGTCAGCGTCATTTTCTTTGTCGTTTACGACTTCTTCCAGATGCTGGGGAATGATCCCCAATTCCAGTGGATCGTCTTCCCCGAAGCGGTGATCGTCCTTCCCGGAATGCTGATCATCGTTTCCGCCTTCGCGGCGATCCTGGGCATGCAGATGTCGCTCCGCTGCCGCACAACGGTTATGGCGGTCATGCTCAGCGTCG
Source organism: Tepidisphaeraceae bacterium (assembly GCA_035483795.1). Classification (GTDB taxonomy): domain Bacteria; phylum Planctomycetota; class Phycisphaerae; order Tepidisphaerales; family Tepidisphaeraceae; genus DASXMX01. The sequence continues at coordinate 17,178 of DATHPP010000215.1, read as the reverse complement.
GCATCGTGGTCGGCCTTTGCGGGGCCTTGGGCTGGTGCGGCTGGCAGATGCTCGGCTCAGGCAATATGGACCAGTTCGGCATCGTCCCCGGCGCCTTCAGCCCCTTCACGCTGCTGACGATGATGATCGACCCGCAGACGTTCGCCGCACGGGCGTTTGGATTCGATTCATTCCACCAGAACGATCCCAGCGTGACGAGCGGCGCCCGCGTTCTGGCCTTCGTGAGCGGCTGGGTGGCGATCGGCGTCTACGCCGCCGTCGTCTGGTCCATGTACAAATCCATGGTCAAAAACTTCGACATGACCATCCGAAAGCAGTCGCGATAGCCTCTTCCTGTCATGTTTCTCCCCTCTAAACGCCGAAGAATGTCCCATAATGTCCCATTTTGTCCCCTTTTTCGCGGTTTTCATGGGACATTTATCATAAACGTGCCAAACATGCGAAGTGGAGACAGGTATAGTACGACAGATGTTTCTCGTGAGCGCGGCAAAAGCTGCGCAAATCGGGGCGGACCGGTTGTGCCGGGTTCTGCTGCCGCTAAGATGACGTTTCTGGCCGACCAACCCACGTAGCCCTTACAGTTCGTTTCTTCCAAAAGAGCAATACGTATGGATCGCATTCCCCCGGATCGTGATGAACCCGAACTGACAACCTCAGAGCCACCGGCGTTCCCGCCACAAGACGCGCTGGACGAGGTCCTGTACGACTACCTCCGGCGGGCCGATCGCATGGACTGGTCGCCGTACGATCTGGTCGATCAGGAGAACATGCGCTCGCTGGCGCGTCCGGAGCGTCTCAGCGAGCAGCAGCTCGGCGCGGTGAAGACCGTCCTGTACGTCGAGGACCACCTTCCCGGCTACCTCTCCGAATACCTGCGGATCATGACCGATCCCGACCTGCCCGAAGACCAGTACATCATCAATCGAAAGACCCTGCACTTCACGTTTCGCTGGGTCGGCGAGGAGGACCGCCATGCCCACGTCCTGGAGCGATACCTGACCCTCACCGGCCTGGTCGCGCCCGAAGAGCTGGACGCCGAGATGCTTCTCGAGCGCAAGACCGCCTACACCTTCCCCTACACGCAGGTCGAACAGGGCTTCATCTATCTGGCGCTTCAGGAGAAGGCCACGCACCTGTATTACCGGGCCCTGGCCCGCAACGTAGGCGATCCGCTATTGCAGGCAATCCTCACCCGGATGGGGGCGGACGAAGCCCATCACGGCGCATTTTTCTACGATCTGCTGATCAAATCGAATCGCGGCGACCTGGACGCGCTGTCGCGCAAGATTTCCGCCGTCGCCGCCGACTTCACCATGCCCGTCCAGAGCAACCTGACCAACTACCGGCGGCAGGTCCTGGGACTGATGCGATCGGCCCCCAGCTACCGTCACGGCGACGTCTTCGCCGACATGATGCGCGCCGTCGACCGGGCTCGGAACACGTTCTCGCGGGATTCGCTCGCCCTGGTCACCCCGGAGCTGACTCCGTTCGGGAAGTAACTTCCAAGCGCTCCTGACCGACGTCCGCGCCATGCCCAACAGTCAAATCAACCCGGCGTCGTCGATCACGTCGACGCCGCCCTGAAAGAAATCGCCATCTGTCTCACGGGTAACATCGCCATGGTTGTTGCCGTTGCCCACCGAGTCAAACATGACCCGAAAACGATGATTTGTTTTCCAGTGTTTTCATGAGGTTCGGGGCTGGGGATCAAGATGATTATGAGTCCCCTGCTCCGACCAGTCTGCATCAATTCCGCTTCGGCATCCGCGTGCTCAGCGGAATTTCCTTCCGCAGCACTTTCGCGGCCTGGCCGGTCAGCCAGAGATAGTGATCCGATGGCATGCCGTCCATGTCGATGAACTGGGCGGAGTTGCTGACCGGCGGATTGTTCGTGCACTTGAAGATCGCCGTGCCTTCGTTGACCTCGTCGAACATGGCGACGTAGAGCTTGTCGGCGCCGGCGCCGATCGCGGTGGAGATGAGCTGCCAGTAGAACCGGCCGCCCTGTCGCGGGATCGAGCCGACCGGCTTCACATCATCGGGAAACTCAAACCGGCTGAGGTTGTGCCAACTGAAGCCGGGGTAGACGCACGGCACGTAATCGACGCCGGCCTCTTTGCACCATTTCATGTCGGCCTTGATCACGTCGCGGTAGCGCCACATGTCGTTGTGAAGCAGCGGGCTGAAACGCTGCACCATCCACGGCATGACGATGTCAGATTTCCTGATCAGCTCGTGCAGGTATGGCTCGTTGCGGCAATCGGCATCCAGCTCGCGCCAATAGGTTGGGACGCCAAGCATCACCGAGCAGCCGCCGTACTCCGGATCGTTGTGGAAGAAGTCGATCAGCTCGGCGAGCTTGATGTTTTTGATGTCGTAGCCGCGGTCCGGAAATCCGACGCCCCAGATCGCCACCAGGGGCTTGCCGCGATGATGCAGATAAGTCTTCGTGCCCGGCTGGTTCGTGACCTTCAGCGTGTCCACCAGGAATTTCCAGTCCTCGGCGATGCGCATCACGTCCTCGCCCGAATTGCGCAGGCCGGACAGGTCGTACATCACGGCGATCGCCCGTTCATTTTCTGAAGCAGCCTGGATGGCGTATTTCAGCACGTCATTGGTGGGGCCGTTGCGGGCGCTGGGCCGGGTGTTGCCGAAGAACCGCTGCACGAAGACGCCGTCGAGCCCGTACTCTTTCATCCACTTGAAGTGGAGATCAACGGTGCTTTTGTCGGAGGAGTTGAAGAACCGCGCGACGCTTCCGTCAGCCAGCTTCAAGCCGGTCGGGTAGGTCTTCTCGTATTCACTGACGTCCGGCCACATGTCGATTCGTACCTGCGTCGCATTGGGATACATCCGCCCATCGCGTCCGACCCGGAACCAACCCTGATACCCGGCCATCACAAGTCCATCGTACGAAGGATATTTGGTCTCCTCCGCATGCTTTGTCTCTCCGCGCGCGCAGACACCGATCGCCAACACTATCGCCACCAATGCGCTCAGTCGTACCGACATTTTCTGGTTCCTCCATCGTCCCGCAGTCCGCGGAGCGCCTCATGCAGGGTGACGCGACACGACCCGCCGCTTGCGGTTTCGCGATCGCTGCGCAACCTCGCGGGCCCGGATCAGCCGTCACGTTTTACGCGGCCTGACCTACTCATACCCCAGCGCTTCGATCGGATCGCGTCTTTCAGATTAGTCGCTCGTCGCGCAGACGGTACCAGATTGTCCCTGCCGATACGTTGAAGATTCGTGCCAACCCTTTCACGGCGTAGTCTTGTGCGTCCTCCATCAAATCCTTGAACGATTTTCCACTCTCTGCCAAAGCCGAGGTTACCTTCCCGAATTCCTGGCGGAACTGCTGGGGCGGTACGAGCAGGAGGCCGGCGAACCTGTCAGCCTCGGGCGTGGGCACGAGGTCAATCCCGTACCCGACGTCGACGATGTCCTCGATCGGCACGGGAATGGTTGCCGCCTTATGTGTCACCTCAAGGCATCGCTCGGCGGCATCCGCGATTTGCTGATAGGTCAGCGCTGGGATGAAAATCGGCATGCGCCGCAACCTATCGACGATTCCGGATGAAGTCGATCAAGTCATCCATCTTTTCCGGCGGTAGGGGCTCACCCTGGAGCGTTCGGAATAGAACCGGAAGTTTGTCAACCACCTCAGCGTCGTCAAGTAGCTCCTTTGGAATCTGTTGTCGCGCGACCGCAGCGTAGTTGTGAAGGTCGAACCAGTCGCCGGTCTCCTTTTTGATGCCTAACGCCTTCGCCAGCTTGATCATGAAATTGTCGTCGTCCGGCGGATTGAGAATTCCCCGCTCCAGCTTGGAATGGTTCCCTGGATCGTACCCGTGGCGCTCGCAGAATGACCGCAAGGATACCTTCAGCTTGATCCGCTTATCCTTAATGAATTCACCGAACGTCATCGCAGTTACCTCCATCGGCACAATCGGCCAACTGTTGTAATATTATTACAACACCCGGGCAAGTCAAGTTCGTCCCTGGGGAAGTGGCGACCGCGGCCGCAAGCCTTACTCATACCTCAGCGCCTCGATGGGATCGAGGCGGGAGGCTTTCCAGGCGGGGTAGAAGCCGAAGCAGATGCCGATGCCGGCGGAGACGACGACGGCGACGATGATCGCGGGAATGGAGACGGCGATCGGCCAGCGCAGGAACCAGCGGACCAGGACCGATCCGCCGCGGCCGAAGAGGATGCCCGCGGCCCCGCCGGCCAGGCACAGCATCACCGCCTCGACGAGGAACTGCCGCAGGATGTCGCGGGCGCGGGCGCCCACGGCCATCCGCAGCCCGATCTCGCGCGTGCGCTCGGTCACGCTGACGAGCATGATGTTCATGATCCCCACGCCGCCCACCATCAGGGAGATCGCCGCCACGCACAAGAGCAGCGTCGTCATCAACTGGCTGGTCGAGGCAAAAGCTTTGGTGAACTCGGTCATGTCGCGGATGTTGAAATCATCGGGCTGGCCGGTGCGGAGGTGATGGCGCTGGCGGAGCAGGTCGCTGATCTGGCGCATGGCGGCGGGAATCTCGCCGGGGGAACGCACCGACACGCTGATGCGGTCGATGTTATGAAACCGCACGGGCTGCGGCGTGTCCGCCTGCTGAATGCTCGACGGCGCCGGATACAGCGACGTCCCGCTGCTGGGGTAAAGATTGCTGAGCGTGTTCACGCTGGTCAGAGAATCCGTCGCGGCGGCGGCGGCGCTCTGATTCACGTTGGTCAGCGTCTGGTTCGACAGCCGGTACTTCACCGTCGTCCACGGCGCCATGAGGATGTCGTCCTGGTCCCAGCCCATCATGCTGGCGCCTTTGGCCTGGAGGACGCCGAGCACCTTGAGGTGGGTGTTTTTCACGCGGATCTGTTTGCCGACGGGGTTTTCGCCCTCAAACAACTCGCGGACGAGGGTCTGGCCGACGACGCAGACGTTGTTGACCGCCTGCACGTCGTGGTCGGTGAAGAACTCGCCCTGGCCCATCTGCCAGTTGCTGACGTCCAGATCGGCGGGGGTGGTGCCGTTGATCTGGTTGGGCTGCCCGTTTTTATGCCCGTACACCAGTTGCAAGCGAGAGCCGACGCTGGGCGAGGCGTTGCGCACCGCCGGGCATTCGTCGATGATGGCTTCGCAATCCTCGGGCGTCAGTGTGATCCGGCTGCCGGTGCCGAAGCTCACGCCCCCCGTCTGCATTTCGCCGGGAAAGACCATGACGATATTGGCGCCCAGCTTGGAAATGCTGCTCTGGATCGCGACCGATGAGCCCTGCCCGATCTCGATCATGGCGATGACCGCGGCGACGCCGATGATGATGCCCAGGCACGTCAACACCGACCGCATGATGTTGCGCCGCAACGCGTGCGACGCCGTTTTCAGTGTGCGAAAGATCGAATGCATGAATTGCTCTTGCCTTTGGTGGAGGCTTTTTGGTGCCGCCGGTGCCCTCACCGGCGGTCTTCGTTGCGCTGCGATTCCGCCGGTGAGGGCACCGGCGGCACTTTAAAATCGGAAATTCTCGCGAGCCGACAACCATTATATCTGACGCAGCGTAGACATGCATTCCTACAGGCTCGGGAGACCCCAGGATTATTCTGATTCTGCTCAGCGATTCCTCACGTTAGCTTCAGGTAAACTCCAATAGAGTTTCCCATCCGGAACCGGGCCGCTGCCCGCCAGACAAGGAGCCAAGCATGAACCTGCAAAACCAGCGTTCCCGCCGCCATTTCGTCACTGCCTTCGGCCTGGGGGCGGCCGTGCTGAGCGTCGAGCGGCTTTTCGATCGCGGCATGTTTGCCGAGCAACTCGAATTGACGCGCACCGCCGCCGTGGAGGAAGGCCCGTTTTACCCTACGAAGCTTCCTCTCGACACCGACAACGATCTGATCATCGTTAACGACTCGCTGACGCCCGCGATCGGCGAAGTGGCCCACGTGAGCGGCCGGCTGCTGGACGCCAACGGCAATCCCATGAGGAACGCCGTCCTGGAAATCTGGCAGTGCGACGCCACCGCCACGTATCTGCGCGAGCGGCCGCGGAAGCAGAAGTTCGACGCCAACTTCCAGGGCTTCGGCCGGTTCCTCACCGGATCGACCGGCGAATACTATTTCCGCACCATCAAGCCCGTCCCCTACCTTGGCCGGCCGGCACCGCACATCCATTTTAAGATCAAATCCAAAGGCCATGAGGCTTGGAATACCCAGCTTTTCATCAAGGGATTTGCCGGCAACCAGCGCGACGGAATCTACCGGCGGCTTGGCCGGTCTTCCGACACTGTCAGCATGGATTTCGTTCCGCTGGCGCAATCGACTGTCGGCGAGGTCGCGACGAGGTTCGACATCGTGCTCGGATTTACGCCCGAAGGTTGAATAGTACAAATGTGGCACAGCCGCCCTCGGCTGTGTTCCGCCGAAGGCGGAAACGCTTCGACCTTCGGTCAAACACAGCCGAGGGCGGCTGTTGCCACATCGAGGTTCACAGTGCAATGAGATTGCTAGTTGTAGAAGACGAGCCCGATCTGCTGAGCGTCGTCGCCCAGTCGCTTCGCGAGGAAGGATACGCGGTGGACACGGCGGTCGACGGCGCCGACGCGCTCTTCAAGGCCGAAGGCACGCAGTACGACGCGATCGTGCTCGATCTGATGATGCCGCAGATGGACGGCTGGACGGTGCTAAAGCACCTTCGCAAGGCGGAAAACGCCGTGCCGGTGCTGCTTCTGACGGCGCGGGATACGATTCCCGACCGCGTCAAGGGGCTGGACGCTGGGGCCGACGATTACCTCACCAAGCCGTTCGAGCTGGCGGAGCTGCTGGCACGGCTGCGGGCGCTGATCCGACGCTCGGCGGGCAAGGCCAGCGCCGTGATCGAACTGGGCGACGTGGCGGTCGATACCTCCACGCGGATGGTGAACAAATCCGGCCGCCCGGTCGCGCTCACGGCGCGGGAATATTCGCTGGTCGAGCTTCTGGCCCATCACCGCGGCAAGCTGGTGAGCCGGACCATGATTTACGACCACCTCTTTGACGAAGAGGACGACAGCCTCTCGAACCTGGTGGACGTTCACGTGTCCAACGTGCGCAAGAAGCTGGGACGGAATTTCATCGAAACCCGCCGCGGGCAGGGTTACGTGGTTCACGAAGGCGGTCCCAGGGACGCGGCCGACGCTGGGGATAGCGAAGATGTTTAGGTCGATCCGCTGGACGCTTCAGCTCTGGCACGCGGGGATCCTCGCCGTTGCGCTGGCGAGTTTCGGGACAGCGATGTACCTGGGCGCCAGTAAGCTGGAGATGCAGCGGGTGGATGCCGAGCTGACGGGGGCGGCATACGAGCTGGCCAAAATGCCGATGGGCCCTCCGCCCGAGCACCACCGCGAGACGTTTTTTGCCTTTCACAATTCCTTCGGCCTGTTCGATTCGGACCGCGACACAGACCAGGGCCCCGTCTCGGACGCGCTTCGCATACTGCCGCATCCGCCATTTGGGCCGGACCGCCCCGGCCCCCGGTTTGACCCGGGGCCGCGGGTCGTCATTCGCGAGCTGGGCGCGTGGATGGAGCAGGTTCCCAGCGACATCCTGCGCCGAGTCGGCGAGGACGAACGCTACCAGCCCTACTTTGTTGTATGGGGACCGAATGGAAAAAGGACATCGGCGCCGGCTCGCGACGTTCCCCCGCCGGACCTTCCCAGCCAGGCGAATGGAACGATGATCGAGCCGCGGCCGCGGTCCGGCCCACCGATCCCGCCGCGTCAGCGCGGCGACCTCCGGGAGGTGATGGTGCCCGGTCCGTTTGGGAGCACGGTGCTGGTCGGCCGGTCGATTGAACCCGAACTCGAGGACCTGCGGCGGCTGCGCTGGATTCTGATTGCCGCCGGGGCCGGTGTGCTGGCCATCGGGCTGGCGGGCGGCTGGCTGCTCTCCAACCGTGCCATCCGCCCCATCCGGGCCATCACCGACACTGCCCGATCGATCTCCGCCTCCGACCTGTCGCAACGCATCGACCTCAAGGACACCACCAGCGAGCTGGGGGCGCTGGCGCAGACGCTCAACCAGACCTTCGAGCGACTGGACGCGGCGTTTGCACGCCAGGTCCGCTTCACCGCCGACGCTTCGCACGAATTGCGCACGCCGATCACCGTCATTCATTCCCACGCCGAGCTGGCCCTGACCCGAGAGCGATCCGCCGGCGAGTATCGCCAGACGCTCGAAGCCTGCCTGCGGGCGTCCAAGCGAATGAAATCACTGGTGGAATCGCTACTGGTGCTGGCCCGCGCCGATGCCGGAAAGCTCGAATTGAACCCCACGCGATTTGATCTGAAAGGTGCGGCCGAGGAATGCCTTCACCTGATCGAGCCGCTGACGGCGGAGAAGCGCATCGTGCTGGAGTCGGACCTGCATCCGATCGAAATCGTCGCCGACCGCTCGCGCGTTTCTCAATTAATGACCAATCTCCTCAGCAACGCGATCCGCTACAACCGTCCCGCCGGCAGCGTGAAGTTGAGTATCGAGCAAGAGGATTCGCAGGCGATCCTCACCGTAGCCGACACCGGCGTCGGAATCTCCCCCGAAGACCAGAAGCATGTTTTCGAGCGCTTTTTCCGCGCCGACAAGGCCCGCTCGCGCGAGGCCGGGGGCAGCGGCCTGGGCCTGGCCATCTGCCAGAGCATCATCGAAGCCCATCGCGGAACCATCTCGTTTACGAGTAAGACCGGTGAGGGCACGCGCTTCGTCGTCCGCCTGCCGTTGCGCAACGGTCAGACCCAATAGGTAATTGGCGGAACTGAGCGGTTTGGATGCTCGAAGGATAGCAGCGTGATTTAAAGTGCCGCCAGTGCCCTCACCGGCGGAATGTGACGGCGCGCGGGCGATCGAAGACCGCCGGTGAGGGCACGTGAGGGCACCGGCGGCACTTTAGATCAGACCCCCGCGCCACAAAATCGGGCCGTCACTTCTGCACGTCCGGCTGGCCAGGCAATTTCGGCGGCGGCGCCTGCTTGCCCGACAGAACATCGATCATCCAGATAAACCACATCTCGAATTCCCGGAACGACAGTTCCACGCCGCGAAAGTGCGGCAAAAGTCCGGCGATCTCTGCCCGGCGTTCCGCCGGGGCGAATTGTTGCACCCTGCCAAGCGCCCCCGACACCTGACTGGCCAGAAGCTCGGACGGTTCGACCGCGATGTAGTCAGGAAGCGTCCGCTCCCACCGCGCCATCTCCAGTTGGCGATCCTCCAGCCGCTTCCGCAGCGAAGCTGCGTCGTCTACGACCCAAGAGTCCGGGTGATCGTCGAGCATGGGAAGGCAACGGCACCTGGGGCCGGACGTAGCTGCTCAAGGAGCGGGAATCATTTCGACTTGCAGCCGGGAGGATTATGACGAACCGACATTCGCGACGCCACTTTTTGATGGGGGCGGCCGCGACGGCGGCTTCGCTGGCGCAGGCCCGGCTTCTGCGCGGAGTTCCGGCGGGGTATTCGGCCGCGGAAAAAGTCAACGTTGCCCAAATCGGCACGACGGGCAAAGGGACGGCTGACCTTAAAGGCGTCAGCGACGCGGGTGGGAACATCGTGGCGCTGTGCGATGTCGACGAGCGGCACGTCCTGGCCGCGGCGCGGACTTACACGAAGGCCACGCATCACAAAGATTTCCGGCGGATGCTGGAGCAGCAGAAGGACATCGACGCGGTGGTGGTCACGATTCCGGACCATCAGCACGCGGTCGCCGCGATGACCGCGATGGGGCTCGGTAAGCACGTCTACTGCCAGAAGCCGCTCACGCACGACATCTCCGAGGCGCGGATGCTGGCGGACGCGGCCCGGCGTTACAAGCTCGCGACGCAGATGGGCAATCAGGGGCACGCCGGGGACAACCTGCGGATGCAGGTGGACTGGATTCAGCAGGGCGTGATCGGGCCGGTGGGAGAGGTGCATATGTGGACCAACCGCCCGATCTGGCCGCAGGGTCAGGACCCACCGAAAGACAGTCCGCCCGTGCCCCCGAGCCTCGACTGGGACCTGTGGCTGGGAACGGCTCCGGCCCGGCCGTACAGCCCGGCATATCACCCGTTCAAGTGGCGCGGATTCTGGGATTTCGGCACCGGGGCCTTGGGTGATATGGGATGCCATATCATCGACCTGCCGTTCTGGGCGCTGAACCTGACCGGGCCGTGCACGGTGGAAGCCGAGAGCGGCGGCCAGACGCCGGAGAGCGGGCCGCTCTGGTCGATCGTCACCTGGGAATTTGGGGCGCGGGGGAGTAATCCGCCGGTAAAGATGAAATGGTATGACGGCGGGAAGATGCCGCCCAAACCCGAGGGCATGAGCGACGAGACTTGGAAAGCGTCCAAAGAAGGGGGTGTGATGTTCATCGGCCAGAAGGGTGTGATGGCCGGGGCGCGGGCCAAGCCGCCGAACGTGCTGGGGGAGCTGGGAAAGGACCTGACGCCGCCGGTGCCAAAGATCCCCCGCTCAGCGGGGCATTACGTCGAGTGGCTCTCCGCCTGCCGCGGCGGCCCGCCCGCGGGAACCAATTTCGATTACGCCGGGCCTCTGACTGAACTCGTGCTGCTGGGCAACATCGCCATCCGCTGCGGGAAGCGGATTGAATGGGACGCCGGGCAACTGAAGATCACGAATGTGCTGGAGGCGAATGAGCTGCTGCGAAGGGAATACCGCAAGGGGTGGGAGCTGGGGTAGCTTGGACGAGGAAAGAAGGGACGAGGAGAGCTGTACGCTGCTTCGCTGCTTGTGACGAGGAAAGCGAGTTGCTGCGTATTACGGATTACGTCGTAACTAGCAGTGTCCCTCTTCACCAAGGACGACTCGCGGACTCGCGCACCCAACCGGGACGCGCAGCACGTGCGGCTGCAACCTCGTCGGCAAAGTTGCATGACTGCACAAACAATACATGTCTAAAATGCAGATCATGCAGCACCTTCAGAGCCAGATTGATGAGGCATCTCGGTCAGCCGTGCTGTTGGTCGCGGCAGATTACGACGGCACGCTGGCGCCTCTGGTCAGCGATCCTGCATCGGCCGAAGCGCACCCGGAGGCGCTGGTAGCCCTCAAGGCCATGACTGCGATGCCCCAGACCCATGTGGCGATCGTTTCCGGCCGGTCGCTGGTCGACCTCGGGCAGCACTTCAAGGATTTGGACCGCGCACATCTCATCGGAAGCCATGGAAGCGAGTTTGAGCCCGGGTTCGCAACGCCCATTTCACCGGACTCCATGGTCTTGGTCGACAGAGTAAAAGCTGAAGCGCAGCAAATCGCCGCCCAAACGCCCGGCACAATGGTCGAACTCAGGCCCGTTGGCGTGGCCTTTCACTATCGCAATACGCAACTATCGGCTGAGGCGGTTGACCAACTGCTGGGGGGACTGATGAGCCATCCGGGTATATACGTGCGCCATGGCAAGCAGGTTGTAGAATTCAGCGTGGTGCAGACAGACAAGGGGCGGGCCCTGCAATCCCTTCGGCAGCGCGTGGGCGCGTCCCTCGTTGTATTCTTCGGCGACGATGTCACCGATGAGGATGCCTTTGCGATGCTGACCGGTCCGGACGTCGGAATCAAAGTTGGGGAGGGACCCACCGCGGCGAAATCACGCGTAGCGAGCACACTGGATGCGGCCCGCATACTGGCTGACATCGCCGAGAAGCGCGCCGCGTGGCTGGCCGGCTCCAAAGCCGTTCCAATCGAGCAGTATTCACTGCTTTCCGACCAACGGACATGTGCCCTGGTCAGTCCGCAGGGAAGGATTTCGTGGCTGTGTCTGCCTCGCATCGACTCGGCCTCGCTCTTCGCTGAACTTCTGGGTGGGCCTTCGGCCGGATTCTTTGAGATCTGTCCCGCTTCGAACGACGCGCTGGCAACGCAAAAATACATCGGAAATTGCTTTGTGCTTCAGAGCGACTGGGGATCGCTCCGGGTCACCGATTACCTGGACTGTTCCAGCGGGCGTCCGTTTCAGCGCGCTGGCCGCACAGACCTGATTCGGGTTATTGAGGGGCGCGGACGAATTAAGATTACTTTCGCGCCACGCATGAATTTCGGAAGTCTGGAGACTTGCCTTCGTTGTTCCGAAGACGGCTTGACGATCGAGGGCAGCATCGACCCCTGCGTTCTGCGCTCACCAGGAATCCGCTGGACGATCGCAAAGGAAGGGAAGGACGAAAGTGCCAAGGCGGAACTCGACGTGGGAGGAGGGCCGGTTGTCCTGGAGCTGCGCTACGGAACCGCGAGTTTGGCGCCACTGGCAGTTCCTGAGCGCCAGCGCCGGGAGCAAACCGAGCGGTTCTGGGCGGTCTGGGCAGCTACGCTTAAGTTGCCGACGGTACGCCCGGAATCGGTGCTTCGCAGCGCGCTGGTGCTACGAGCGTTGTCCTATGGCCCCACCGGCGCGATTGCCGCCGCCGCCACCACCAGCTTGCCGGAACATGCCGGAGGCGTAAGGAATTGGGATTATCGTTTTTGCTGGCCGCGCGACGCGGCGATGGCCGCTTCAGCGCTGGTACGCCTGGGTGCTCCCGGGCCTGCGATGAAACTGCTCGATTGGATTCTGGGGATTCTCGAAGACTGCGAGCCAAATACCCTGATTCGCCCGGTTTATAGTGTTACCGGCGGGCATTTAGCCCCTGAGGGTGTCATCAACGAGCTTTGCGGATATCGAGGCAGTCGGCCAGTACGCATCGGCAACGCCGCCAGTCATCAGGTTCAGTTGGACGTGCTGGGACCGATCGTCGAACTGATCTCACTTCTGGCCCGACAAGGCGCTTCGGTGACGCCCGAACACTGGCGGCTGACGCAGTCAATGGTGACCGCCGTCTCGCAACGATGGCGCGAGGAAGACCATGGAATTTGGGAAATTCGGGGACCGCGCAAACACCACGTTCACTCAAAAGTCATGTGCTGGCACACGGTCAATTGTGCGCTGCAGGTTGCGGAATTCCTCGGCTATCGTCGGGATGACTGGGCGGAATTGCGGCAGGTGATCGCGGATGATGTCCTGGCGCACGGCTGGAATGATCGACAGCAGGCTTTTTGCGCAAGCTATGGCAGCGCAGACGTCGACGCCGCCACATTGTGGGTGGGCCTGAGCGGTCTTCTGCCTCCCGGAGATTTGCGCTTTGCTTCCACCGCTCTGGCCGTTGAACGCGAACTGCGCCGTGGTTCCACAGTCTATCGCTACCGATACGACGACGGACTCCCGGGCGTCGAAGGCGGATTCAACATTTGCACGGCCTGGCTGATTGAGGCTTACGCGATGCTGGGGCGCTGGCAGGAGGCCGAAGAGTTGTTCGACCGATATGCGGGCCTGGCTGGACCAACCGGGCTGATGGCGGAGGAGTACGATCCTCCAAGTCAGTTGGCGTTGGGAAACTTCCCTCAAGCCTATTCGCATATTGGCCTGATCAACGCAGCATTGAAACTTGCCTCGCGGTAGGAGGGCCTGACCAGCAGCGTTTTTTGCGCGTCCAGCCATAGTTGAGCGTATGGAAGACTGGGCCAATTTGGGCCAGCGCCGATGCCGCCTGCCAAGCCCCCGATTGCGCGTCCGGGCAGACCGGGAGTTAGCCGTTTGAACATGACTGAACGTCTGGGCGGTTTTCCGGCGCTTTTGTCGTACTTTAAGTGCGCGGGAGGAAAATGGGGTGCTCCAAATGTCGCGAATGTCGCGAAATGTCGCACTTTTTTGAGGTGTGACAAGTGCGACATTTCAAGACATGTGAGACATTCGAGACATCTGTGGCGGCCAGTGCCCGCCCTACTGAAGCAACGCGGCGGTGCGGTAGGCGGCCAGGGCGGCGCGGGTTTGGGCGACGGCGCGGCCCGTCTTGAGGTAATCGTCGGTGATCTCGACAGCGGGAAGCGGTTTGTGCGGCTGGGCTTCGCCGGCCTCGACCACAGCGCGAATCTCGGGCGTGTAAACCACCTTCTGGGCCGCGTCGTTGCTCTCGCGGGCCCAGTCCTCGGGGGCCGTGTGGCTGAGCGGCGCCGATAGCGATTGTCTCGGATGGTCGGTCGCAAGCTGCTGGGCAAGCTTCATCACCGCTTCGTACGAGTCATCCGTGCCGAGAATGTTGTCCCACAGGGCGTGCAGGTTGGGATTGTTCGACATCGCCAGCAAGCCTTCGTTCTCTTTCACATGGATGTCGTTTCCGCCCCGGTCGCCGATGGGAATCCCGCGAAACCGCTCGGCGGAAAACAGCGCGGCGCCGTGCAGCGGCTGATGCATGTCCGAGGCCAGGTGCAGAACCCAGCACAGCGCCACCGCCTGCTTCGGCCTGGGCGTCGCCGGGTTGTTCAAATCGTCCACCGCCTTCTTCAGCGCCTGCACCACGTTCATCGACTGCTCGCTGGAGGCTTTGTGGTAATCGAACTCGAACGGCGGCACATGGATCTTTTCCCGCGTCCGCTCATCCAGATAGACGGGCAGATCGATGTAGTGCCACGCCGGCCGGTTGTAGACCTGTTGATCGGGCCCCTGAATGCCGCGGGCGACGTCGGGCCAGACCGAGGCCCGCATGAAAATCCATCGGTCCAGTTGCTCGGGCGTGAGGTCCGGCGGCATAACCGCCTTGAAATCCTCCGCGAACCGCGGATGCTCCCGCAACAACGCCACCAAAGCCTGCCGCCGCGACGGGCTCAGCTCATCGTAGGCAATCGACGCGATCGCCATGTGCCCCGCCGGGTTCCAGGCAAGGGCGCGCGATGGGAACACCAAAGCCGCCAGAAGCAAAACGATGAAGAAACGCAATTTTCGCACGGCCCATAGCATACGAGAGTTTGTTTGGAACTGATTAACGAACTCAGCCCCATCAAAGCACCCGTCGTCTCTCACCAAGCTGTCGCGCACCGACCACCGCCAAAATGACGATCAAGCTGCCGAAGGCGATCATTGCCGGCAGGTTACTGTCGTTCCAGGCGGCGGCCAGGCGCTTGCTGAAGTCCAGCCGATCGACCAAAGGCTGGGAGAAGTTCATGAAGCCGATGACCACCCCGCCGATCGTGCCGCCGGCGATGTAGCCCGTGGCCAGCAACGTGCCCGGACTCATCTCCGAATCCGCGGCGGTGCGCTTTGCAATCCGATCGACAACCCATCGCAGCGCCCCGCCCAGGAAGATCGGCACCGACGTCCCCAGCGGAAGATAAACACCGACCGCAAATGGCAGCGACGGCACCCCCAGAAGCTCAACCGTGACCGCGATGAGCACACCCATCAACACCAGTCCCCACGGAAGCCTCTGGTTCAGGATACCGCCGACGATCAGCGCCATCAGCCGCGTTTTGGGCGCCTCGAATTTGTTGCTCTTGACCGAGCCGCCGTCGTCGCGATGGTCGACCCGGCCGTTGATGGCCGGATCGACCAGATAACGGATCGTCCCCTGATCGTCGACGAGGTATCGCCCCTGCGGCACGCCCTGGATCTCCCCCTCGGCGAGGTGCAGGACGTGATAAAGGTTGGGATCTGATGCATATTGCCCGCCGGCCCGTTCCAACTGCTTCAGGCTCCCGACATCGGCGACGTGGTAATTCGGAATGAATTCGGCGCGTTGGGTCCAGACTGTCCCTGCCCGATTCATCAGGAGCAGCGTGAGCCCGATGACGAGGGCCGAAGTGAGCGCGCCGATGAGAATGGCAAACTGCTGTTTCCGCGGCGTGGCGCCGACGAGGTATCCGGTCTTGAGGTCCTGCGCCGTTCCCCCGCCGTTGGACGCTGCCACGCAGACGACCGCCGCCACGGTGATCGCGGCAAGAGTCGCGGGTTTCTGCGTCCGGCCCAGCACCAGAAACGCCAGGCATGTGAACAGCAGCGTCGCCACCGTCATTCCGGAGATGGGATTGGACGACGATCCGATTTCGCCGGTGATTCGCGACGAGACGGTCACGAACAGAAAGCCAAAGAAAACAATCAGCACCGCTCCCGCGATCCCCTCGATGCTCAGCCCCAGGCCCAATGACCGAACCGCCGCCAGCGCGACCACCAGGCCGAGGCTTCCAAAAATGACCGTCACCATCGGCAGGTCCTGCTCAGTCCGCGGGATCCGCCGGCGCGGGCCGCTCGAGCCTGCGTCCTTTGCCGTCCGGATGTCCCGCAACCCCGCGCGGATCGAGCCGACAATGAGCGGCAGCGCCTGGCACATGCTGATGATCCCCCCCGCCGCCACCGCGCCCGCGCCGATGTAGAGGATGTACGAATTGCGCAGCCCGCCGGGGTCAAGGTCTTTCACGAGCTTTGTCGCCGGCAGCAGCGGCGCGGTCTGATTTCTCGCGAAAAAGACGATCATCGGCGCGATCACCAGATAGGCCAGCACTCCCCCGGCGAGCATGGTCGAACCGATGCGGGCGCCGATGATGTATCCAACCCCGAGCAACTCCGCCGCCACGTCGCTGGCCAGCACCGCCCCCGGCAAACCCTTGCCCGAAGCCGTCGAAAGCGCCACCCCCACCGTCGACTTCCAGAGATTCAATCCCTCGGTGAAAAACTTGTAGACGAACGCCAGCCCGAATCCCGTAAACACCATCTTGGCCGTCGCCCCGCCCTGCTCCCCGGCGATCAGCACGTCGGCGCATGCGGTGCCTTCCGGGTACGTCAGCTTTCCATGCTGCCTGACGATGAACGCCCGCCGCAGCGGGATCATCATGAGGATGCCCAACAGCCCGCCCAGCACGCCGACCGTCATCACGCGGACGGCGTCCATGTCGAACCCGAGTAGCAGCAGCGCCGGGATCGTCACACCCACGCCGAAGGCGATCGATTCCCCCGCCGATCCGGTCGTCTGGACGATGTTGTTTTCCAGGATCGTCGCCCGGCGGATTCCCAGCACGCGGGAGAGGACGCGAAACAGCGTGATCGACAGCACCGCGACCGGAATCGAAGCCGAGACCGTCAGCCCGACCTTCAGCACCAGATAAAGCGACGACGCCCCAAAGATGATCCCCAGAATCGCCCCGAGCAGCACCGCGCCCCAGGTGAATTCCGGAATATCCGCCGAGTCCGGCACGTACGGCTGATGCGCCGGCGCTTCGTCCACGTTTGTTTCCACACCGGCGTCGTCGACCGCGCTCATGCGTCTCCCGAATGGCCCGATCCAAGCATCCAAGCCTCATCCGATTCTCTGCGCCGGATGGCGCCCGCACAACGGCGACGGAATCATTTCCCGTGACACGGG
>DATHPP010000214.1:0-2580 GCA_035483795.1 Tepidisphaeraceae bacterium | reverse complement strand
GTCGACGTTTAGCGATGGTCGAGTGGGAGCGACCAAGTCCTGCCCGCTCGACTGAGGGACTATGCCATTGTACTTTACGATCGTAAAGTATAATTTTCAATCAGTCTGAGCTGCTCATGGGACGGCGTGTCCTATTGGCAGGACAATTGTGCCAGCAGGTCTCATCGATAGGTGGCCTCGCGCGGCGCGCGAGGCTTTCAAGCCTTCCGGCTGGTCGAGCAGCCTCTTCAAACCGCGGGGATCGCTAGGAAAGCGATGCCTTCACGCGTTCGGGCGTCATGGGAAGTTCTCGGAGACGGCGGCCGGTCGCATGGGCGAAGGCGTTGGCCAGAGCGGCCGAAGTCGGCGGAAGCGAACCTTCACCCGCGCCCAGCGACGGTTCGCTCCGATCCATCAAAATAACCTCGACGCGGGGAACCTCAGGAAATGTAAGTATGGGATACCCAGACCAGTCCCGGCTCGTGATTTCCCTTCGGTCGAAGGTGACCTGCTCCTTCAGGGTGAGACTGACCGCCTGGACGATGCCTCCTTCGAGTTGGTTCTTCGCCCCGTCTGGATTGACGACGAGTCCGATATCGGCCGCCATAACAACCCGGGGGACCTTGATGACGCCTGTCTTGCGGTCGACCTCCACGTCCACCACCGCGGCCGCGTACATCCCGATGCTCTTGTATCGGCAAAAGGCCAGGCCGCGCCCATTTCGGCCGTCACCCCTCTTCCCTGGAGTCCAGCCCGCTTTGTCCGCAGCAGCCTGAAGCACGGCCCGGCCTCGGGGATCCCTGAGATGCAACAGCCGGAACGCAATGCGTCGATGCCCGCGACGTCGGCGAGTTCGTCCATAAAACATTCGATCGCGAAGATATTTCCGTGAGTTCCCAGTGTTCTGAAAGATCCGCTTCGTACAGGCGTGTCCAGGAGAAGATGGTTTCGGATCTCCTTCCTCGGCAGTTCGTAGGACGGCACCGCATTACGATCGCCGTCTCCGAACGGCTGAGGAATGTGCGGAGGGGGAGACTTGGCGAAGGGCGTGTTCAAGTCCCAGGCAGCCAGCAGGTTCACGCCTCCGGCTTGACCCGGCCGCATCGCATGACTGTTGCTCCAAACATCGTACGACCAATCGACGATTCTTCCGTCGAATGCGAGCCCCGCCTCGACCCTCATCACCATCCCTGGACCGAAGGGGGCCCAAGCGAACTCGTCGTCCCGCATCCATTGAAGCTTGACCGGCGTCCCTGGGACGGCATCAGCTACGAGAGCCGCGTCTAGGGCCGCATCGTCCGCACCGTTGTGGCCGTAGCATCCCGCTCCCGGCATGTGAACGACATCGACCTGACTGTTCTGCATTCCCAGCACGTTGGCTAGATCCCCCCTCAGAGGAAAAACGCCTTGAGTGTGGGACCATACGGTTATGTGACCGTCTTTCAGCCATGCGACTGCGCAAGAGGGGCCGATCGACGCGTGGGACAGGTACGATCTTGTATATTCCGCGCTGACTCTTTTGGCTTGGTCCGCCACCGGCTCGGACTGACCGGTGGCGCCGACGACGATGGTCTCCGCGCGAAGCTTCTTCAGCCCTCCGCGCAAATCGGCCATATCGAGAAGCGGCACGGCATCGTCGCTCCAATGCGCTGCCGACGCCAGCGCATCCCGCGCCGCGATCGCCTGCTCCTCGCGCTTTGCGGCGACCGCAAGAAAATTGCCGTCACGAACCACCGCTACCACGCCAGGAAGCGATCGAACTGCGGTTTCGTCGAGCGAGACCAGTTTCGCCCCGTAGCGCGGTGGACGAAGGACTCTCGCAAAGAGCATCCCGGGCAGCCTCATATCCTGTACGTAGGACGGCGCACCGGTCAGCTTTCCGGGCAGGTCGATCCGATTGACCGACTTGCCGACAAGGGAATAATCGCTCGGCTTCTTCGGCGCGGCGGTGGCTGCGACGTCCCCCCTTAACAGGTTGGGATCTTTTTTTGCGATTTCCCAGTAGGTTGCACGTCTCCCGTCTGGCGAAGTGACTGTGCCGTTCGCGACCTGCAGATCTTCCGTGCGGACACCGAACCGCCGCGCGCTGGCGGCGAGCAGAATGCCGCGCGCCTCGGCGCTCGCCGCCCGGATCGCGCTTCCACTTTGCTCGATCGATTGGCTGCCGAAGGTGTACTGCTCATCGGGGCCACGTGACGTGTCGGCCGAGACCATGCGGATCTTCTCCAACCCCACGTCGAGTTCGTCCGCCGCAATCTGGGCTAAGGCCGTGAGGATCCCTTGACCAAGCTCGGCCTTCCCGGTGAAAATCGTCACCGTTTCGTCCGGCTCCAGTCGAATCCATCCCTCAAGCTTTCGATTGTTGCGCAGGCTAAATGGTAGCGCTCCAGGCGTCTGGCTAAACGCCGAACGGGACGCCAGCGCAAACGAAGCCACGACGATACCAAGCGTCTGCGTGAAGCGTCTGCGCGATAGGCCTTTTGCCGTCATCTCGCGAGCTCCGCCGCAGCGCGGCGAACCGCGTGCACCACCCGATTGTGCACCCCGCACCGACAAAGCTGGTCCGCAAGCGCGTTCCTGATTTCCTCTTCGCTGGGATTT
>DATHPP010000213.1:0-39130 GCA_035483795.1 Tepidisphaeraceae bacterium | reverse complement strand
CGGCGGCCCGCGTCACGTCCGCGGCAATCGCGTGCGCCTTGCGACCGGTCTGCTGCGAAATCTCCGCCGCCGTCTTCTGGCATTCGGCCAGCGTGCGGCTGGCGACCACGACATCCGCCCCCGCCTCCGCCAGCGCCGCCGCGATGACTTTCCCCAGCCCGCGCGCCGCGCCGGTCACCAGCGCCCTGCGGCCATCGAGCCGGAACTGATCAAGAACGTTCTTGGACACAAGCTCCTCCTTTTTCATCTACCCGGCATGACCCGCGGGCGTTACGCTGAATTGTCTCAAGGAGCCTCCATGCAATTCCTCGTGCCACTCGGAAGACTGTTGTTCTCCGCGGTTTTTCTTTTGTCCGGGCCAAACCATTTCAAGCAGAGCACCATCGATTACGCGGCGTCGCAGGGCATCCCGCTTGCCAAGATCGCCGTCCCGCTGTCCGGCGTCATCGCGCTGCTCGGCGCCATCAGCATCATCCTCGGCTGGTATGCACGCGTCGGCGCGCTGCTGGTGATCCTGTTTCTGATTCCAGTGAGCTTTTCGATGCATAACTTCTGGGCCGTGCACGACCCGCAGGCGTCACAGATGCAGATGATCCATTTCATGAAGAACATGTCGATGCTCGGCGGCGCGCTGCTGATCGCTTACCACGGCGCCGGCCCGGTCAGCATTGACAAAGGAATGAAGCGATGACGATAAGTCTCCTGTGCAGCATCCCTGGCTGATCGCAATCGCGGCGGCGTACACCCTCATGAGCCTGATCACGCTCTGCGCGTACGGCTGGGACAAACGCCGCGCGATCCGCAGCGGACCGCGCATCCGCGAGCGGACGCTTCATCTGCTTGAGCTGCTGGGCGGCTGGCCCGGAGCCCTGGTCGGCCGAACGCTCTTCGCCCATAAGCGTCGCAAAATCGGGTTCTCGCTCGTAACCGCCGCGATCATCATGTTACACCTGGCGATCTGGATCGGGGCGCTGCTCGCACACTATTGCTGGAACGTTTGA
Source organism: Tepidisphaeraceae bacterium (assembly GCA_035483795.1). Taxonomy (GTDB): domain Bacteria; phylum Planctomycetota; class Phycisphaerae; order Tepidisphaerales; family Tepidisphaeraceae; genus DASXMX01. The sequence continues at coordinate 38,129 of DATHPP010000213.1, read as the reverse complement.
AACGAAATGGAACGTTCTCCAGCAGTTTCAAAAAAATTCGCGAAAAACGTTCCATTCCGTCCATTCCGTTCCAAACGTTCGACGTCTTTCCGGGTCACCGGCAACGGTGGCGACACCCAGATCGATCGCACCACGACCGTCGATTTCAGTGACCTGGGCGCCACCACTGTCGAAGTTCCTGACGACGTGAAGAAGAAACTCGAACCGCCGGCGCAGAACCCGTGAATTCTCCTCTCCAGGGCGGGCATCGCCCCCCAATGCCAACGTGGGCAAACTGGTGGCGTATTAGCAATGGTGCGATCGATCAGCCTCCAGGCAGTGGTTGTGCTTTTGTTGAGCACTGTCATTGCGCCCGCTGCGAGCCCCGAAAAGTCCGGGCTTTACATTCTCAAGCCGCTCACGGCACCCGTGGTTCCCACCGGCGTTACAGAATCTTCCAACCCGATCGACGCCTTCATCGCCGCCGATTACCCGGACAAGGGACTTCAACCCGTCGGGGCCGCCGACAAGGCCACCTTGCTGCGCCGCGTCTGCCTCGACCTGACGGGCATTCCCCCGACGCCCGCAGAGCAGGATGCGTTTTTGAATGACACGTCGCCCGACGCCTACGACAAGGTCGTCGACCGGCTCCTGGCCAGCGAACAGCACGGCGTCCGCTACGCCCGGCACTGGCTCGACGTGCTCCGCTACGCCGACGTCGACGAACGGATGACCGCCGCCCCGGGGATCTACCTCTGGCGCGATTGGGTGATCCGCGCCATCAACCAGGATTTGCCCTACGACCAGTTTGTCCGCGCCCAGCTCACCGGCTACCGCACAACCCAGCGAACCCAGATCTCCGCGACGGGTTATCGCTCTCGCTCCGAGCCCCGGCCGGATGACCTGTTCGCCCTCGGCTTCCTGGCCCGCGGGCAGGTGCTGCGCGACGGCAAGGACGGGCAGGAGCTGGCAATCACCGCCGTCGATACCGTCTCCACCGCCTTCATGGGCCTGACGGTCGGCTGCGCCAAGTGTCACGACCACAAGTTCGACCCGATCACCAAGCGCAACTTCTACGAGATGAAGGCGCTATTCGACCCGCTGGTGGTGCGGAAGCTGTGGCTGGAGACGCCGGACCAGATCTTCGCCAGCGGCATTGCGGCTGATGAACGGGCAAAGAAGGTCGCGGCGATCCAGGGACCGATCGACGATCTTGTCGCGCCGTACAAGAAGAAACTCTTCGACGACCGCATCGCGATGCTGCCGCCTGAGGCCCGGGAGGTCATTCTCAAGCCGGAGAAAGAGCGCACCGTCGCCGAGCAGAAGCTGGCGGATGATTATTATCCGATTGTCCGCATTGATTCGGACAAACTCCTCGAGATCATGCCCCCTGAGCAAAAGCGCAAGTACCAGGCGCTGACGCGGCAGCTCAATCAGGTCTCAGGCGGGCGTCGCGGCGGAGGCATGGGCGGCATCGCCACCTTCTGGACCGTCGAGGTCGATCCCAAGCGCGAGCTGGAAAAGAGCTACATGCTCACCAGCGGCGATCCGCTTCGCCCGGAGCTGGATCACCCCGTCGAACCCGGCTGGCCCTTCGCGCCAGAAAAAATCGACTTCCGCGACGGCCGCGTCGAAGCGTTCTCCGACTGGCTGACCGCCCCGGAAAATCCGATGTTCGCCCGCGTAGCGATGAATCGCCTGTGGCAGTGGCATTTCGGCCAGGGTCTGGAGAAGACGCCCAGTGATTTCGGGAAACTCGCCGGGCCGCCCTCGAACCCAAAGCTGCTCGACTGGCTCGCCTCCGAGTTCGTCCGCCGCGGCTTCAGCATGAAGCAGATGAACCAGCTGATCGTCACGTCGGAGACTTACAAACTTGCTTCGCGCGTCGACGACGCGGCGCTGGTCGCCAACAAGGCCGATCCCGACGACGCGTGTCTCTGGCATTTTCGGCTGGAGAGGCTGGAAGCCGAGCCGATATGGGATTCCATCCTCTCGGCGGCGGGAACGCTCGATGTTTCGGTGGGCGGCCCCTCGTTTGACATCACACCGGCCCGAGGCCGTCGTGGCGCCGTGGACGCGACCCTGCTGGGCCCGATGCCGACGACCGATTCCCGCACGACCCGCCGGGCGGCGTACATGATCCGCGGCTTCTCCACCAGCCGCGACGTGGTTCCCGTTTTCCTCCAGGCATTCGACGTGGATGACGGCCGTGTCCCCTGCCCGCTGCGCACGCAGACGGTGACGGCGCCGCAGGGCCTGTTCATGATGAACAGCCCGGAGGTCGATAAGGCCGCCGACAAATTCGCCCAGCGCCTCGCCAAAGAATCCAAGGGAGACCTTAAATCAGCCGTCGATCTGGCCTACCGCATCGCCCTGGCGCGATCGCCTTCGAAATCCGAAACCGAACGTTCACTGGCGTACCTCGGTAACGACCCTGCTCGCCTGAAGGATTTTGCCTGGCTGATGTTCAATCTGGACGAGTTTATTTATGTAAAGTGAAACCGGCTGTGACACGGCATTCCCCGTGACACGGGTTTTTAACCCGTGCTGACGAGATTCAGAGTAAAGTAACTCGCCATGCTCAGGGATTTCTCAAGTTCTGCGTCGCCAGCACGGGTTACAAACCCGTGTCACAGGGTGGCCCACTCGCTTTACCCCTGCGGCCGCGTTTCCCGGCGGAAATTCCTCCACCAGGCCGGCGGCGGGTTCTTCGGCGTCGCGATGGGAGCGTTGTGGGCACAAGCCGGGGAAATCCGCGACGCCGGCTATCGCCCGGATTTCCTGCCCAAGGCCAAGAGCGTCATCTTCCTGTTCATGTGCGGCGGGGTCAGCCACATCGACACCTTCGATCCCAAGGACAACAAGTGGGCCGGGAAGATGATCGACGTCACCGCGTTCGGCGACAACGTCGCCGAGATCAAGCGGCCGGTCATCTACTGCGAACGCAAGTTCACCCGCCACGGCAAATCCGGCATCCCCGTCTCCGACTGGTTCCCGCACGTCGGCAGCGTGATCGACGAAATCGCCCTCGTCCGCTCGATGTGGTGCAACGAAGGAAACCACTTCCCTGCGGTCATCGAAACCGTCACCGGGCATCGCGGCCGCCAGTTCGACAACCCGTGCCTTGGCAGTTGGGTCACCTATGCCCTCGGCACCGCGAACAAGAATCTCCCGGCGTTCGTCAACATCGGCCGGCCCTCATCCCCCGTGCAACTGACCGGCGGATACCTCGGCGCCAGCGTCGCGGCAACGCCCTTCCAACCCGGCACCACGCCGATCCCGAACCTCAAGCCACCCAAAGGCTCGAGCACCAGCGAGCGCGATCGCCAGATGCAGACGCTGATGGAGCTGAATCGCGAATTCCGCGAGGAATACCAGATCAACTCCGACATCGCCGCCCGCACCAAGTCTTATGAGCTGGCGGCGCGCATGCAGCTCTCGGCTCCCGAAGTCGTCGAATTCTCAAATGAGCCCAAGCACGTGCTCGATCTCTACGGCATCGGCGACGACATCACCGACGATTTCGGCCGTCAGCTTCTGATGGCCCGCCGGCTGGCCGAACGCGGCGTGCGGTTCATCCAGATCTGCCACGCCGGGGGCGGCAACGGCGGGTGGGACGCCCATGGCGACATCCGCACCCACGCCCCGCTCTGCCGGGCCACCGACAAGCCCATCGCCGGCCTCATTCGCGACCTCAGGCAGCGCGGCATGCTCGACGAAACGCTGGTCGTCTGGAGCAGCGAATTCGGCCGCAGCCCCTGGTCGCAGAACACCACCGGCCGCGACCACAATCCCCGCGGCTACACCGCCTGGCTCGCCGGTGGCGGCATCAAAGGCGGAACCGTCCATGGCGGCACCGACGAATACGGCTACCGCGCCATCGACCACCCCCACTACTACAGCGACCTCCACGCCACCATCCTTCACCAGCTCGGCCTCGACCACACCAAGCTCGAAATCCCCGTCCAGGGCAAAACCATGCGCCTCGTCGAAGAAGGCAACGGGCCGATCGATTCCGTGATCGCGTAGGCCCGGCATATCTGCACCATTGCTTCTCCTTACCAACGCCAGCCGGTTCTACGCAACCTCAGCCCGCCCGTCGCATGCGGCCTCGCTCCTGGTCAACTACCGGGACGGGGGCATTCTCGCCCTGTTCCAGCATCGTCGCCACGCCGAGAGTAATAGAGCGGCGCGTTACACGCTCGCAAGCTGTGAGGGTTTTGCCGTCACCCATGCAGCCGGGCATCTCGAGTCCGTAGCCGAACCAATGGCCGTCCTCGCGCCACAGCACGAGTTGGTATCTCGCTGCGATTGCCTCAGCCTTGCGCATAATCCGACGGTCGAATGGCCGGCGAAGTGGATCGTCCTTAGAGGGCTTTTTGCGCTTTGCGGAAATAGGCATATTTCACCTGATTGTGATGCACCGGCACGACGATGGGCAACGCGCCCGGCTTGGTGAAGACGTGATGCGAACCGTCCGTCCGTACATGCTCATATCCTTTGCTTTCGAGCAGCTTCTTCACCACCGCGAACCGCACGGGGCTGGGCATGAAGAACTATACACACGCCGCAGAACTGCGTGAAGTGATCAACATGGCTGATCGCCACAACGAGTACCAGCCTTGAGAAAAGTGTTCATCGACACGGTCGGCTTCCTGGCGTTCTGGACCTCCCGGGGCCCATGGCACGCGCGGGCAACTGAGGCATTTGCCACTTCAAGACCGCGGGATTCAACGTGCTTTTCTAACAGTCGGGGCGCTACTTTCTCGCCTTTTTCTGCCTGAGAGAGTCGCAGGCGCGATGCCCGCGGGTAAGATACTTGCATGGGAGAGCAACAGCAGTGGTATTACGCCGAGCAGGGGCAGCAGCGCGGGCCGGTGGGCCTGGAGGACTTGCGCCGGCTCATCGCCAGCGGACAAGTCACGGGGGCGCACCTCGTGTGGCGCGAGGGGATGCCCCAGTGGGTACACGCGGGAACCCTCGCAGAGTTGTTAGACGGCCAGCCGCCGGCGGGCAGCGCAACGCCGCTGCAATATGGCCAGTCATCGATTCAGTATTACAACCCCGCCGGGGCGGCGACCTGGTATGCGGGTTTCTGGCTGCGCGTCGCGGCGTATCTGCTGGATTATCTGATTCTGCTGATCCCCAACATGGTCCTTGCCGGCGCCACGCATTTCGCCATGGGGCCGCGATTTGCCGGGCCACGAACGTCGCCCATGTCGCCCATGTGGATGATCTCGCTGGGAATGTCCGGGAATATCATGCAATGGGTCTTGAACTGGCTGTATTTCGCCCTGATGGAGAGTTCAGCGAAACAGGCGAGTCTGGGGAAGATGGTTTGCGGCATCATCGTCACCGACCTGGAAGGTCATCGAATCAGCTTCGCACGGGCGACGGGACGTCATTTTGCAAGCTGGATCTCGGGTATGCTCCTTTGCATCGGCTACATGATGGCCGGGTGGACGGAGAAGAAGCAGGCGCTGCACGACATCATTGCAGGCACGCTGGTCGTGCGGAAAACGCTTCCGCAGGGATAAGCATGGGGAGCCAGATAATGGCGGACAACTGGTTTTATTCCGAGAACGGACAGCAGCGCGGGCCGGTTTCGCTGGAGGCGTTGAAGCAACTGGCCGCCGGTGGCGGGCTGGCGCCGTCGGCCTTCGTGTGGACCGAAGGCATGGCGTCGTGGCAGCCGGCGGGACAGGTGCCGGGGCTGTTGGCGGCGGGCTCGATTCCGCCGCCCCTGCCGCCCCCAGCGGCGGGCGGAGCGATCGGCTACGCCACGCCCGGCGGGTACGGCGCGCCGCCGCGGCTTGGAGACGACGCCGGAACCCGATGGCTGCTCCCCGTCGGACGCTCGCCCTGGGCGATCGTCGCCGGCTATCTGGGATTGTTCAGCGTGCTGCTACTTCCTGCGCCGCTGGCGCTGATCTTTGCCCTGATCGCCATCCGGGACATCCGTCAGCATTCCGATCGGCATGGAATGGGGCGTGCCGTCTTCGGGCTGATCATGGGGCTGATTTTCACGGTGCTGCTCGGGGTCGTGGTCGTGGCAAAGATGAGGTAGATGTTCGCAGGCGGCTTGGCTTGAAGGACAAGAACGAGGAAGTCGTTATAATGGCCTAGAACGCAAATGGACCTCGAACGACTCATCGCCATCGAGCCCGACAAACGCGGCGGCAAGCCTTGCATTCGTGGGCTGCGTCACCGTCTATGATGCGTTGGATTATCTGGCCTCGGGGATGACTGAGCAACAAATCCTGCACGATTTTCCCGATCGTACCGCGAGGACATCCGGGCCTGCCTGGCGTTCGCGGCAAACCGGGAACGCCGCCTCATGACCTGATCCGTGAAGCTGCTCCTTGATCAGAATCTATCGCATTTCCTGGCCGCGAGCTTGTGTGATGTCTCCAGCGTCACGGCATGTTCGGCTCCGGCGGGGGCGGTTGGGGGGCGGGGTCGGCGGTGGTGACGACGGTGGTGGTGACGCTGGCTTCGATGGCAGCGGAAGGGGGCTCGCCGTCGCCGGGCTCGTCCTCTGTCTCCTCCACGTAAACATCGTCCAGGTCCGTGGCGTCCACCTCGCGCCGCATCAGGTAGTAGATGATGGTGTTGGCCGAGAAGTAGAAGCTGATGACAAAGGCCCCAACCAGGCCGATCAGCAGGTAATTCCACCAGACGATCAACCCGGCAGCGGTCGCTTCGGTGCCCTTGAGCATGTCGTATTGGGGTGAATAACTCAGCCGCTCCAGAGGATCCTGTGGCTGCGGCCAGATCCTCGGAAAAACGTCCGCTGGCGATTTGTCATCGGGCGGCAGGTGAGTTCCGCCAAGGAACCAACTCATGAAGAACCAGGTCGCCGCCAGGATCAGCCAAACGAAGAAGCGCACGAACAGATAGCATATCGCGCCGTAGACGACGGCGACGATCGTGTACCACAGCATCCGCCAGGGCCGGGCGAAAACGTAGCTGAACGAGCGGCTGATCGCGTCGAAGCTGTCGGAGCCTTCGACGGCAACCGTCGGGTACATCAGGTTGAACCCCCCGAGCGTGCCAAGAATCACCAGCGTGATGACGAAGCCGCCGATCAGCGCCAGGAAAAAGAAGATGCCGGCGACGATCGGCCCGACCCACGGAATATGAAACAGGATCGCCGACGCCAGGGCGATGATGACGCCGATCCCCAGAACGATCAGCACCGGGATCACCGGCGCGAAGATGAAACTGAGGACCTTGCCCGCCGAGAAGGTCAGGGCATGGCGGACGGATATCTTCTCATCGCGGGCCACGTGGACGGCGGCGATCCGCGCGATGGCGCCGCCCAGCACCGACCAGATCAACAGGAACCAGGCGGTATAGAGGATGGCGAAGAGCCAGTGCGTGCGCCAGAGCCACAGCGGGCCGTGGGCGATGAAATTCCACGTCGATTCAAAGGGCGCCAGAGTGCCGCCAAGGAACGTGAGCACGTGGTTGGCCTGGGCCACTTCGTAATGGAAGAAGGTGTGAAAGACGCCGGGATCGGATTCCATCACCGGCGAGCGGGCCAGGGCGCGGTAATACTCGGGCGGCATTCCGACCCTGTCGTTGCTGTAGGGTGCGGCTTCGATGCCCCAGAGCTGGGCTCGGTCGTCGGGGGTGACCTGCGACCGCCAGACCACATCGAGAATCAGTCCGCCGCACCACAGGCACCCCAATGCCACCAGCGCAATGACCAGCTTCGACGGGTGGACCGCAACGCGGAAGGCCCGGAACAGGTGGGTGAACGGAAACGCCTCGCGCCAGTTGATGTCACGAAGGGTGACAGCTTCGTCCGCCATCGACCGACCTCCTTTATCCCTGAAAATTCCCGCACGACCGGCCCACAGCCCGCTCGCGCGGCGGCATTATAGTCGGACAACTCAATTTAGCGAGCGACCGGACGGGTCCGGGAGCAATTGATTCATGTAGCACAGCCGCCCCCCGGCTGTGTTCCGCCGAAGGCGGAAACATTTCGACCTTCGGTCGAACACGGTCGAGGGCGACTGGTGCCACATTAGCACTATTAGCGTTCACAGCTGCTCTGTGCCATCGGGGGTGGTTGGCTCGTCAGACGGCTCGACGGGAATCTGGTACTTGCCGTCGAGCCAGCGTCCCAGGTCGATCAGTTTGCATCGGTCGCTACAGAACGGGAATGGGGAAGGGTTGTCGTCGCGGGAATCTTCCGGTGGCTGGACGGGCTTGCGGCAGATGGGACAGCGAAATTCCATCGCAACTCAGGCGGGCTTCTTCCTTGATGTCTTAGGCGCTGGAGTGGGCTTGATGTCGGATTTGGCCGGGGCCGTGCTTTCGGCCTTGGCGGGGGCGGCGGAATCGCTTTTGGCCGTGCTGTCTTTTCCGCCGCTGTCTTTGGCGGAATCTCCGGCCTTGGTCTCGGAGGCGCCGGATTCCGCCTTGGCTCTCTCCTTGTATCCTTCGGACCGATAGTCGGTGATGTAGAAACCGCTGCCTTTGAAGATCAGGCCGGCGCCGGTGCCAATCAGGCGTTGCGCCGAATTCTTCTTGCACGCCGGGCACTGCTTGATCGCCGGGGCTGTGATCGATTGAAACTTCTCAAACTTGTGCCCGCACTTGGTGCAGCGATATTCGTAAGTTGGCATAACTGAACCCGCAAGCCCATTGCCTGATCGAACAAGCCCCATTGCTCATTGAACACTCTTGCTGACCGCCACCTGGGCGGGGCGAAGCGTGCGGTCGTGCAGGGCATAACCCTTTTGCAGCAACTGCACGACGGTCGGAACCGGATAAGTGGCATCCTGCTGCATTAGCGCCTGATGGCGGTTCGGATCGAAAGGGGTGCCCGGCGTGGGGGCGATCTCCTCGACCTCCTGCTGCCGCAGCACGTTGAGCCACTGATCGTGAACGATCTGCATCCCTTTGAGGATCGACGCCGCGTCGGCTTTGGTTGGATCGACCGCCAGGGCCCGCTCGAAATTATCGATGACCGGAAGCAGGCTCTTGATCAGCGTGCTGTTGGCGTATTGAACGCGCTGATCGGCCTCCTGTTCCTGGCGGCGGCGGATGTTCTGGAAGTCGGCGGTCGCGCGGGCGAGGCGCTCGTAAAGCTGATCGCGTTCGCGGCGAAGTTGGGCAATGTCGTCCTGGCCGGCCGGCCTTTGGTTCTCGGTCCGGTCCGGTCCGGCCGTACCTTGGGCCGCCACGGGGTCAGGTTGGTCCTGCTGCTCGAGATCGTCGTTATCAATTGGAATTCGTGCCATTTTTCCACGCTCTCAATGGGGTTTCCATTCTACCACCGCAAAGAACGCGCCATCAGTCGCTTGCGGGCGGCTACGTTTTTTCATCTCCGGTGAATACCTGTTTCAGCTTGTCCATAAACGACTTACGCTGTGGCATGAGCTTTTCGTCTTCGCTGGCGGCAAACTCCTTGAGGAGTTGCTTCTGCCGGTCTGACAGTCGCTTGGGGATTTCGATCAGAATCTGGACGATCTCATCACCGTTCTTGTACGAGCGGAGGTCGGGAACGCCCTTTCCCTTGAGCTTGAAGACCTCGCCGTGCTGAGTGCCGGCAGGGATTTCCAATTGCTCCTTTCCGCGGAGAGTGGGGATGTCGATGACCGAGCCCAACGCCGCCTGCGTGAAGGAAACCGGCACCTGGCAAACGATGTCGTTCTGATGCCGGGTGAAAATCGGATGGGGCTTGACGGAGATGTAGCAATGGAGATCGCCCGGGGGCGCGCCCTGCTGCCCTGCTTCACCTTCGCCGGCAATGCGGACGGCCTGGCCCTCGTGGACGCCAGCGGGGATTTTGACGGTGACGACGCGCTGGCGAAGCTGGCGTCCGCTTCCCCGGCAGGTCGGGCAGGGGTCGCGGATGACGCTGCCGCGGCCTCGGCAGTTCGGGCAGGTGGTCACCATGCGAAACATTCCGCCGAAGCCCTGCTGGGCGATGCGGCCCTGCCCGCCGCACTGAACGCAAACCACCGGCGGAACGCCGGGCTTGGCGCCGCTGCCCTTGCACGTTTCGCACAATTCCTGCTTCTCAAACTGAAGGGTCTTCTCGCATCCGGTGCCGACTTCGGAGAGCGTAAGCTCGACCTGAGTTTCCAGATCGAACCCGCGCTGGACGCGCCGGCCGCCGCCCCTTGCCCCACCGGCCCGGGCGCCGAACGCCCCGCCGAAGATGTCGTCGAACATCGAGAAGATGTCGCCGACGTCCATGTGCGAGAAGTCGTGGCCGCCCGCGACGCCCGAGTGGCCGAACTGATCGTACCGGCGGCGCCTCTGGTCGTCGCTGAGCACCTCGTAGGCCTCGGCACATTCCTTGAAGGCGACCTCGGCCTCCGCCTTGTTTCCATCAGCCCGGTCCGGGTGATACTTCATGGCCAGCCGGCGATAAGCGCGTTTGATCTCTTCGCCGTTGGCGTTTCGCGTCACACCCAGAACTTCGTAATAGTCTCGCTTGGTCGTTGCCACGTTCTTCCTACAACCATTGCCCGCGGTTGGTTCAGTCCTTCGGTCCGATGCCCGGGAATGGCGCCCCAAGGCACAAAAGCGCGAAGACACAAAGATACATCTCTATCTTCGTGTCTTCGCGGGTTTGGCGTTCACTTTTTATCGGACCCTGCCGTCAAATCACGGCGCCGGCAACAGGCTCGGGTTCCTTTTCACCCTTCTTTTCCTTCAGCTCGGTGATGAGCACGTCGGTCGTGAGTGCCAGGCCGCTGACGCTGGCGGCGTTTTGCAGGGCGGTGTTGGCGACCTTGGTCGGGTCGATGATTCCGAGCTTGAACATGTCGCCGTATTCGCCGGCGGCGGCGTTGTAGCCCCAGTTGGGATTCTTGTTTTCAAGGATCTCGTCAACCACCACTTCGCCATCTTCTCCGGCGTTGTCGGCGATCTGGCGGGTGGGAGAGCGGAGGGCCTGAGCGACGATATCGAAGCCGATTTTTTCATCGCCCTTGGCCTGTCGCTTGCCGTTTTCGACGGCTTCGATGGCGCGAAGGAAGACGACACCGCCGCCCGGAACGATCCCTTCCTCGGCGGCCGCGCGCGTGGCATGCAGCGCGTCCTCGATCAGGTCCTTGCGTTCCTTCATCTCGGTTTCGGTGGCGGCGCCGGCGCGGATGACGGCAACGCCGCCGGTCAGCTTGGCCAGGCGCTCCTGGAGCTTCTCGCGGTCGTAGTCGCTGGTGGTTTTCTCGATCTGGCTGCGAGTCTGCTCGGCGCGGGCCTCGATGTCCTTGCGCTTGCCGGCGCCTTCGATGATGAGGGTTCGGTCCTTATCGATGACGACGCGCTTGGCGGAGCCGAGGTCTTCCAGCTCGACATTTTCGAGCTTGAGCCCCAGGTCTTCGCTGATGAATTTACCGCCGGTGACGACGGCAAGGTCTCCCATCAGGGCCTTGCGGCGGTCGCCGAAGCCAGGGGCCTTGACCGCGCACACGCTGAGAACCCCGCGAAGCTTGTTCACCACCAGCGCCGCCAGCGCCTCGGACTCGACGTCCTCGGCGATGATCAAGAGCGGCCGGCCGCCGGTCACGACCTTGTTCAGGAGCGGCAGCAGCTCCGCCAGGTTGCTGATCTTCTTCTCGTGCAGCAGGATGTACGCGTTCTCCAGGATGGCGTCGAGGGTATTGGGATTGGTCATGAAATAGGGCGAGAGATAGCCCTTGTCGAACTGCATGCCCTCGGTGTATTCGAGGACGGACTCGGTGCTCTTGCCCTCGTCGACGGTGATGACGCCTTCCTTGCCGACTTTTTCCATGGCCTCGGCCATGAGCTCGCCGATGTGCTCGTCGCCGTTGGCGGAAATGGTGGCGACGCGCTTGTAGTCCTCGCGGCCCTTGACCTTCTTGGCCAGGGCGGTGATGGCCTGGGTGGCGGCCTCGGCCGCCTTGGTGATGCCGCGCTGGATCTGCACGGGGTTGACGCCGGTGCGGACGTACTTGAGGCCTTCAGAGTAGATGGCCTCGGCAAGGACGGTGGCGGTGGTGGTTCCGTCGCCGGCGACATCGCCGGTCTTGCTGGCGACCATGTTCACGAGCTTGGCACCCATGTTTTCAAAGGGCTGGGGGAGCTCGATTTCCTTGGCGACGGTGACACCGTCCTTGGTGATTCGCGGCCCGCCGAAGGATTTCTGGAGGACGACATTGCGGCCACGGGGGCCGAGCGTCGCCTTCACCGCCCGCGCCAACTGCGACAGTCCCGCGGCAATTTCGGCCCGGGCGTCGCTGTCGAATTTCATTTGCTTTGCTGCCATTGTGAGTTGCTCCGGTTAGTTTTCGTTTTCAATATTCCCCGCCGCCAAAATCGGGCCGGCGGCAACCAGTTGTTTTCCTTCGGGATCGACCCGGACGTTCAGGCCCTCGAGACTACGAGCGCCCAGCAGCGCCAGATCACCGTCCTCGGCAAACACGACTTCATCCACTGTTTTGAACTGCGGCGTCACCTCGACGATCGCGTAACCGACGGTTCGAGTGATCACCTGCCGATTGGCCATGACGAACGATCGATCTTTCTTCTCCGGCTGAATTCCCAGCTGCTCCAGCACTTTCCGCGGCGCCCACGTCGCTTCGCTGCCGGTATCGACCAGCAACTGCGGCACGACCGCCGACTTCGACCGGTCGGCGACGTTCGTGAACTTCACGTCGACGCGGAAGCAGCCCATGACGTGCCTCGTTTTATTCCAGCACGCCCAGCAGGTCGCTCTCGCGGAGGATGACGAACTTTTCGCCGTTAATCTCGACGTCGGTGCCGGAGTACTTGCCGTAGTAGACGGTGTCGCCTTCGCGAACACCCAGCTCCATGCGCTTGCCGTGGTCATCGAGCTTGCCGGGGCCAACGGCGACGACCTTGCCCTTGGTCGGCTTTTCCTTGGCCGTGTCCGGCAGCACGATGCCGCTGGGGGTCTTCTCTTCCGCGTCCGATTGCCGCACAATCACACGATCTGCAAGGGGTTTGAGTTTCATGGGTTTGTCCTTGGTCATTTGTCACTCGTCAGTTGTCTGTAGTCAGTTGGTGCAACAGGCGGGCACCTGGCTCACATCATGTCTCCCATGCCGCCCATTCCGCCCATGCCACCGCCGTGGTCATGGTGATGGTCGCCGCCTTCGTCCTTGGCCTTGGGCTTTTCGACCACGATGCAGTCGGTGGTGAGCAGGAGGATGGCCACCTCGGCGGCGTTCTGAAGGGCGGTCCGCTCGACCTTGGTCGGGGTGATGATGCCGGCCTTGACGACGTCGACGTACTCGCCGGTGAGGGCATTGAAGCCGTCGTTATCCTTCGATTCCATCACCCGGCGGACGACCACCGAACCCGACGTGCCGGCATTCTCGGCGATCTGCTTGAGCGGCGCGGTCAGCGCCTGGCGGACGATCTTGACGCCCGCGGCTTCGTCCCCCTCGAGCTTCAGGTTGCTGCCACCATTGAGCGCTTTCATGGCGCGGATCAGCGCGACCCCGCCGCCCGGAACGACACCCTCGGCCACGGCTGCGCGAGTCGCGTGCAGCGCGTCTTCGATACGGGCCTTCTTCTCTTTCAGCTCGGCTTCAGTGGCGGCGCCGACGTTGATTTGGGCCACGCCGCCGGCCAGCTTGGCCAGACGTTCCTGTAGCTTCTCGCGGTCGTAGTCGCTTGTGGTGACTTCGATCTCGCGGCGGATCTGTTCGATTCGGCCCTGGATCGACTTGGTGTCGCCGGCCCCTTCGATGATCGTCGTGTTGTCGTTGTCGACGCGGACGAGCTTGGCCTGGCCGAGCTGATGGATTTCGACTTTATCCAGCTCGATGCCCAGGTCTTTCATGACGGCGGTGCCGCCGGTGAGGATGGCGATGTCTTCGAGCATCGCTTTGCGGCGGTCGCCGTAGCCCGGCGCCTTGACCGCGCAGACATTGAGGATTCCGCGAAGCTTATTGACCACCAGCGTCGCCAGTGCCTCGCCCTCGACGTCCTCGGCGATCACCAGGAGCGGCCGCTTGGCCTTCTGAATTTTTTCCAGCAGCGGGATCAGCTTCGTCGCGGAAGAAATCTTGTCCTCGTAGACCAGAACAAAGGCTTTCTCGATTTCGCAGATCATCTCATCGGGATTGGTGACGAAATTGGGTGAGAGGTAGCCGCGATCGAACTGCATTCCCTCGACAACGTCGACGAAGGTTTCCAGCGACTTGCCTTCTTCGACGGTGATGACGCCGTCTTTGCCGACGCGCTCGAAGGCATCGGCCATGATGGTGCCGATCTCGCGGTCGTTGTTGGCGCTGATGGAGGCGACGTTGGCGATGTCGGCCTTGCCCGAGATGGGCTTGGACTGTTTCTTGAGGTTTTCGATGACCGCGTCGACCGCCCTGCGGATGCCGCGAGCCAGGGCCATGGCGTCGGCGCCGGCGGTGAGGTTGCGATAACCTTCGCGGAAGATGGCCTCGGCCAGGACAGTGGCCGTGGTGGTTCCGTCTCCGGCGACGTCGCTGGTCTTGCTTGCCGCCTCTTTCACCAGCTTGGCCCCGATGTTCTGGAACTTGTTGCTCAGTTCGATCTCTTCGGCGACGGTGACGCCGTCTTTGGTGACCGTGGGGGCGCCCCAGCCTTTGTCGAGAACAGCGTTGCGGCCTTTGGGGCCGAGCGTCGCCTTGACCGCCCGGGCGAGTTTGGTCACACCTTCCAACAGCGATTTGCGGGCGTCGGCATCAAATTCGAGAATCTTTGCGGCCATTCGATTCGCTCCTTTAAAACGCAATTAATCTTTAGAGAAATCTCCGCCGCGCGGGATCTAAACCCGAGGCGCGACCCTTGGCGCTCTTGAGAGAGCTGCGCCAGCGCATCAACAAACCTGATGCCTATCAGAAGACTGGGTCTTCCTTGTTGCTAACGCCATATTCATTCATGTGTTATGCGCCACGAACCCGGATCTCCTATCGTGGCTCGGCTGTCAGGCTGGCAGTCCGCTTCCCCTCGGTGCGGAGCGTTTGCCATTTGTGGCAGTCGAAAGATTTTCGCGGCAGGTCAGGACTGGTCATCCGCTCGGCCGGCGCCAAGCAGTCGCTCGGTCCACATCCGCCGGTAAGCCTCTTCGATATCACGAGCAAATCGTTTGGCGTCCATCAGTGGCGAATGATGCATCTGCTCGCGAAGTGCGCCTCGTAATCCCGCCAGTCGGGGCAAATCCGACGCAAGCTCGATGGCAAGTTGCAGATACTCTGAAGGCGTTCGCGCGACCAGATCCGGCAAGCCGACGTTCGAGAGGATGCTCACCCCCGCGCGGGAAATCGCGCTCTGCCCACTAAGCGTGACGACCGGCACACCCATCCACAGCGCATCGCACGAGGTTGTGCCGCCGGGATACGGAAACGGGTCCAGGGCGATGTCAATCGAACGATACAGGGCGAAATAATTTGAGCCCGACGTTCGCGCGACCAGCTGCACTCGCTGCGGATTGATTTGCTCGGCAAGAAGTTTCCCAGTGACGGCCTCGCGATGACTTCCTTCCGGTGCGTGCAAGATGAGCCTGGAACCGCTCACCCGGCGCAGGATCGCCGCCCAGAGCTCAAGGACAGCAGCATTGATTTTGGGAAAGGCGTTGAGGCAGCCGAAGCTGACGTGCCCCGCCACCAGCGCCGGCAACGGACCCGGCGTCGGCGCCTCCAGCGGCATCGGGTAGCACCAGTAACTCCGGCCTATCAACATCGATCGCTCGGAGTAGCGGAATTCGGGCGGCTGCGCCTCGTTGGTCGAGGATGGCTCGAGATACGAGTCGGTGAGCCTCCAGTCCATCGTCTCGAGGCCTGTGGTGCCGGCATAAGCCAGGTACGTCGCCTGCACCGGCGCCGGCCGGCGGGCGAAGGCCAGCAGCCGGCTCCCTTCCATGTGCATGTTCAGATCGACCAGGATGTCGATCCGATCGGCCCGGATCAGCCGCGCCAACTCCTCATCCGACAATCCCGCGGTTTCGCGCCAGATGCCGGCGCAGGCGCGAAGCTGCTCGGTGATCGAATCCGGATGCGTCACGTCGGAATAACAGATAATCTCGAATTCCACGTGATCATGGTGGCAAAACAGCGGCAGCAGAAACCGGCCGACCACGTGATTGCGGAAATTGGGCGAGACGTACCCGATCCGAAACCGCTCCGGCTGTCCGCTCACCTTTTGCGGCTCGCTGGCGGCGGCAAGCGGCGCGGCATGGGTCTGGTTCCAGCGCACGTGCTCCTGATAGCTCGCATGTGCATCGATTTTGGGATTGAACAGAATCGAGTACAGAAGGTTCGATGCCACCCGCGGCCCGCCGCCCAGCGCTTCGGCCTTGCGAAAACAATCGAGCGATTCGTCGAAGCGGCCGGTTTCGGTCAAAATCTGACCGAGATTGCTCAAGCCCTCCGGATCGTCGGGCCGCAACGTTATCGCGGCGCGATACTCGGCGATCGCTTCGTCCGGTTTTTCCGACGCCCGCAGGGCGATCCCCAGGTTGGTGTGCGCCTCGGGCATGTTGGGCTGAAGCTCGACCGCCCGCCGAAGGTGCCAAACCGCCGGTTGCATTTCTCCCCGTTCCCGCAGCAGCGATCCCATTACAAAATGCGCCTGTGCGACATCCTGGCGCAATTCCAGGGCGCGGCTGAGGGCCACCATCGCTTCGTCGTAACGGCCCAGTTGAACCAGGGCGAATCCGAGGTTGAATTGCGAGGGGGCGTGCTGGGGGTTGGCGCCCAGGACCTGCCGGTGTTGCTCGATCGCCTCTTCGAGCCGGCCCTGGTCCTCGAGCACCAGGGCGAGATTGTGATGGAAGCTGGTTTCGTCCGGTCGAGCGGCGATTGCCCGCCGAAACAGTCGCTCGGCTTCCTCGCCACGCCCGGCTCGCTGCGCGAACACTGCCAGCGAATTCAGCGCATCGGCATGCTCCGGCGCAAGTGTCAGCAATTGACGATACAGCGACTCCGCCTCAGCAAACCGCCCTGCCTGGTAATGCTCGGTGGCGAGTTGGTAGAGATTCTCGGCCGTCATGGACGGCGAGCATCTTACCGCGGACGCCAGGTCAGTTGGGTAGGGCGAGGCGGCGAGGCTCCGGCCAAGGCTAAGTCCTCTTCGAACCGGCGGTGCAGGCTCGAAGGCCTGCACCACAAAATCGGCACGGCGGAAGCCTCGCCCGCCTGTCTTTCGCTTACTGTCGGCGGTTGCCGCCGCCGAGAATGCTCAAGATGAACAGGAACAGGTTGAGGAAGTCCAGGTACAGCCTCAGCGCGCCGCTGATCGACAGTCGCGCCGCCAGCGCCGGATCATTGCCCGTCTGAAGCGCGATGTATTTAAGGCGCTGCGTGTCGTAGGCCGTCAGCCCGACGAAGATCAGCACGCCGACGTAGTTGATCGCGACGGTCAGCCAGGTTGGATGCCAGAAAATACTGACGACCGACGCCAGAACCAGCCCGATGAGGGCCATGAACAGCAGCGCGCCCAGGCTGGTGAGATCGCGACGGGTCACGAAACCGTACAAGCTCATCGCCGCGAACGTACCGGCGGTGATCACGAATGCCGACGCGATCAGCGCGTGTGTGTACACCAGCAGAATTCCCGACAACGTCAAGCCATTGAGCGCCGAGTAGAGCATGAACAGCACCGTCGCGGCGGTTGCATTGATGCGATTCACGGCACCGGCTACGGCCGCCACCAGCCCGAGTTGCACAATAACGAGCAGGAACAGAACCGGGCCGTGAAAGATCTGGGCCATCAACTGCGGCTGCGTCGACACCCACCAGGCGACGGCGGCGGTTACCGCCAGCCCGGCGGCCATCCAGGCGTAGACCGAATTGAAGAACCGCGCCACAACCCCCGCGTCCAGTTGGCCGGCATAGTCCAGCGGACGCGAAGGCTGGTAAGGATTGGGAATCTGTGACATTGCTATTTCCTTTTCAACAGTGGAAGAACCGAATGTTATGGGTCGCCGTGGGCAGGTTTCTATCGGATTGGAAAGGCGAGTTGAATTTGGAGGAGCGCGGTGGCCGGATGATAAGGTGTGCGGCGGAAGCGGCCGATAGGGGCTATATGGTGGAGTTCCCGCCGGAGTTCCCGTTTGTCAGGCGGCCGGCCAAGCCGTCGGCCCCCGCCGCGCCCGCCGCCCGCAAGGCTGACAAACCCGAGTCGGATAAACTGCCGGAGCCGGCCATCCGCGCGCCGGCAACCTCGCCGACCGTTCTCGAAAAAGCTCCCGCGGATGCGCCGCCGGCGGAACCGCCGCCCGTCCAAATCCCCCTTCCGAACGCGGCGCGGAAACATTTCGTCGAGCGTCGCAAATTCAAACGGGATCGCATGACCGCCCATGCCCTGGTGCACATCGACGGCGCCAAAGCGCCCCCGGCGAAGGTCAGCCTGGTTGATATTTCGATTGCCGGAACCCGCTTTCACTCATCCCAGCGAATGGATGTCGGCGACCGGCTTCAGATTCGCGTGGAGGTCGGCCCCTTCCGTTGGACGACGCGCATGCGGGTCATCCACTGCACGCCGTATGACGGCGACAACCACCTGATCGGTTGTGCCTTCCTGCGCACCGAGTTGCTTCGACCCTGGCCCGCGGCGGCGTAGCGCTACCAGTTAATCTTCTCGGGGAAGTATTCCGCGATCAGTTCCTGATAGAAAGGCCGTAGCTTTCCCACGCTGGGCTTGTCCTCCCCCTTGGAATACAGGTCGTATGGATTGAACTTGCGAACCCAGCCGAACATCTGCCGGTCCTGCTCGTCCATCAGGTGCGTGTACGCCCGCTCCTTGTGGGCGGCGTAGAACGAGTGATAGCGGATCATGTACTGGGCTTCCACCGGCAGAAAGTCCCTGGTGACGTGATACATGTACTCGTCATGGCCCCAGGACAGATGGACGTTGTCCAGCCCGCAACCTTCCTTGTACACCCCGCATGAAGTCTGATACGAGGGGATCTGATAGTCAGGGTTCTGCGTGAAAAACTCGGGGAACACGACCTTGTCGGAATACCCGCAGCCGACCGGAAATGTGTCCCCCACCACCGCCCACTGCGGCTCGCCCCAGAGGCACAGGATCTTTCCCAAGTCGTGGATCAAGCCGGTCAGGATCATCCAGCGCGGATGCCCGTCGCGGCGGATCGCCTCGGCGGTCTGGAGCAGATGCTCGATCTGGCTCAAATCGGTGTCGGGATCGCTGTCGTCCACCAGCGTGTTCAGGTATTCCATCGCCTCCCAGACGCCCATCTTGCGCTTGTCCAGCGAAAGAAACTCGCGGCGTTTGGATTGTACGAAATCGAATGTCTGGAACGTGTGATTGAGCCGGTAGAACTCCTTCACGCTCGGGCGGGCTTCGGCGCGGTAATCGCGGAACTTATTCGTGACCTTTTTCCATTTCTTGCCCGAATCGGGCTCAGGATTGCCGTTGGCGTCGGGCTCTGGATAGCGGTCTTTAAGAAACTCCTCCCAGTGATCCAGGTCTTCGAGGGGCTTGTTCGCGTCAATCTCATGGGCCGTGCCCGACATTCCTGCCTCCGAGTATGAAGGATGTGTTTGGAGAGTATAGCCGCGCGGTAAGGGAATATGCACGCACGGTTTTTTGCTGCGACATCCCGCGCAAAAAGAGACACGGCGCCGTCAGAGCCGTGTCGTCAGGGCCGTGTGATAAAAGCCGAGCCCGCCGCCTGATACGGATAGATCCGCCAATGCCGTGTGAGAACGCTCAGTCAAACCCTTGTAAAAAAGTGGGTGATATGCCGATCAGGAGGGTTCTCCTGTCGCCCGGCCATCTGCTTCCCGTCCTGCCGCTCACCCATACTGCATGAGCGGCCTGCGGGCATGCGTCACACCGGCGGCTATCCCCTGGGGTTGCTTATCGGTTTAACCAAAAATGTCCTCGAATCACAAACATCGCAGAAGCATCCGTACTTGTCTTGTTATCGACTCCGCATCTCGGAGCAATGCAGGAATTATACGTTCGCCGCCGCGGAAGTGGTCGGAAAATTCGGTCGAGATTTGCGATTTGCGATTTGCAATTTGCGATTGAAAAAAGCACACCGCAGGCTTGACAAATTGCCAATCGCAATTGGCAGTTGCAAATACTAGAACGGTGGCTGTTCGCCGCGTTTCCACCAGTCGGCGGGGTCCTTCTTGGGCGGCTTCTTCTTGGCGTTTGGGTCCGGAGACTTGGTGTCGCCCCCAAAATCAGCGTCGTCGAACGGGGTCTGCCCCTGTGTCTCGCGCACGATCGTCGCCAACTCGACGGCGAACACCGGGCCGATCTGCTTGAGCAGCGCCATATCGTCATCCGTGAACGGCGCTCGCTCGTCGCGGAAAAAAACCAGCGACGCCAGCGATTCGCCCAGATAAGTGCAATTCACCGCCAGCAGGTCCTGGTTGTGGAAGTTCTCCATTTCCTTGGTGCTCATGCGATCGGCCAGCTCGCGGCCGCGAAGGTGAATCAATCCGTTCTTGTTCGCCAGCGGCACCATGACCCGGCGAAGGG
The DNA here is from genome assembly GCA_035483795.1 of Tepidisphaeraceae bacterium. GTDB lineage: Bacteria > Planctomycetota > Phycisphaerae > Tepidisphaerales > Tepidisphaeraceae > DASXMX01. The sequence goes on along the minus strand of DATHPP010000213.1, from coordinate 17,705 downwards.
CATCGGTCACCAGCGGTTCGCCCGAGACCGTGTACTTCATGTAAGCGCCGAGTTGGAAGACCCCGTCGTCGGCGGCGAGATAGACGGCAACGTTGGAATACCCGATCTGCCGAAGCAGCCAGTCCATCGAATGGCACAGGAGTTGTTCCAGGTCGTCGGCCTTGGCGATCTGTTTGCGAAAACCTTCTTCATGGCGGACGGTGTCGATTTGCCGCGAGAGCTCGCCGTATGCGCCGACCAGGTCGTTGCACAACAGGTCGACTTTCTTGCTGATCGTTTTGCGGGAATCGTTGAGCCGTCGAACGGCGTCGCGCAGGCGGTCGACGCGTTTCTCGCGCTTGGCCAGCTCGCCCTGCCGCTCGATGGCGGCGCGAACCCGATCGATGATGTGCTGGGCGGAGAAGGGCTTGGGAACGAAATCGATCGCCCCGCTGCGAATGGCGCTGATGGCGCCGTCGAGGCTGGGCCGGCCGGTGATCACGATGGCGCTGGCGGTGGGCCGGGCATCGTGGAGCGCCGGCAAGAGGGAGATCCCGTCGCCGTCCGGGAGGTTCAGGTCGATGACCAGGAGATCGGCGCCGCCGTCGGCCAGCAATTTCCTCGCTTCTTTGAGCGACGAGGCCGCCGAGACCCGGCAATCGATCTGCTTGACGACCAGGTCCCGCATCAGCTCGATCACGTCCGGCTCGTCATCGACGATCAGAACGCGCGGCGGACTGCTCACCCTGGCCTTGGACTCCGTCACCACTGCCGGCATAGCTCCCTCTCCTTAAGGCTTGCGATTGCCGATTTTGCGATTTGCGATTGGAAGCAACGTTTCTCCCGTCAATCGCAAATCGCCAATTGCAAATCGCAAATCTGCATCTCCCTCACAGCCCCGCAGCCTTACGCTCCTCTGGCTCCACGGCTCCCAGACTCTGCGATGTCGCAGCGGCCGCCGGGACTGCGGGAAGCAGGATGATGGCCCTTGTTCCCTGGCCGCGGCGGCTTTCTAATCGAATCGAGGCGCCGCTGGCTTCCAGCCATCGCAGCGCCTTGGCCAGCCCCAGTCCGCGGCGTCGGCCCGCCGGCTTGGCGCTGAAAAACGGATCGAACGCTCGCCGTGTCGTCTCCTCATCCATGCCGCTGCCGTTGTCCGACACCGTCACGACCACGCGCGCCGAATATGGATCGTGCGCCGCGGTGATCTCGATCTGACCGCTTTGCGGCTCGGTGGCGTGGATCGCGTTCTCCACCACCTCTTTGAGCGCCGCGGCGACCTGCCGGGCGTCCACCAGCACGCTGGGCACCTGCCCGATCGCGACTTCAATCCGCCTATCGGCCGGATCGGCCACGGCCTTGGCATCGGAAACGGCCCGCCCCACCACGTCCGCCAGTTCCGCCGGTTGCACGGCTGGCGGCTGGGGTTTGGCAAAATCCATCAGCTCACTGATAATCGCGCTGAGCCGGTGCGATTGCTCGAAGATCAGGCTCGCCGCCGCCTTCAGTTTCGGGTCGGATAATTGGCTCGCCAGCAACTGCGATCGCCCGCTGATTACCGCCAGCGGATTGTTCATCTCGTGGGCCGCTCCCGCGGCCATTTCACCCACCGTGATCATCGTCTTGCTGCGAAGCAGTTCCGCCTGCGCGTTCTGGAGCTGGCGGTTGGATTCGGCAAGCTGCTCGGACAGAGTCCGCGCTTCCTCGCGGATCTGCGCCGTGCGCAGCGCCAGGCTCCAGCCGCTGGCGATGACGGTAATCTCGTGAGCCTGCGGGCTGAGCCGCTGCGCTTCACCCCGCTCCCCGCCCCACACCACGCCCCCGATGCATTGCCCATCGGCTTTCAGGCAGAGCCAATATCGCTGCTGATGTGGAAGCCGCGGTGAGATCGCCGACTCGAACCACTCCAGCTCTTCACCGGTCGACAAAACCGGTCCGTCGCCCGCGGCGGGCTTGGCCGGACGCATCGGCTTGGCCAGCGCCGGCTCGCCCGTTTCGGCGGCGCTAGCGGGATTCACGAGCAAATCGACCAGTGAATTCTCCACTACGGTACCGGTCTGATCGCAAACCAGCGTCTCGGCAAACTGCTGGGTCGGTGGAAGCGAGAAGACGGCGGCGACCGGCACGTTCAGCACGCCGATCGCGGTCTGGGCGATCGCGTGCAACACCGTCTGCGGCGAGGCATCGGCACGCAGCCCGCTCTGAAATCCGCTCAGCGCCTCGAAGAATTTCGCCCGCACCGAAAGCCGCCGGTTCCGCGAGGCAAGCTGTCCGCTGATCCGCCCCAGCTCGCGGTTGGCCTGCGCCAGCGCCTGCTGATACAGCTCGCCCGAGCTGGCCTGCCCCAGCCCCAGCGCCCGCGCCCGCGGCTCGATCTGCTCGACCAGCCGTTTCATCGCCTCATCGACCTGCTGCGCCGTGATGCCCAGCGCCTCCAGCAGCACCGCCCGCGGGACGCTGAAGGTGTAATTTCCGCTGTAGCCCAGGTGCTGCTCGCGGACGAGCATGTCGGCCAGGGTGATCAGGTTGACCAGCCGGGGCTCGGCGACGGTCGCCGGCAGCGCCTGCGGAACCTGCCCGTGCAGCCAGGCGCAATCGCGCACGCTCACCGGCAGGTTCCATCGCTCGGCCAGTCGCTTGCCGACCACCATATGGTCCAGCCCGATGACGCTGCGCTCGACGTCGGCGATGTTCCCGCGCAGCAGGTCCGCCGCCTCGACCACGCGGCTGAAGCTCTTGGGAAGAATGGTCTCCAATGCGATCTTGCCCAGGTCGTGCAGCAGCCCGCAGATGAACGCGTCCGACGGGGCAAGGGTTCCCGGCCCGCGCCGGCCTCCGCCCGCGGCCAGCGCCAGCAGCTCGGCGCAGCACGCCGTCGCCACGCAATGTTTCCAGAAATCATCGCGACTGAAATGGGGCGATCGACGTTCCGAGACGCTTCCGAAGGATTGAAAGACTGAAATCGCCAGCACCGCGCTGCGGACCGCCTCGAACCCCAGCAGCACCACCGCGCGATCGATGGATTTGACTTCCCCGCGAACGCCCACGTCGGCACGATGAACCAGTTGGAGCACGCGGGTGGTTAACGAAGGATCGCTGGCGATGAGAGAAACCACATCGTCCAGCGACGATTTTTCGTCGGATGTGACTTCCAGCAGCCGCACCGCCACCGCCGGCAGCGTCGGCAGGTCCTCCAGTTGCTGGAGGATCAATTCGACCCGCTTTTCTTTGAGATCTGGCATGGCGCAGTGGGCGAAAGTTGGCGAGCCGCTGTGCCCCTACACCGTCAGCAATTCGCCGATCCGCTCAATCAGCTTTTCAATATTGAACGGCTTTTTGACGAATTCGTCCGCTCCGGCTTTGAGCAGCTCATTGATCTCGTCCTGGTTGACGACACCGGACACGATCACGATTTTCATGTGCTCGAAATTGGGATTCTTGCGGATGGTCGCGCAGACGACGTTGCCGTTGATGTCCGGCAGCATGTAGTCGAGAATGATCAAATCGGGGACAAACTCCTGAGTCAGGACGCCGGCGTCATACCCTGTATTGGCGGTCTTGACCTCGAAGCGCCCGTCCCGTTCGAGCACGTCGACGAACAACTCCACAATCTCCGGATCATCATCCACCACCAGGACCTTCTGCTTTCCGCTGTCCAAAGCGTCCGGCGGAATGTTGTTGTCCTTCATGAACGCGATCAACGCCTCGCGCGGAATCCTGCGAAACCGGCTCCCCGGAACCCGGAACCCCTTCAGCCGTCCGCTGTCGAAGCAACGAATGATCGTCTGCTGCGACACTTTGCAGATGTCTGCCGCCTCGCCCGTGGTGAAAACCGTCTTCATATTGATTGCTCCCTGACGCGACCCGCGATCCGATCCGTCGTACGCGGCGGGACCCGAGTTACCGGAATTGATTGACCGGGTTTCCCAGCTTTCCCATTCAACCATCGGCCCAAGCTTTCCGCAACTTGAGCCAACCCCTCCTTCGCGAGCCGATGAGTAGTCGCCCACATAGCCCCTCCCTGCCATATTTCCCCCGCATTATCAGACCTCTGCGGAAACAGGCAAGATGGGAAAGGCAGTAGGCGGTAGGCAGTTCCAAGCGCGCACCTGCTAAAGAAACAGAAAACCCGCCGCGGCAAAGCCGGGCGGGTCTCCTGCGTCTGTGTCCCGTGTATTTCTCCGCCTACTGCCTACTCGCTCATCACCGATAGAACTCGATGATCAGGTTCATATTCACTTCAAACGGTACGTCTTCCGGGACCGGCAGTGCGTTGACTTTCGCGGTCAATTGCGCGGGGTTCCATTCCAGCCAGTTGGGAACATTGTGCCCGGCATTTTGTTCCATGTTGTCGCGGAGCAGCTTGTGAATTCCTTCCTTAAATGTGATGGTCATTCCCGGCTCAACCCGGAAGCTGGCGATGTCGGTCTTGCGGCCGTTCACCAGCACGTGGCCATGGGCCACGATCTGCCGGCAGCCCCAGATCGTTCGCGCCACGCCCAGCCGGCGAAGCACGTTGTCCAGCCGGCATTCCAGGAGCTGTATCAGCGTCTTAGCAGTGTTGCCTTTGGATTTCTTGGCGATCTGGAGGAACTTGCGGAATTGCCGCTCCAGCATGCCGTAGTAGTAGCGGAGCTTCTGCTTTTCGGTCAGCCGAACGCCGTACTCGGTCGTGCGACGGCCACGATAGCCGTGCATCCCGGGCAACTGGAGTTCCTTGGCCGTGTGCTTGGGAATGTCGGCGATCGGCGCGCCAACCCGGCGTGACAACTTCACCTTCGGTCCGATGTATCGGGCCATGAGTCAAACGCTTTCTAACGACCCGCGCGGAGGCAGGATCGTCTCAAAACATGCGAAGCGACGATCCGCCGCCCGGGCAACCCGCCCGAGCCTTCATCACGGCATCGACTTACACGCGTTTTCCCGTCAGCATGGTTCTGAGGCATGTTGGCGGGCCCCTGTCGACGTGCGACAGGTCGCCGCAGTATAGCATGGCCGCGCAGCTTTTCCATGCGGGCGAATCGATACGCCTTCGACGCCATATGGCGATTCAAGCTCATCCGTAACCTTTGTCTTGAGATGCTCCCACTTGAATGAACGGCAACTCCGACATCATTCTGTCGCAAAATATTAACAACCATAAGATGGGTCAGAATCTTTTCGTTTGATGTGCGTTGTTCTGTTGATAGAAACTCGCTCCCCTCGGTAGACACTGGAGTTGTTCTCTGCCGGGGAGTTGGACGGGACAGGGCTTTCCACGATTGTTCAGTCTGCTGTTACCAAAACGGCCACGCGAGCGGCCGGAGAGGAGGAGGTCATGAAGGTTGGCGGTCGGATTCTGGGTGTCATCGTCGGCTTGGGATTGGTTTCGGGGACGTCGGCGATGGCCGACAGCCTGCTATTCGATCGCGGGCTGCCCACTGCGAACCTGAACAACGCCGCGGGCCCGAGCCGCAGCAATGTCGCGTGGGCCGACAGTGAAAACACCAACGCCCCCACCAACTACTACCTTCCCGGCGATGACTTCACACTGGCCGGGTCCGGCCCTTACCATATCGACGATATTCGCGTGTGGGTTGTCGGCGGCAGCACGTTGCCAACCGGCCTGTCCCTCCTGGGCGGCGTCGCGGGCAGCTCCACGATGGACTCGCTCTCCAATACATTCAACGCCGCACAAGTGCACTACTCCGATGGGTCGGATTATCAGGGAACCAGCGGCACGTTTCATTCGCTCTACCAGGTCGACTTTTCCGTCAACGTGGACCTTAACGTGGGACAAACCTTCGATTTCTTCCTCAACGGCCCCTGGACACCCAGCGGATCAGGCTACGTCAATCCATTCCTGCACGCTTCGAACGGCCCGCTAAGCGGGTCGACGCAGGATGGCGCCGACGGACAGTTCCTTTGGCTCCACGTCAACAACTCAAGCCAGGACGTGGAAACCTGGTACTCCTCCGGAACACCCGTCGGGACGTCTCCTTTTTCCGCGGGCTGGGACAAGAATTCCGACGGCAACGTGCAGGTGTTCGGCGTGGCGACTCCGCTTCCCCCTTCCCTGTGGGGCGGCTTGGCCCTGCTAGGCCTTCTTGCTGTCACGGGCGGCGCCAAACGCTTCCGCCGCCAACTGGCTTGAAGTCGCCTGCTGCGCGGGCGATTGCAGCACCTCACAACTCCGCGGTCACAAGACTGGCCAGTTCGGAGCGCTCGCTTTTGCCAAGGGTGATGTGGCCGACGATGGGCTTGCCTTTGAGGCGCTCGACGAGGTAGGACAGGCCGTTGCTGCTGGAGTCGAGGTAGGGATTATCGATCTGGGTGGCGTCGCCGGTGAGGACCAGTTTGGTTCCTTCGCCGACGCGGCTGGCGATGGTTTTCACCTCGTGGGGGGTGAGGTTCTGCGATTCGTCGACGATCATGAACTGGTGGGGGATGCTGCGGCCGCGGATGTAGGTGAGGGGTTCGAGGACCACCTGGCCGCTTTCCATGAGCTGCGTAATGCGCTGCTCGACGCTGGAGAGGGAGGCGTGCTGGGCGTGCTGGCCGTCGCCGCTCAGGCGGTTGGAAAGCAGGTAGGCCATATTGTCGAAGATCGGCTGCATCCAGGCGGTCAGCTTCTGGTCCTTGTCGCCGGGCAAGTAGCCGATGTCGCGGCCCAGCGGCATGATCGGGCGGGCACACAGAAGTTTCTGATAGACCTGCTCGTTGAGCACTTTGGTCATACCCGCGGCCAAGGCGAGCAGCGTCTTGCCTGTTCCCGCTGCGCCGATCAGCGAAACCAGCTTCACCGAATCATCCAGCAGCAGGTCCATGGCCATTGTCTGTTGCAAATTGCGCGGAAGGATTCCGAAGACCGGCCCGCGCCGAGGGCGCACCGGCACGATCGTGCCCGGCTCACTCCGGGCACGCGCTAACGCGGTGTGATTGGGGTCCTGCTCGTCCTTCAACAGCACGAACTGATTGGCGTAAAGCTCGAGCCCTTCGACTCGCGCCTGCTTTTCGCTGAAGAGCCGGTCGATGACCTTGGAAGGCACGGAATATTCGCGCCAGCCGGTATACAGATGATCGAAATCAACTTTCTGCGCCTCAAAGTCCTCGGTATCGAGGCCCAGCGCATCGCCCTTGATGCGGGCGTTGATGTCCTTGGTAATGAAGACGACGCGGTGGCCCTGCTGTTTGAGGGACATGGCGCAACAGATGATCCGGTTGTCGGGCGTATTGGCGGTGAGGCCGGGGCAGAGCTTCTGGTCTTCTTCGAGCACGATGCGAACGCGGCCGCCCGTCTGGGGGACGAAGACGCCTTCGGAAATGTTCCCGGTGCTGCGCAGGGCGTCGAGATGGCGGATGACGGTGCGGGCGTTGCGGCCCAGGTCGTCGGTGGCGGCCTTGAATTTGTCCAGCTCCTCAATGACGTCGAAGGGGATAACGACTTCGTTGTCGGCGAACATGAAAAGGGCGTTGGGATTGTGAAGCAGGACGTTGGTGTCGACCACGAAGTGCTTCATCTGTCCGTTTGTCGAATGCGGTCCGTCGGTTGTTGTCATGTGCGGTTGCGAGCGTGAGGCGTTTTACTTATCACTGGTTTCCCGTTCGGGAATCTTACGGACCGAAAGTTCAAAGCCAATGTCATCGAGCGCGAAAGTTTATCCGCTGAAGTTCCGACCGCGATTCGTGGAGAAGATCTGGGGCGGGCACAAGCTCGACACGGTTCTGGGCAAGCCCTTGCCGACGGGAAAGCTGATTGGGGAGAGCTGGGAGCTGTACGATTTTCCGCCGGGCGTGGTGGAGAACTCGGACCAATGGGTGAGCAGCGAAATTGCCAACGGGGCGCTGACCGGGCGGTCATTGCACTGGGCGGTCCAGGAGCTGGGGGCCGATCTGTACGGCTCGATTTCCCTTTCCGGACAACACGGCCAATTCCCGATTCTGATCAAGTTTCTCGACGCCCGGGAGGATTTGTCGGTGCAGGTGCATCCCGATCAGACCTACGTCGACGCCAACCCGAGCGCGCACCTGAAGACCGAAGCCTGGTATGTGATTCAGACCGATCCACGATCGCGGCTGCTGGGAGGGTTGAAGCCGCAGATTACGCGAAACGAGTTCGAGCGGGCGCTGCGCAACGGCACGGTCGACCGGCTCATCGAGTCTGTCTCAGCCGAAGCCGGCGACTGCTTCTATCTTCCCAGTGGCACGGTGCATGCCTTGGGCGCCGGAATGCTGGTGGCGGAGGTGCAGACGCCGAGCGACACGACATTCCGCGTATACGATTTTGGGAGGATCAATCCGTCGACGGGCGCGCAGCGAAAGCTGCACGTTGAGGAAGCTTTGCAATGCATCGATTTTGGCGCGAGCGGCGCGGTGAAGGCGGTGGATGTGGCATCGTCGACTCTGGTCGAGTCGCCTTTTTTCAGCCTTCACCGCCGGACCCTGTCGAAGGGGACTCAGAAATTAGAGCAGGAGCGGCCTTGCGTGCTGATCGTGGTTGAGGGGGCCGGTTGTGTCCGAACTGGCGATGACTGGGTTCCCGTGAACCACGGAGAGGTGGTACTGATCCCGGCTGCTGCGCGAGCGCCGCACGTCGAGGTCGACGCCGGTTGCGCCTGGCTTGAAGTGACTTTCCCCTCGTGATTCCGGCAAAGCGAAGGCACGCGAAGCGTGCTGCTACAATCCGATGATGAAAGAGCGGATTCAAAAAGTGCTGGCTAATGCGGGCGTCTCTTCGCGGCGCGCGGTCGAGGAAATGGTCCGGCAGGGGCGAGTCGCGGTGAACGGGCGCGTTGCCACGGAGCTTCCCATCCTGGTCGATCCCGGTTCCGATGAGATCGAGGTCGACGGCGAGCGCGTTCGTTTCAAAGGCCGGCGAAGCTCCGATCGCGTTTACCTGCTCATGAACAAGCCGCGCGGCGTGTACAGCACCAACGTCGCCCAGGGCGCGCAGACGCGGGCGATCGACCTGCTGCCGCCCAATTTTTCGGCGCGGGTTTACCCGGTCGGGCGATTGGATGCCGATTCAAAGGGGCTGCTTCTGTTGACCAACGACGGCGACCTGACCAACCGGCTGACCCATCCGCGCTACGGCGTGCCCAAGACCTACCGCGCGGTGATCGACGGCTTCATTACACCGGCGACGGTGCAAGAGCTGGAAAAGGGAATCTGGCTGGGGGACAAGAGGGGCACAGGATTCAAGACCGGTCGCAGCCACGTGAAAATCGCCCGCCGGTCGCGCGACCGCAGCGTGCTGGAGATTACCATTCGCGAGGGGCGCAACCGCCAGGTGCGGAGGATGCTCGCCGGGCTGGGGCACAAGGTGAGGGACTTGACGCGAATTCGAATGGGGCCGCTTACGATTGAAGGTTTGCCGCCGGGGCAGTTTCGACCGCTCACCGCGCGGGAGCTGCGGCAATTGCGCGAGGCGTCGGAAGCGAAATCGAAGCACCGGGAAAAAGAGGACTCGGAGACGAACCGTGAAGAGTGACACAGCGGAGGGCAAGGCGCGTGCGCAACTTAAGCCGCATCTGGGCCGCGGCGGCGCGACCGGCGCGTAGATCGAATCCATGCTCAACATCCTTCTCTACATTCTGCTGCTGGTGTTCCTGCTGTGCGGGCTGGCGATCACCGTGATGACGTTGCCGGGGTTGTGGTTGATGCTGCTGTCGTCGGGGCTGTACGCCGCGGCGACGCACTTCCGATTCATCGGCCTTCGGACGCTAATAGTCCTGCTGGTGATGGCGGCCCTTGGCGAAATCATCGAACTGGGCTTTCAGAGCGGCGGCGCCAAAAAGGCCGGTGCCGGCCGCCGGGGGATGTGGGGGGCGTTGATCGGCGGAATCCTGGGAGGGATTTTCCTTAGCCTGGTTCCCGTTCCGATCATCAGCACACTGATCGGCGTCCTGGTCGGCACATTCGCGGGGGCGATGATCGGCGAGTTGTCAGGGGGTCGGGAAGTCGGGCATTCGGCTTACGTCGGTTTTGGCGCCGCCAGCGGCCGCCTGCTTGGCACGCTCACGAAGCTCTGCCTCGGCGGGGTGATGATGATCCTCACCCTCTGGATGGCGTTTCCCCACAACGCGCGGAGCACCGTCGCCACCACCCTGCCTTCGACTGCGCCGACAAGCTTGCCTGCGAAGTCGTCGGGTCGGTAAGAAAACGCTGACGTAGCCCAGCCGTCTGCACGCCGCTTGCGGTTTCGCGGTCGGCGCGCAATCCCCGCCAAACCGCAAGCGGCGACGAGCGGCGGATCGACGCTCATGCCAAACCGCTCACTTTGAATAACTACTCCCCCGGCTTTTCCTGCGGCTCCTTCAGGGTTTTGGCGACGTTGCCGAGCTGCTCGGCGTCCGGGAGGGTGGTGGAAACGACTTGCAGAAAATAGGTATGGTTTCCGAAAATGCTGTGGCCGTTGAAAACCCGCGCCTGGCCGGTCGCAGTGGTTCCCGCGACGGTGTAGCTGACGTTGTCCGGAATCGGAGGCTCGAAGCTGGGGGGCTCACCTTTCAGGTTGGTGAAGCCGTTCTTCTTGAGGGTCTGCACGAGTGTGTTGAAATGGATCTTGAGAACCGCGGCGCGGGCGTTTTGATTGCCGGCGTGACGCGGGTCGATCTCGAGCACGATTCGGCCAGCCTTGCGAGGCGCCTGGCACATGTACTGGCCGCCCTTGTGCGCGTCGTAAGGCTGGAGCGGCTGCCAGGAATAGCCGGGCGGGGCGTCGATCGAGCAGACACCTTCGAGGGTCAGACGGTGCGACGTGTCGTCCGCCGCCAAAGAAACGGCGCAAATCAGACCGACGGCCAGCACGATCGTGCGTCTCATTGTTCCCGCCTCGTGAGAGCGGCCGACATCATCGGCTTTATAGCGGCCCTCCACAAGTCGCATTTGCAACGTCGTCTGGTAAGATTCACCGATTCCTGTTCATCCGGGCCAAGGAGAAGTCAATGAGTCGGGTGCGCTATAGAGGAATAAAGCGGTTGCGTACGGCGCTGCTCGCCGCGGCGATGGGGTCATCGGCGGCGATTGTCCTGGCCGGCGACCTGTACGTTCAGCCCGACAAACTCGACGTCCGCGAAGGTCCCGGCCTCTTGTTTGACCCCGTCGATACGGTCGCCAAGAACGCCAAGCTCACGGAAATCGAGCGGACCGACGACGGGTGGATCAAAGTCCAAACACCCACCGGCAAGACGGGCTACGTCTTCAAGCAATCGGTCGGCGACAAGCCCGCGCCGGGGCCGGGGCTGTTCTCGGGATTGGCCGTGACCAGCGATGCCGAAGCCTCGCAGATGTCCACCGGCGCCGCGGCCAAGGGCCTGGAACCCGAAGCGGAAAAATACGCCGCCAACAAAAACTACAGCAAGGGGCCGCTCGACAAAGTCATCGCCATGAATAAGGCGGTGAAGGGGAAGCAGTGGGTCCAGTTCTGCCAGGATGGCAAAGTTGGTCCGTCCAAGCCGAAGCAGCAGTGACCCCGGGCCAGGGAGAAGCCAATCATGAACCTGAGAACCAGACCCGTTCGGATCGTTTGCGGCAGCTCGCTGCTGGTGATGCTGGCGCTGGTCGCGACGGTGCCGTTCAACATGGGTGGGTGCAGCGCGGGCGGCATCGACGTGGGTGGGATGGTCAATGCCGGCAACAAGTTCCGCCAGGCCGCGGGCCTCAACGAACATCAGGAGCGAGCGATCGGGGAATCGGTGTCGCTGGCCGCGACCAATCAATACGGCGTGATCAGCGACGAGCAGCTTGCACAGTACGTCGTTCTGGTGGGACAAACGGTAGCGTCACGAACGAATCGAGCCGATCAGCCCTGGGTGTTCGGCGTTCTGAATACCGACAAGATCAACGCCTTCTCCGGCCCCGGCGGCTACGTCTGGGTGACTCGCGGGGCAATCGCGATGATGCAGGATGAATCGGAACTGGCCGGCGTATTGGGCCACGAGATCGGTCACGTCGTGAAGCATCACGGCCTGGACGCGGCCAAGAACGCCGGCATGCTCGATGCCTTCGCCACTGCCGCCGCCAGCAGCAGCAAGCAGGCCGCCGCCTTCGGCGATCTCTCGGACAAGGTGGTCGACATCATCATGAACGAGGGGTTTTCGCAGCCGCAGGAATTCGAGGCCGACGCCGAGAGCGTCAAGTTCGTCGTTGCCGCCGGCTACGACCCGAACGGGTTTCTGCACTTCCTCCAGCGCGTCCGCGACCACCAGACTAGCGGCCAGCCGGCTTTCAGCACCCACCCCGGCGTCAACGAGCGAATCAAGCGGGTGGCCGACGAAATCTCCGCTTCCGGCGCGGGCGGAAAAGGCGCCACCCTGAAGGACCGGTTCAACTTCTATACCGGGCGCACCGCCCAACCGGCATCGTTTGAGATCAACGCGGAGCGGTGAATGCGAGTTGACGCGGACCGCGGCTGCGAGCAGCCGCGGCTTTCATTTCAAGGCATCGGTGGATTGGGTCCGATAAAGGATTGATGTCCTTCGATCCCCTCGTCGCCAACGCCGGCCGGCTGCAAATCCTCACCGCCCTGGCCGTCGAGCACACTCAGGACTTCGTTCAACTGCGACAAGCAACCCGGCTAACCGACGGCAACCTCGCATCCCACGCCCGGCGGCTGCGCAGCGCCGGGCTGATCGCGATCGACAAGCAGTTCCGCGAGGGCAAGCCGGTTACCAGCTTCACCCTCACTCGAGAAGGCCGCACCGCCTTGGAAGCGCACACGCGGCGGTTGGTTGCCGCGATCAGCCATCGGCGATTCACGCCAGCAGGCGTAGTGTTCACGCCGGCAGGCGCAGCGCCATCCGCGCCAAAGCCGCGAATGCTCGCAGTCGCAACTCCCCTGCCCGCGCCCGAAGAAGATTGGGTCGATTAGGTGGCGCGCTTTTCCTGGCGTACCATTTCGCGATGCACCGCGCCCTGGCGATCGAAACTTCGAGCCGGATCGGCTCCGTCGCCATCCTCGAGGACAGCCGGGTCGTCGCCGAGGACGAGTTTCCGCACGGCCTCCAGCACGCGGCGCAGCTTGTCGTGCAGATCGATCAGCTCTGCAAAGCCCGCGGGTGCAGCCCTGCCAATCTCCAGGAACTCTACGTTTCCGTCGGTCCCGGCTCGTTCACCGGCTTGCGCATCGGAATCACCCTGGCCAAGACTCTTGCTTTCGCGACGGGTGCGAAAATCGTCGCCGTGCCGACAGTTGAGGTCCTGGCGCAAAATGCCCCGACGGACGCCACCGAACTGCTCATCGTGCTCGACGCCAAGCGCGGTCAGGTCTTCACCGCCCGCCTGGCCCGCGAGCGCGAGGGTTGGGTCGAACGTGAGCCGGCCCATCTGGATGATCTGCCTTCCATGCTAGCCCGCGCGCCGCGGCCGATCTGGCTGCTGGGGGAAGGGATCCCGCATCATCGCCAATTCATTCCGGAGGATGATTCTTCCGTATCTCTGACTTCGTCGGATCTGTGGCAGCCTCGTGCGGCGGCCGTCGCCCAGATTGGCCTGGAGCTGGCTTCGCGGAAAGCCTTCGTTGAGCCCGATCGCCTTACACCGCTGTATGTCCGCAAACCGGAAGCGGAGGAAGTATGGGAGCAGAAACACCCGGAAACGACTGGGCCGGATACCGAGCCGGTCAATCGTCCGTGACCGTTACCCCCAACATCCTCGCCAGCGCCGTGACGGCACGGCGGGTTTCGGCTTCGTCGTCGCCGTCGTAGCTGCGGCTGATGTGCCGCTGGCTGGGGTCGGAAAGCAGGATGGCTTCGGCATGCACCTTTCCGTCAATCCGTCGGAGGCTGACGGCGTAGCCTTTGCAGGCGATCTGGTGCAGAATAGACCGTGTCGTCACCGGCCCGATCCTAGCCGCCGGACCAATCGTTGGCGAACGCTTTCCACAAAGGACTGCTCATGGCCGTACCCAGCTATGTCGTCAAGAACATTGGAAGCCGATACGTCACGGTGCGGCAGGATTGCTGCCCGGGCGTGCGGGCGGGCTATCTGGGCGGGGGAGCGGTGCTCCTTGCCTCGGGGCGTCGTCGCGGCGGGTTCCTCGGCGCGGTTGCCGCCCTCACAGGCGGCGGCCTCATGCTCCGCGGGCTTCTCGGCTATAACCCGCTGGAGCTGTGCTGCCCGAGCCGGGAGGCGCCCGATGCCGCCGGGAGCCTGGCGCCGTCGTATCAGAACGACCTGCCCACCCGCGCCCCGCAGATGCCCGTCGACGTCGTGGAAGAGCAGTCGATGGAATCCTTCCCCGCCAGCGATCCGCCCGCGCGGACGCACTAGCGCCGCGCCGCTGTCGTCCCCGCGCTATTGAGTCATATTCCTGTGGAGCAATAACTGTGGAGCAATAACTCACGCTATCATTCCGACTCGTCTGAATCGGGAGATCCAAAGTTGCGCGTGGACGTTGTGACGTCGGACACCCCCTCGGCGGCGGTGGAACCGGTTTCATTCTGGCAGGACTTGCGCGACCGCGCGCTGTACGCCGCGCTGCGCATGGTGGCGGCGATGCTCCAGTGCTTCCCCGTCGACGCCAATCTCCATACGGCCAGGCTCATCGGGACGTTCCTGTATGCGGTCGACAAGAAACACCGCGACCGCGCCCTGGCCAATCTTCGCCGCAGCTTTCCCGAGTATTCCGAGCGGCGCTGCCGCGCCCTGGCCCGCCGCAGCAGCCAGCAGATGGTCATGCTGTTCGTCGAGGTGCTCTTCACCACCCGCCTGCTCCGATTCGATTCCTGGGCGGATTACGTCGAGCTGGAAAACTTCCGTCCGGTGCTCGAGATGCTGTTGCGCCGCGAGCACGGCCTGATCATGCTGACCGGCCACTACGGAAACTGGGAGATTCTTGGCTACGTCCTGGCCACGCTCGGCTTTGAAACGCTCAGCATCGCCCGCCCGCTGGACAATAAGTACGTCAGCCGCTTTCTGTTTGGAGTCCGGGAGAAGACCGGGCAAAGAGTGATCGGCAAGAAGGGCGCCACGCCCGAGATCACCGCCGAGCTGGACAGGAACGGGACGGTGGCGTTCATCGCCGATCAGAATGCCGGCGCCAAGGGCATCTTCGTCGACTTCTTCGGCCGCAAGGCCAGCACCTACAAATCGATTGGTTTGCTGGCGATGCAATACAACGTCCCGATCGTGATCGGCTATGCCCGGCGGCTGGACAGCCGCTTCCGTTTCCGCGCCGCCGCCCAGGACATCATTTACCCGCAGGACTGGGAATCGCAGGACGACCCGCTCCGCTACATCACTCAGCGCTATACCGCCGCCATCGAGCACATCGTCCGCGCCGATCCCGGCCAATACTGGTGGGTCCACCGCCGCTGGAAGACGCGCCCCAAGGGCGAACCCCCGCAGGCCTTCGACTGATCCATTCCGGCTTTGATTCGCGTTGACGGGTGCCGCCTGGTGTCGCGGCATTTGCCATTGTCCTCCGACCCGGATACCCTTCTGAAGCTTTGATCAGGGTGTAGCTCAGTTTGGTAGAGCACCAGCATGGGGTGCTGGGGGTCGTAGGTTCAAATCCTATCACCCTGACTGGATGTAAACCGCTGTCGGAAGCGTAGATACGCTTACCCGTCCCATGTGGAACGGCGCGACGGACGATCGGGGTTTTGCGGTCAAAGACCGCAAAACCCTCAATCGGAGTCGCGTCATGGCCCGCCCCAGAACGATCGACCCGAAATACCGGCTGCACAAATCGTCCGGCCGCGCCTACGTCGTTTTGGACGGACGCCCGGTCTACCTGGGCAGGCACGGCACGCCCGAAAGCCGCAGCGAATACGCGAGGGTGAAAGCCGAGTGGATCATCAGCGGCCGGGCTCCGCTTCCCGACGCCACCGCCGCCGACGCCGGCAAGCGCTTGAGCGTCGCAACGGTGATCGACGCCTGGATCGATCATGCCTGCGCGTTCTACGGCGTGCCCGCGTCCAGTCTGAGCAAGCGGCCGGCGGGTGAGATGGGAAATTTCTGGACGCCGCTGAGCGAGCTGCGCCGCTTGTACGGTGACACGCCCGCAGCGGACTTCGGACCGAAGCGGCTCAAGATTCTGGCTTACGAGCTGGCCCGCGATCGCCAGGTTCCCGATCCGAAAACCGGGCAGCCGATCCATCGCCGCGGGATGGTGCGCAAGGTCGTCAACCGCGCCCTGTTGCGGATCAAGCAGGTTTTCAAATGGGCGGTTGAGGACGAGCTGCTGCCCGGCGAATCGTATGCCCGCCTGCGCGTTGCCGGCGGCCTCAAACGCGGGCGCTGCGATGCCCGCGAGGGTGAGCCGGTGCGCCCGGTCCCGGATTCGATTCTCGACTCCACGCTCCCCCACCTCTCCCGCCACGTCGCCGCAATGGTCAAGGTGCAACTGCTCACGGGCCTGCGGCCCGGCGAACTGGTGAGCATGACGCCGCGGCAACTGGAAATGGGAAAAGAGTTGTGGACTTACCGCGTGGCCGTGCACAAGACGCTGCACCGCGGATACGAGCGCATCGTCGAAATCGGGCCGCAAGCGCAGACGATCCTCCGCGAGTTCCTGGGGCTGGGCCGCGCCCTGGATGCGCCGATCTTCAACCCCGGCGAGGCGGAAGCCGAACGCCGTGAGCAACTGAGCGCCGACCGGCGGACGCCGCGGAATCGCGGCAACGTGCCCGGCAGCAATCGCGTTGCCGCCCCGAAATGGAAGCCGGGCACTGGCTACACCACCGCCGCGTATCGCCGGGCGATCACGCGAGCCTGCGACGCCGCCGACGGCTGGGCAAAGGGCGGCCTGATCGTCGGCGATGACGAGCGGCCGATTCCCCGCTGGCACCCGCACCAACTCCGCCACAATCACGCAACGACAGTGCGAGCGAAATTCGGAATTGAGGCGGCCCGCGTGGCGCTGGGGCATCGCGACGTCGACACGACCGAACTGTATGCCGAACGGGACGCCGCCCTGCGACGGCGGGTCGCGCTCGAGGTGGGATAGGAGAGGTGCACCTATGGCTTCAGCTACCAAATTACAGGACAAGCCAACATCGGATCGGCCATGCGCGGAATGCAAAGGGCTCACGCCGGAGCAGGCGGTCAAGCTGGCGAAGCGGAGAGGATTCGAAATCGATTGGCGCGATCTGTGGCGCTGGGCGAATGTCAAATGCGCCCCGTTCGCCGACGTTCTCAAGAGCTGGTACAGCCCGGATCACCCGAACTATGCGAAGCGCTACTGCGAATGTGAGGTGCGCACGCTGTTCTCCCGCGGACCGTTCCTGTCGAAAGGCGAGTTCAACGGGGCGCGTCGGCTCGTGATCTTCCTTCCGGCCGCGCCGCCGCATGCGTGGAAGCGCAATCGCACCTTCTGGTTGTCGTACACGCGCATCGACCGGCGATGGGACGGAGGCGGTGAGTCGTACGGATTCGACTTGTCGGACGCGGCGAGATGGGAACGCGAAGGGTACAGGCTACCCGACGGTACGCTGAAAAAATTGACGGTCTTGCGCGCTTTCTTCCTGGGCGAGCAGCACCGGCCACGTTGTTACATCAGGAAGTCGGAGGCAGCTTTTATAAAAAGGTTACCGGAGCTGCGGAAGCGGAAGCGAGAGGCGGAGCAAACCGAGGCCGCGAAGCCGCCGGCAATGCCGGACAGGGTGAAATATGCGAGCCCGCGCGAGACCTGCACAGACTACGGAATTCGCAAGTCGAAACGTCGCAAAATGATCGCGTCCGGAGATTTGCGCTACATATGGGGCCGGAATCCGGAGAGCAGTGGTCCCTCGATGGTCCAGTGG
>DATHPP010000212.1:0-12429 GCA_035483795.1 Tepidisphaeraceae bacterium | reverse complement strand
GGCGATGGCATAAATCCCGACGATGTCGGCGTGCTTGAGGAACTGGACAGCGTCCTTGATCCGCGGCTCGTTGGGGTTTTCGCCGGATGCCAGCAGCGCATACGTGGCCAGGGCCGTGTAGCCGCCAAATGTGTCGCCCTGCATCTTCATGTACAGTAAATGGCTGGTGCCCTCGCGGACAGAGTCCTTTTCCCAATGCCCGCCCTCGTGTTGTACGCTGTACAGGTACTGCTTGGCCCGGAAGATCGCCGCGTCGATGTTCGCCGGCGTCGGTTCGATCAGCTTCGCGCCTGCTGGTTGCGCTATTGTGAAGATCGACGCCAGGGCACAGACGATCCAACCACCGTCGCGATCAATGATCTTCATGCCGACCTCGGAATGATTGCGGCCACAGTCCGGCGAACCGCTCGGCCCCGTTAGCATTATCGTTATACGAAGAAACCTCGACAATTGACTAATCAGCCGCCGACCAACGATTATTCCTTGCCACTGCCGCTGCTGCCCGCTATATCCTCCGCGTCCATCGAACCCGGAGCCGGCATTAACGTCCGTCTGATGTCATGAAAAAGAATGCGCGTCCACGTAAAGACGGTGTCAACGGACGAATCGTGCAGGTCGGCCTGACGCAGATGGCTTGCACCGACGACGTCGCCGAGAACCTGCGCAGGCAGCTCAAGCTGGCCGAACAGGCCGCCGACCGGGGCGCGCAAATCATCTGCACGCAGGAACTGTTCCGATCGCAATACTTCTGTCAGGTCGAAGACCATCGGTTCTTCAAGCTGGCCGAGACGATTCCCGGTCCCAGTACGGATGCGCTGGCGAAGATCTCCAGAAAGCATAGCGCGGTTGTCATCGCTTCTGTGTTTGAAAAACGCGCGGACGGCTTGTACCACAACACCGCGGTCGTCATCGACGCCGACGGCTCAATTCTGGGCCTCTATCGCAAGATGCACATACCGGACGACCCGCTTTACTACGAAAAATTCTATTTCACGCCCGGAGACACCGGTTTCCGGTCCTGGGACACCCGGTATGCAAAAATCGGCGTGCTGATCTGCTGGGACCAGTGGTTTCCCGAGGGCGCCCGTTTGACGGCAATTCAGGGCTCGCAGATTCTGTTTTACCCCACGGCGATCGGCTGGCATCCGGCCGAAAAGGCCGAGTACGGCAGGATCCAGCACGAGTCCTGGGAATTGATTCAGCGATCCCATGCTGTCGCTAACGGTTGCTACGTCTGTGCGCCAAACCGAGTCGGAAACGAGAAGGTGCTCGGCCCGGACGGTGAGCCCGTGAGCGAAGACGGCATCGAGTTTTGGGGACAAAGCTTCGTTGCCGCCCCTAACGGCCAGGTCATCGCCAAAGCGACACAGGATCAGGAGGAAATCCTGGTCGTGCCTTGCGATCTGGAGAAAGTCGAGTTCAGCCGGACGCACTGGCCGTTCCTGCGCGACCGCCGGATCGACGCGTATGAGAACCTGACAAAACGATTCGTCGATCCAACAACCGTCCGATAGCGACAAGCTGGCGGAGGGCGAGGCTCCCGCCGAGCCGGGGGCCTCCAGCGTCGAAAAAGTGTGCGGCTCGGCGGGAGCCTCGCCCGCCTCGCCCTCCCCGCAATCATTACCCCCAATGGCTAAACTCAAAGTTCTGAACCAGACCCCCGCCTCGCTGGGCTACTATTTCCCCCCTGAATGGCATCCGCACGCCGCCACCTGGTTCAGTTGGCCGCGGCCCGAGGGAATTTCCTTTCCCGACAAGTATCACACCGTCCCGGAGAATCTTTCGCGAATCATCCGCGAGATTGCCCCGCGCGAGCGAGTCGAGATCAACGTGCCCAACGGCAATTGGGAGCACATCGTCCGCCAGCAGCTCAAAAGCTTTGGCTGCCCCACCGAAAACGTTTTCTTCCACCACATCAAAACCAACGAGAGCTGGTGCCGCGATCACGGCCCGGCGTTTGTCCTCCACAAATCAGCCCTGCGCGCAAGTCAAGCCGCCATCAAGGGAAACAAAAATAGCTCCCGACCCTATTTTTCGTCCGCCATTGTCGATTGGGGGTTCAATGCCTGGGGTGGGAAGTACCCGCCATTCGATGACGACGACGCGGTGCCGACGCGCATCGCCGAGGAGCTGAAGTTGCCGGTGTTCTATCCGGGGATCATCATGGAGGGCGGCTCGGTCGAATTTAACGGCGCCGGCACCGTCATGACCACAACGCAGTGCCTGCTCAACAAGAATCGCAACCCGCAACTCAGCAAGTCGCAGATCGAGCAATACCTGAAGGATTATTACGCGCAGCGGCACGTCGTCTGGCTCGGAGAAGGCATCGCCGGCGACGACACCGACGGCCACATCGATGACCTGGCCCGCTTCATCGACCCGACGACCATCGTGACTGCCGTGGAAGACGACCCGAAAGATGCAAACTTCAAAGTGCTGCGCGAGAACCGCCGACGGCTGGACACGCTGCGCGATCAGGACGGTAATCCCTTCCGAATTGTCGAAATCCCCATGCCCGGCGTCGTCGAACACGACGGCCAGCGCCTCCCTGCCACCTACGTCAATTTCTATTTCGTGAACGATGCGCTTCTGGTTCCCACGTTCGGCGACAAAACCCGCGACCGCAAAGCCCTCTCAATCCTCCGAAGAGAACTTCCTGATCGAAAAATCATCGGAATCGACTGCGTCGAGTTGATCTGGGGACTGGGCGCGATCCACTGTCTGACGCAACAGCAACCGGCCTTAAAGTAAAGGTCGTAGACCGGGCGGATTACATCGGGTGCCCATCACATGGAGTGATTGGGCGGCGGCTTGTTCTCGGGATTCGGCCTGACCTCGACAGGCGCTGGGCCGTTGGCCGGGTGCTCGAGGATGAAGACGGCCGCGGCGATGACGCTGCTCCACAGCCCGGTTTTGTCCCCCTCGGCGGTCTGAACCACCGCGCGGGTCTTGACGATTTCGCCCGTCAGCTTGTACTGCTGCTCGCGCTCGTCCCACGCCTGGTTGGGATCGAAAGGGATGCCCAACGTCGTCGCCAGCATCGTGGCCGCCAGATCTTCCACCAGGTCTTCCGTCTTTTTCTCGCTCATCCCGTACCCGTGATGCTCGGCGATGTAGCCGTAGGGGTGGCTCCGCGGGATGGCCAGCCCGATGCCGGCGCAGATGAGGCGATTGGGTTCGTCGGTCGCCGCCTCGGCCAAGACGACGAAGGTGATTTGGCCCGGCTTGAGCTTGGGCTGGCCTTCCTTGGTCGGGATGATTTTGCAACTGGTCGGGTAGATCGAGGAGACGCGAACCAGGTTCTGCTTTTCGATGCCCGCGTCGCGGAGGGCCAGCTCGAAACTCTGAAGCTTGTGAATGTGCCGACCCACTCCCTTGGTGAAGAAAACTTCCCGGGGCACCATGTCATGACCATTGCCGAGCATCGCGTTGAGTCTCCCAATCCCGCCACTACCCGGGCGAGTGAGGCGGGATTATATCGCCCAGAGGTCCACCTCAAAGTGAATTAATAAAATTGTCGCCAGACAGTGCGGATGTGGTCAGCCAATGCCGTCAGTCGAGGGCGACGGTGACACACAAATCATAACGCTTGTCGTCCGATGTCCGTGCGGAAGTGCATTCCCTCGAAATGGATTTTCGCCAGCGCCTCGTATGACCGCTTCTTGGCGTCAGCGATCGTGTTGCCCAGGGCGGTGACGCTCAGGACGCGGCCGCCGTCGGTGACGATCGATTTTCCCTGCAACTTGGTGCCGCCTTGAAAAACCTTGACGTCGCGCATGGAGTCGGCGTCGGCAATGCCGCTGATCGGCAAACCGCTGCGATACTTGCCGGGATACCCGCCGCTGGCGGCAACCACGCACAGCGCCGGCCGCGGGTCCCATTTCAACTCGACCTGATCCAGCCGTCCCTCCGCCACCGCCAGCATGACTTCCAGCAGATCGCTCTTGAGCCGCATCATGAGCGGCTGGGTTTCCGGGTCGCCGAACCGGCAATTGAACTCCAGCACCTTGGGGCCGTGCTGCGTGACGATCAGGCCCGCGTAGAGAACGCCGCGATAGTCGATCCCCTCGCGATTCAGACCGTCAACCACCGGCACGAGGATGTCGCGTTCGATCTGACGGAGAACCTCCTCCGTCACAACCGGCGTCGGGGAATAGGCGCCCATACCCCCGGTCATCGGGCCCGTGTCTCCGTCCTCAGCAGCCTTATGGTCCTGGCTGGTCTCCATCAGGTAGATGTTCTTGCGATCGACGAAAGCCAGGATCGAGCATTCCGGTCCGACCAGCAGCTCTTCGATCACGATGCGGGCCCCGGCGTCGCCGAAGACTTTCTTTCGCATCGCCTGCTCGATCGCCTCCAGCGCGTCAGGGGTGCGATAGCAGATGCTGACGCCCTTTCCCTTGGCCAGGCCCGCGGCTTTGACGACCAGCGGCTCGTCGCGCACTCGAACGTACTCCGCCGCTGCCTCCGGATCGGTAAACGATCGTGCCTCGGCAGTCGGGATCGCCTGGTGCCGCATCAGCTCCTTGGCGAACCACTTGTCCGCTTCGATCTGAGCACCTTCTTTGGTCGGTCCGAAGACCTTGACGCCCGCTGCCAGGAGCCGGTCGGCCAGCCCTGCCGCCAGCGGGTCCTCCGGGCCGATCACCACCAGCTCGATCCCTTTTTCCCGCGCAAACTTCTCGATCGCGGAAAAATTCATCGCATCAATCGCCACATTGTCGGCAACCTGCGCCGTGCCCGGATTGCCCGGCAATGCGTAAAGCGCCGTCACCCGTGCCGACCCTGCCAGTCGCCACGCCAGCGCGTGCTCCCGAGCTCCGTTTCCAATGACCAGAACTTTCATGACACCCCGGGCGGTTGTGCGGAATTCCCACTCGCTGCTTTTCTTCCTCCGCTACCTTAATCCCACCGCTTCCGCTTGCAACCGTCTTACTGGTCGCACACCGAATGCTCAGAACCAAGGCCGTCGCCCAATGATGTACGTACGATAAAACTCTTCGTCAGATTTGGTCAGATAGATGATGCCTTCGAAAGTCACTCAAAGCGCAGCGCCGTGATCGGATCCAGGCGGGAAGCCTTCCAGGCGGGGTAATAGCCGAATATGATGCCCGTGCTGGCCGAGACGAAGACGGCGGCGATGATCGCCGGCAGCGACGTCTCCGTCGGCCAGTGCAGGAGCCGCGTGACCAGCAGCGAGCTGCCTTTCCCAAACAGGATGCCGACGGCCCCGCCGAGCAGGCATAGGAGCAGTGCCTCGGCCAGGAATTGCCGGAGGATGTCCTTCCCCCGCGCGCCCACCGCCATCCGCAGCCCAATCTCCCGGGTTCGTTCGGTTACGCTTACGAGCATGATGTTCATGATCCCCACGCCGCCTACCAAGAGCGAAATCAGGGCGACGCACAACAGCAGATTGGTCATGAGCGTCGAGGTGGACCCCAGCGCCCGGTTGAATTCGGTGGTGTCGCGAATTACGAAGTCGTCCCCCTGCCAGAGCTTCAAGCGATGGCGGGTTCGTAGTAGGTCCGTAATCTGATGCATCGCGGCGTCCATCTCCTCGGCCGACTGCACCGACGCGTAAATCCGATCGACGTTAGGAAACCGGATCGGCTGCGGGCGGTCGGCGGTCTGAATCGCCGACACCGCCGGATACAGCGACAGGCTGCCGCTGGGATACAGATTGTTCAGCGTGTTGATCGACGTCGCCGACGCGACAACCGCGCTCTGATTGACGCTGCCCAGGCTCGAACCCGAGAGCCGGTACTTGATCGTTGTCCACGGAGCGATGAACACGTCATCCTGGTCCGACCCGGTCATGCTCGCCCCCTTGGCGGCAAGGACCCCAACCACCCGCAGATTCGCGTTCCGCACGCGCACTTCCCTGCCAACAGGCGATTCTCCATCGAACAACTCCCGCACGATCGTCTGGCCCACCAGGCAAACCAGCGCCGCGCTCTGCACGTCGTGATCGGTGAAGTTGTCTCCGTCGACAACCGGCCAGTCGCGAACGTTGCAATACGCCGCGGTCGTTCCGAACATATTGTCCGGCTGCCAGTTTTTGCCTCCATAGACCATCTGCAAGCGGCTGTAGACGCACGGCGCCGCGTCCTTGACCGCCGGGCATTCGTTCAACACCGCCAGGCAATCGTCCGGCGTCAGCGTGACCCGCGTCCCGTTCCCGAAGCTCACCCCGCTGGTCGAAGCCTGCCCCGGGAAAATCATCAGCACGTTGGCGCCCATTTTCGAGATGGTCGCCTGAATCTCGTCGGAGGATCCCTTGCCGATCTCCATCATGGCGATCACCGCCGCTACCCCGATGATGATCCCCAGGCACGTCAGGACCGAACGCATTACGTTCCGCCGCAGGGCGTTTAACGATGCCTTCAGTGTTCGCAG
Organism: Tepidisphaeraceae bacterium; assembly: GCA_035483795.1. Taxonomy (GTDB): domain Bacteria; phylum Planctomycetota; class Phycisphaerae; order Tepidisphaerales; family Tepidisphaeraceae; genus DASXMX01. The sequence goes on along the minus strand of DATHPP010000212.1, from coordinate 6,033 downwards.
AACAGAATTCATTGGATCGTTTCAACCTCGCAACCGCCCGTATGACAGCCGCGTCACCCCGTACTACAGGAATCGACCTGACGTGTTGCGACCGGCGCCCTGTGGCGAATTGTCGCCGCCCCAACTGCAGCCAGATTTTCCGGTCGAGCAGCAATTGTGGTGCAGGCTTTCAGCCTGCACAGTGCAGCCTGGAAACGCTTCACCACAATGGCGGCCTTACAAGCCACAGAAACTGGCCGCACTCGTCGCCGTTGCAGCTTCTTCGCGCCGTTGAGTTTAGGGAAGGTTTCGGACACGATGGCGTACTAATGTCTTCAATGGGGAGCGCTTAAGGAGCATGGCGGTGGTGCCGAAACGTGCGGGACTGAACAAGGCGGTTAAGCGCGCTTCGGCTTACGCTGTCGAATTACTGGAACAGCGCCAATTGCTCGCCGCCACCTCGCTCACCTTTCATAGCGCCGTCACGACCACAATCACCAGCACCGGCGCTCCCATCATCGCCACCGACGTGGGCGACTTGAATGGCGACAGCATTCCCGATCTGGTCGCCCTCAGCGGCCCAAGCGCTGTGGGCGTCGCGTTTACCGCGCAGGTCTTCACCGGCACCCGCACCGGGTCGTTCACCCCCGGCGCAATTCTCTCCACCGGTGGCCAATCGATCGCCCTGGGGGATTTCAACGGCGACGGACAGCTCGATCTGGCTACGTCGATCGGCGTCCTTCTGGGCAACGGCAACGGAACCTTCAAAACCGCAACGCCTGGATTCACCCTGCCCGCCAACGCCGTCAACTTCTTCACCGGCGACTTCAACGGCGACGGAAAGCTCGATCTGGCTGTCGCGACCTTCAGCAGCTCCGGCGCCCAGCCCTCGATTGCCCTGGACATCCTGCTGGGCAACGGTGACGGGACCTTCAAACCTGCCGTTGTTACGCCCGTCAAAACTGCGGCAGGGCTCACGGAAGCCGACGCCCTTTTTTTCACCGCCGATTTCAACGGCGACGGAAAGCTCGACGTCGTCTCCCCATTCGGCGTTCTGCTCGGTAACGGGGACGGGACCTTCAAGGCCGCCCCCGCCGCCCTTCCCGTGACCCCCAATCTCATCACTCCGGTCCTGACCGCGGGCGATTTCAATGGCGACGGCAAACAGGACCTGGTGCTGCTCACCAACAAATCCGCCGCCGGACAAGTCGAGCTGCTCACCGGCAATGGCGACGGCACCTTCGCCGATACCGGGCCCATCACCCTCGCCACAGCCGGAACCCTCAGCGGAACCGCCAGCGCGCTCGCTGCCGTCAATTTCGTGGTCGGCGGAGCAACCGATCTCGTTGCCGGCCTCACACCAAACAGCATTGCCGTGCTGTTGGGAAACGGCAACGGGACCTTCGCCGCCGCCCAAACTTTCACCGTCTCGGCCGCGCCGCTCAGCATTTTCGCCAGCGACATCAACGGCGACAGCGTTCCCGACATCATCAGCTTCGATGCCACCGGCAGTTTCGTCGGCACCACATTCCCCATCAGCGTCGGCACCGTCAGCACTTTGCTCAGCCAGACACCGACGCCAACCCCGACCCCCACCCCGACTCCGACTCCGACTCCAACACCGACGCCAACCCCAACCCCAACCCCAACTCCCACACCCGGCCTGCGGCCGCCGAACGTCACGCTCCGCACTTCAGCCAATCCGATCCTCTTCGGAACACCGGTTACCTTCTCCGTTCACCTCGCCGCCCTGCGGGGCCTGACCGTGCCGACAGGCACCATCACGTTTCTGGCCCGCGGCGCCGTGATCGGCACGGCGACCATCGACGCCCACGGCAACGCCATCCTGCTTGTACGCAATCTCGGCCTGGGCAAGCAGACCATCCAGGCAGACTACACCGGCGACAGCAACTTCGCGCCGTTCAACTCCAATGTTCTCTCCGAGTTGGTTCTATCCACCTTCGCGGGGACCCCGTTGGTATCGCCGGGCATCGCGAAAGTGACCCTTCCCAACGTTTTCATTGCCGGCGACACGGGAACTGTCAGCATAACCATCACCAACTCCGGCAACGCCACCGCGAGCGGCACCGTTGCAGTCAACTTGTTCACCTCCGCCACCGGCAAGCTCGATTCAACCGCGGTTCCTCTGACGATCACGTCGTCGCCCGACGTGGTCGTCAATCTGCCGCGCGGCCAGCGGGTCACGGTCAACGAGCAGGTAGTGGTCGGCACCCTGGCGGCGGGTTCATACCACATCGTCGCCCAGCTCACGCCGGTCGCGGGGCTCACGGCCTCAGAGGTTTCCGCCGCCACCACCGCAACCAGCCACAAGCTCACCGATGCCGGTCTGGCCTTCGGCCAGCTGGGAGGCCGTCGCATCTCGGCGACCCTCACCGACCCCCAGGGCCACACCGCCGTCCTCTCGATCACCGGGCCGGGCCATGCGAGTTACTCCCAATCCGCCAGCGGCATCGACCTGGCGTTCAACAACACCAATACCAACAGCGTGCTGATGGTCGTCAGCGAGAACGGCCCGTTCTCCCTCGACCACATCACCGCCGTCAACGCCCTGGGAATCAATGCACCCACGACGACGCTGACCGACGGCATTACGGTCAACACCAAACTCACCAGCGTCACCCTCGCCGCCGTCACCGGCGGGGTCTGGGCCATCCCCGGCGGCATCGACTCGCTCTTCCTCGGCAACCTCACCGATACCCAGATCTTCGCCGGCGCCAGCGCCGGCCGCGATGGAGTGCTCGGCACCGCCGACGACACCTACTCCGCCGCCACCATCGGCTCAATCAACATCTCCGGCGCCGACACCTCGAGCCTCATCGCCGCCGGCGCCGCCCCCGCCCCCGGCGGCACCATCCTCGTCGGTCAGGTCCTCCTGCCCCACGGACAAATCAGGTCCATCACCGTCAAAGGCGCCGTCAGCGCCGATAGCCGCTTCCTCGCCTCGATCCTACCCGCCACGGCGATCCTCGCCGGTTCGACCGTCTCCACCAAGTCCGATCCCCATTTCGTCTGAACCCCCTTCTTGTATTTCTTCGTGCTCTTCGTGCGTGGTTAATCTGACTTTTCCTGGTGAGGCCACCCAAACAGCGCGGCTACGTTTCGCGTCGTGATCCGATCCAGCTCCGCAACGGTCCGGTTCTTCACCCGCGCCACGACCGCCGCCACATGGGCGACAAACGCCGGTTCGTTGGTCTTCTGCTTCCGCACCGGCTCCGGCGTCAGGTAAGGGGCATCGGTCTCGATCAGCAGCCGATCCAGCGGCACCAGCGCGCACGCCTCGCGCAGCGCATCATTCTTCTTGAACGTCACCGCGCCGGTGAAACCCAACAGATAACCGGCGTCCAGGATCTTCCGCGCCTCTTCGATCGATCCGGTGAAACAATGAAACACGGCCCGGACACGTGGGAAGCCCCGCATGATCGCCAGACAATCGTCCGTCGCCTCCCGGCAGTGGATGACGACCGCCCGCTTCAGCTCCGTCGCCACTTGGAGCTGAAACTCGAACACTTCCTTCTGTCGGTCGGGGGGAGCGAAGTGGTGGTGATAATCCAGCCCCATCTCCCCCAGCGCGATCACGGAACGGTCCGATTGAAGCTCCCGCAACCGCGGCAAATCTTCTTCAGGAACCTGCCCGCAATGATTGGGATGCACCCCGATTGCGCAGCGGACATTTTCCAGCGATCTGCAAAGCTCGATGCATTTGATCGCGTCGTCGATGTCCGTGCCGATGGTGATCATTCGCTCGACCCCCGCCGCCGCGGCGCGCTCGAGCACCATGTCGAGCTGCTCGGCCAGGCGTGGATCAGTCAGATGGCAATGGGAATCGATCATGGTTTGGGCCGCCTCCAGATCTCAAACACTTCATCCGCCAATCCGCCCACAGCCCGGTCCCCGGCGATCCAGTTCACCTGCATCCACCGGCGGAACCATTTCATCTGCCGCCGGGCCAGTTGCCGCGTTGCGATTTTGATCCGCTCGCTCGCATCGTCCAGCGACACCCTGCCTTGCAGATGCTCGATCAGCTCATGATACCCGGTCGCCTCCTGTGCCGTCGGCGAGAGCGAGCCGTATCGCTCCAACAGCCCGCGCGTTTCCTCTAACCATCCCGCGGCCAGCATCGCCTTCACCCGCGCGTTGACCCGCCGGTTCAAAAGCTCGCGCTCCCAGCTCAGCCCGATCCAGACGGCGTCGTGCCTCAGCTTTCCATTCGCCCATTCCGTCTGGAAGCTTGAGATCGGCTTGCCGGTCAGCTCGTGAACCTCCAGCGCTCGAACCAGCCGTTTGCTATCGTTCACATGAATTCGCCCGATCGCGGCCGGATCGACCAGAGTCAACCGTCGCATCAGCTCCTCGTTAGGAAGCAAACGCAGCCGCCGCCGAATTTCCAGGTCTCCCGGCGGCCCGTCGAACAAACCTTCGAACAGCGCCTTGTAATAAAGTGGCGTCCCTCCGGTCACCACCAGCGGCGCCGATCGGGCCGCCGCACCCCCGATCGCCGTCTCGGCCAACTCCACAAATCGCGCCACCGTAAAAGATTCATTCGGATCGACCACATCAATCAGATGGTGCCGTACTTCCGACTGCTCGAGCGCACTGGGTTTGGCGGTCCCGATATCCATTCCCCGATAAACCTGCATCGAATCGACGCTCAGGATTTCGCCCCCAATCCGCCGGGCAATATCCAACGCCAGCGCCGACTTCCCCGACGCCGTCGGACCCAGAATCACCAGCATCGAGCGCTCAACTGCCATCGCGGCACCGACTGTCAGAATTGCAGGAAAACCCGCGTTCGGTTTATCCGGACGCCTTCTGCAAATGCCTGAATTTTAGCCACTTCCGACGCACCGCGCATCGGCCGGCTCTGGCACACAGTTTGAATTACCACCCCCGAGAGGGAATGAGGATCTGACAAGCCAATTCAGAATCGAAAGGAGACATTGCCATGGCACTGCCTACACGTGTTTATCGGGGCACTTATGTTGACCCCTACGAAGCGGTCCAGCGTGAATTTGACACCATGCTCGGCCGCCTGTTCGGCCAGACCCAGGGCGATGGCGGCCAGCGTCTGGCCCCCTACGCCGTCGACGTTCGCGAGGATGCCGATCACTTCTATGTCCAGGCAGAGCTGCCCGGATTCCAGAAGGACGACGTCGATATCACGCTCGAGAATCAGACCCTGACGATTTCCGCCGAGCGGAAAGAAGAGACCGCCGAGAAAGGCCTCAAGGGCGAGTTGCTGCTGCACGAACGGCGTTACAACCGCTTCCTCCGCAGCTTCACCCTGCCGCCGACCGTCGACGAGCAATCCGTCAACGCCAAGCTCGACAACGGCGTCCTGACGGTCACCCTGAACAAGCGCGAAGAGACCAAGCCGCGAAAGATTAGCGTCGGCTGATCTTCCCGCGACTGACCTCCAAGACCCGCGGCGCCACACCGCGGAAAGGGCGCACTTTCTCCAAGTGCGCCCTTTTTTCGCGTCCCGCCGGGGCGGAGCCCCCTGCGGCCGCGTTTCGTCATTCGTACTTCGAGCATTCGAATTGGATTCGTCATTCGTCATTCGTATTTCGAGTTTTGCCGCCTCCGTGATATGATCCAATGGTGAACACACAGGTGTTGCCGACCGCAGCCCACCGCCGCTTCACGGGCTTCATAACCGCGGCGAGAAAAGGACATGGCCGATGAACGAATCCGCAGGCAGATCGCGCTGCTGGCAGCGCGGCTGATGTACTCACGCGACGAATCCGAATACTTCACCGCCAAGCGCAAAGCGGCCCGCCAGCTCGGCGTCGAATACCGCTTCCGCCCCAAAGACCTCCCCTCCAACCGCGAAATCCGCGACCAGATCCAGGCCCTGGCCAATCTCTACGAAGGCGATAAACGCCGGGTAAAACTGAAGGAAATGCGGCTGGAAGCCCTGCGCATGATGCGGCTGCTCTCCCCGTTCAGGCCGCGTCTCATTGGCAGCGTCCTGACCGGCCACATTCGCCAGGGCTCCGACATCGACCTTCATGTATTCAGTAATAACCAGTCGTC
>DATHPP010000211.1:0-5303 GCA_035483795.1 Tepidisphaeraceae bacterium | reverse complement strand
CCACAGCAAGCTCGATGACAAACCCCGCTACATCGGCGTCCGCTTCATCCGCACCGGCGCCAAACCGACGGGCGACGTCCGTATCCAATCCGTCCGCGTCCTCACCAGCAACGGGTGACGCGCGGCCCAAAATGGCCCGTTTTGGCCCAAAATGGCCCAAAAAAAACGCGTGCTTTGTCATGTTATTGCTAGAATCACCCTTTCCGCGCTTGTAGTTTCATCAAGACCGGCCCGTCAGGTCGGAGGGTGATCAGCGGGCGGAGGCCCGGCGGTCTGCTGCCTCGAAACTCCATCCGCCAGCGCTGGGCCAGCATTGCAATCACGAGAATCGCTTCCATCCACGCAAACGATTCACCGATGCACTGCCGCGAGCCCCCGCCAAAAGGGAAGTAAGTCCAGCGCGGGCGGGCCGCGCGATTCTCGGAACCGAATCGTAGCGGGTCGAAGCGAAGCGGGTCCGGCCACCAGCGCGGATCGCGTTGGGTGATCCATTGGCTCAGTAGCACGACCGCGCCCGCCGGCACGCCGTGGCCGGCGATCATGCATTCCCGCACCGACTCCCGGCCCAGTGCCCAGGCGGGCGGATACAACCGCATCGATTCGGACAAAACCATTCTCGTCCAGCTCAGTTTCTCGACGTCCTCGGCAGTCGGCTCGCGGCCGCCCAGTACGCTGGCCAGCTCCTCATGCAGCCGGGACTCGGCGTCCGGATTCTGCGACAAAAGATAAAAAGTGAACGTCAGCGCATTGGCGGTCGTCTCATGGCCGGCGGTGAACAGCGTGATCGCCTCGTCGCGAAGCTGCTGGTCGCTCATCGTGCCGCCATCCCCTTCGGCATCGGTCGCTTTCAGCAGGCGCGAAAGCAGGTCGTCGCCGCGCGAGCCGTTGGCCCGCCGCTCGGCGATGAAACCGTCGATCGTCCGCATCAGCCTGCCCCAGGCGCGCTTGAAGCGAAAATTGCTCGGCAGCGGCAGGAAATTCAGCACCGGCCCCCACGGCGTCATCGCCCGCTGAAACATCCCGACACTGATGTCCATCGCATGCCCGATGGCGTCGACCTCCGCGCCCACGTCGGCGTCAAACAGCGTCTTGGCGACGATCCGAAGCGTCAGTTTCATCATCTGCTCGTGCAAATCGATCGTCGCGCCGTCCTGCCACGCATCGGCGGTCTGGCGGGCGATTTGCGCCATCACCGGGGCATAGCTGGCCACCCGCTGCGGATGCAGCACCGGCTGCACGAGCCGCCGCTGCCGGCGATGCAGATCGCCTTCGCTGGTCAACAGCCCTTCGCCCAGCGTCGCCTTGGCCCGGCGCAACGCCGGGCCTTTGATGAAAAGCTCATCGCTGTTCACCAGCACGTCGCGCACCGCATCGGGATGAACGAAAAACCAGTAATCCCAGTGCCCGGCCTTGAAGTTCGCGACATCCCCCTGCTCGGCGGAAATCCGCTCGAGCGACGAGAGAATGTCCCGCCGCATCGCAAAACGCAGGCGGGTGAGCCAGGAGAGCTGCCGGGTTGCGGCAGGCGGCGTTTCGGAGATTCGCTCGAGCATCTGTTGCAAAGTCATTCTCCATGTCCGTGGCTGTATTTCCCCCTCTCCCTCCGGGAGAGGGTTGGGGTGAGGGCCGTGGGGAGGCGCCTCTGCCTTCCCCTCACCCCGGCCCTCTCCCGGAGGGAGAGGGGGGAATGACTCGCGCACCTGATGCTTCCACGGGCGTATGAATTTCGGACATCACCGCGATCATCTCCGCGGCGGCATCGGCGGCGCGGCGGCCGGCGTGGCCGTGCTTTCCGCCCGCACGCTCCCACGCCTGCTGTTCGTTCTCCGTCGTCAGCACGCCAAAAATGATCGGCAGGTGCTCCGCCAGTGAAACCTGCTGAATTCCCCGCGCCGCTTCGCCCGCCACGAAATCAAAGTGCGGCGTGTCCCCGCGAACCACCACCCCCAGGCAGATTACCGCCCACACCCGCCCGCTCCGCGCCATCGCCTGCGCCGCCACCGGAAGCTCGAACGCGCCCGGCACCCGATGCACCTCGACGCGATCTCCCTCCAGCCCGATCTCCTTCAGCCGGCCCAGGCACCCGGCCAGCAGCTCCTCCACAATCTCCGAGTTGAACCGCGCCGCGACAATCCCGACGCGCACGTCATGCGGAAGCTTGATTTCACCTGCCGATGGCGCATTGGTGCTCATAAGAGCATTCTTGACCCCGCCTCGCTAAATTCAAATCTCCAGTGCCTTGAGATCGCAATTTGACTGGGAGGGCGAAACTCCTGCTGAGCCAAATTTCACTGTTCGGGAAGGTTTCGGCTCGGCAGGAGACTCGCCCTCCCGAATCACCCGCGGCAGCGAATTTGCGATTGGCGTGACTTAATTTGTTTTTCCGATCATCCGGTGTTTTGATTTCCAACCGTCGCAGCCGATCTTACCTTAGCGGCCAGGCAAAATGTTCAATCTGCTTTCAAGAAGGCTGTTGGGTGTTCTGCAACTGACGCGAATGGCGCTGGTGTTTACCGCGGTTGCGGACAGCTTTACGGGGCTGCTGCTGCTGGCCAATTCGCCGCTTGGGGCACCGGAGGATCCGGGGCGGATCCTGACGCCCGGCCGGTATCTGTCGGTGGCGGCCATGTCCATCGGGTTGTACGGCTTCGGGATGACCTTGAACGACATCATCGACCTGCGCCGCGACCGCCAGCTCGCCCCGCACCGCCCACTGCCCAGCGGCCGCGTGGGGCTGATCACCGCGCATGTCATCTGCGGGCTGCTGATGCTTCTGGCGCTGGGCGGCGGGGCGTACTACTGGTCGGTCAGCGGCGACTGGCGAAGTTTTCTCTTCGTCGCCATCGCCCTGTCGCTGATCTGGTTTTACGATGCCGCCGGCAAGTATCTCGTCGCATTCGGCATCCTCACGCTGGGGTTGATCCGCTTTTTCCATTCCCTGGTTCCGGCGCCGCAGATTCCCGTGCTCTGGCATCCGCTGCTCCTGTTCAATCACGTGGCGATCCTCTCGACCATCGCCTATCGATGGGAGCAAAAGCGGCCGACGCTGGGGGTGGTTCACCTGCTGATGATCGGCGCCGGTATTCTGATCGTCGACGCGATCGCGATGGTGACACTGGGTACACATCGCGGCAACGGAGACCCCGTGGAAGCGTTTCGCAGCGATCCTTCGATGATGTGGAACCCGGGTCTGCTGCTGCCGATCGCGGCGGTGATCGCGTTTGTGATCGTGGGCGCCTGGATTCGCTGGCGGACACCGGGCGTGCGCGACGCCGGGCAGAAGCTCATGCTCTACGGGCTGCTGTGGCTCACCATTTACGACGCCTGTTTCGTCTTTGCCTACGTGGGGTGGTGGGAAGGCCTGCTGATGCTCCTGTTCTTCCCGGCCAGTTGGCTGTTCGTGCAGCTCATGCGCTGGTGGTCCAAGATCGTCTCCATGTCCCAGCGGCCGACCTTCAAGCGCGTTCGCGCCTGAGCAGCTTGGGCAGTGCGATGGGGAATACAAACCGGGAGGGCGAGGGCGGAGAAGCTCTCCCCGTTTAGCGGCCCCGCGTGCGGGGCGCGACCCACAGGTTGTGCGGTCTGTGCGAGTTGACAGAAATACGGAATAACGTGTAGTTTCGCAGGTGACGCGCGGCGATTCTTACCGTTCCGTCACGAACGCCCCGGTGCCGCCTTCGGTTGACGAAAGGGATGAAACCTCGGTATTTTTATGGAATTGCTGGATGCCGTTGAGAGCTTTGTGCCGCCGTCATACGATCCCACCGTCGTTCTTCGGGAGTCCAACTAATGGCCAATGAAACGGCGCCCGCGTCCGCTGTCACCGCCGCCGCACCGCCCCCGCCGATCGATCCGGCAACGGGCGGTGTTGTCGTTTCCCCAGAAACGCCGGCCGAACCCAAGCTACCCGTCAACAAGAGCTTCCTCCAGCTCCCGTGGGTACAGCAGGTTCTTCCCTTTGCGACCTCCGTCACCGTCCATCTGACGATGCTGCTGATCGGCGTCGTCTTCTTCTTCGGCGCCAAGCAAGTGATGAAAAAGATCGTTCACCAGGAAGAAGTCATCATTCCCGCGGCGTCCATGATCAATGACAGCGCGCCCGGCGGCGTGCCTTTCCAGGGCCTGGGCAACGATCCCAACCGCCAGGCGATGCAGGACAAGCTCAAGGACGGCGGCACCCCCGACGGCTGGTCGGAAAAACGGGGCACCAGGCTGGCCCTCTCGGCTGCGGCCGGTGGCGGAGAAGGCGAGGCCAACGACAACATCATCGGCGTCGGCCCCGGCGGCGGGTTCGGCAAGGGCAAGGGCGGCAAGGGCTCGGGCGTGGGCGACGCACTTGGCTCCGGCGAGGGTGACGGCGGACCACTGGCCATGTTCGGCACGCCCGGCGGTGGCGGCATCGGCCTTAAGGGGCCCATCTTCGGCAACAGCGGCAATGCCCGAAAAATCTCCTTCGTCTGCGACGCGTCCGGCTCCATGCTGAGCAAATTCAGCACGCTCCGCCGGGAACTTTCCAAGAGCGTCCAGAGCCTCAAGCCCATCCAGTCCTTCGGCCTCATCTTTTTTCAAAAACAGACCTGCATCTACCTGGAACAGAATCTGCTCATGGCCACCCCCGACGCCAAGCTGCGGGCCGACAAATTCCTCGAAACCGTCACGCCGCGCGAGGAGACCAACCCGATTCCCGCGCTCGAACTGGCATTCAAACAGAAGCCGGACCTTATTTATCTCCTCACCGACGGCGATTTCCCTGACAATGCGGCTGTCCTCGATTGCATTCACCGCCTCGATAAGGACGCCAAGGTAAAGATCAATACCATCGCCTTCGTCGCCGACACCGATAACGACACGGAATTCATGGCCCTGCTGAAAAAGATCGCCCAGGAAACCGGCGGCGTTTACCGCTACGTCCGCGAAAGCGATCTGTAGTTCCCCTGTGACACGGGTTTGCAACCCGTGCTGATGGCATTCACAATGGGTTGATTGGGCGAACCCTAGGAGTAGAGGCGCTAAGCACGGGTTTTGAAAACCCGTGTCACAATCGCATCACAAGACACAGTTCTCTCCGCCCGGCGGAAGAGAGGTTTTTCGTCATGCAGCGATACGCGACTTCCAAGTTGAGGCTCGTCCTGCTGGCCGTCCTGCTGGCGGCCGGAGTCTTCGTCACGACCGGCTACGGCCAGACCCCCGGGGCAGACCAGACCACGCAGACCGTGCCGTCCAACAACCTCTTCACCCTCATCCTCAGCCACTGGATCGATCCGGTCTTCTGGACCATCGCCATCCTCTCGGTCACCGCCCTG
>DATHPP010000210.1:0-4278 GCA_035483795.1 Tepidisphaeraceae bacterium | reverse complement strand
CGGGCAAGCGCGTTTCGATCAACCACGTGCTCAAGATCGATCTCATGCCGGAGGGCAAGACCGACATCAACAACAACGGCGCCGTCTCGACCGACTTTATCGGCGAAAGCTGGGCCTATCCGAACGCCGGATATGACCAGCGCCGCAAAATCTGGCACAGCCACCTCCGCTACACGCAGGGGCTGCTCCATTTTCTCATGACCGACCAGCGCGTCCCGGCCGACTTGCGCAAGGAAATTGGCGCATGGGGCCTGTGCAAGGACGAGTTCATCGACACGGGCGGCTGGCCGCACCAGCTCTACATCCGCGAGGCCCGGCGGATGGTCGGGTCGTACGTCATCACCCAGGCCGTCTGCGAGCACAAGCAGCGGGTCGATGATTCGGTCGGTCTGGCCTCCTACAACATGGACTCCCACAATTGCCAGCGGGTCGTCCAGCACGGCGTCGTCCACAACGAGGGGGACGTGCAGGTCGCTCCCAGCGGCCCCTACCCGATCAGCTACCGCGCCATCACGCCCAAAGCGAGTGACTGCGAGAATCTGCTCGTCCCCGTCTGCCTTTCCGCAACCCACATCGCCTACGGCTCGGTGAGAATGGAGCCGGTTTTCATGCTGCTGGGCGATTCCGCAGCCCACGCCGTTTCGCTCGCGGTGGAGAAAGAGACAAGCGTGCAGGATGTCGACATGAAGACGCTCCGGCAGCGATTGCTTGAGGCCGGGCAGGTTCTCGCGTGGCATGGCAAAGCGAAGTGACTGGCCTGTGTCTGATCCTGAGTTTGAAAACTTCGGCGTGAGGTTTTGCGGATGGCGCGCGTCTCTCTATCGATGACCAACAGCCCAGTAGGCTTCGGCCGCCGGCTGGGAATATAATGTCCGCGCCGCAGGTTCAGGATGACGACGGCGGTCGAATTGTGCGCAGTTGGACGGGGCGATTATGAAGCGGATTTTGTGGTTCAAGAAAGGCCCGACGCAGCCGCCGGCGGCCCTCAATCTCACCAACGAGCAGCACCAGCAATTGCTCGATCACTTGACGGAGATCGGGCTGGAAATCATTTGCGAGGCGCGCGGGCCGGTGCCGCTGCTGACGTTCGGCGGCCGCATGATGGAGCGGCTTCAAACGCACAAGACGCACGTCCTGCCGCTTCCCCAGTTCGCCGACGCGCTCAAGCACATCATCCGCAACATGAGACACGACCAGCTTCGAGTCATGTCGCCCAGCGAATTTGTCGGCGTTGGCTACGTCTACAACGCCCAGGACCCCGAGACCTGGCCGGTCAGAAGCCGGTGACTTGCTCAGACTGAGCAGTTTTTGGTCCCCCCGACGAGCGGCGCATCGTGCAGGCATTCTGGTGCCCACCGGTGCCCTCACCGGCGGTCTTCTTTGCGCCGGCGCGCCGTCGAATTCCGCCGGTGAGGCACCGGCGGCACTTTACTGGCCGACTGGCCGACTGACAAAACGGGCTGCCGCGACACCGTTTTCAGCCCGTGCTACAATCGCGGCTATGAGCCAGCAGCCGTTCAAGATCGATGTCTCCGCGCGGATTCAGCGCTTGCCGCCCTATTTGTTCGGGCGGATCAACAAGATGAAACATGAGAAGCGCGTGGCCGGGATCGACATCATCGACCTGGGCATGGGCAATCCCACCGACCCAACACCCAAGTGCGTCGTCGAAAAGCTTCAGGAAGCCGCACTCGATCCGCGCAATCACCGATACAGCGTGAGCAACGGGATCGCCGGGCTGCGCAAGGAAGTGGCGATCAAGTACAAGAATCGGTACGGCGTCACGCTCGATCCCGAATCGGAGATCATCGCCACGATCGGCTCCAAGGAAGGTTTCAGTCACCTGTGCCTGGCGCTGCTGGGCCCGGGCGACACCGCCGTCGTGGGCGATCCCGCGTTCCCGATCCACATTTATGCCGTCGCGATGGCCGGGGCCAACGTCATCCGCGTGCCGCTGGGCAACGACCAGGCGTTTCTCGATCGCATCGAGCGCACCATCGAGGGCCTTTACCCGACGCCCAAGCTGCTGATCCTCAACTACCCGCACAATCCCACGGCCATGACCATCGAGCCGGAATTCTGGGACCGCGCCATCCAACTCTGTCGCAAGTACGGCGTCATGATCATCTCCGATTTCGCGTATGGCGAGATCTGCTTCGACGGCTACAAGGCCCCCAGCTTTCTGGCCGCCGACGGCGCCAAGGAACTGGGCGTCGAGTTCACCACCATGTCCAAGAGCTACAACATGGCCGGCTGGCGCTGCGGGTTCTGCTCCGGCAACGCCGAGATGGTCAAAGCATTGGCCACCATCAAAGGCTATTACGACTACGGCATGTTCGCTCCGATCCAGATCGCCAGCGTGATCGCCATGCGCGAATGTGCCACGACGCCGGACGAGCAAGCCCGTTTTTACCAGGAGCGAAGAGACGAAGTCTGCCGCGGACTCGACAAGCTCGGCTGGACCTACGACAAGCCCCGCGCCAGCATGTTCGTCTGGGCCAGGATCAAAGACGAGCACCTCAAAGGCGAAGGCACCATCGATTTCTGCCTGCGGATGATGGACGAAGCCGAAGTCGCCCTCGCCCCCGGCCGTGCCTTCGGCGAGCACGGCGAAAACTACGTCCGCATCGCCCTGGTCGAAAACGAGCAACGACTCCGACAGGCCATGCGCAACCTCGAACGCGCCCTCAACCCGCGTAAGCCCAAACCCAAGCGCGAACCCGCAACCGCGTAGCAGTCGCTGCAACGCTTCCGCCGCAGCTTGCCCTTCGCGACGATCACGTCTCGTCGCACAGCCGATAAACCGCGTGCAATTGGAATTCCCGCTCCAGGTTAACGTCGGTCCGGCCAAGCGAACCCATGTTGAGAAACGTTCGTAATGACGCCAGGATTCGGAATTATGGTATAATCGCCCCCGCAGTTTCCTGCCGTAGAAGGCGCCGTCGGCGCGACGGATGAAGCCTGGTTAGATCTTGGGATGGAGCCTGGGAAGGTCGCGGAATCTTCTGGCGGTGGGCGTCTGCGCGGTCGTATGGCAGTGTGGCAGGAGGATGCGCCGGAATTTGTACCCGTTACCCACAGGAACCACCCGTGAAAGGTCCCATCATTGAGTTGCTCGAGCAGCGCCGGCTGCTCAGCGGCACGTTTGCGGCACAAATCAATTTTCAACCGTTCGGCGCGACCGTTCCCAGCGGCTACGTCGCCGATACCGGTGTGCTGTTCGGCGATCAGGGCAACGGACTGACATTCGGCTGGAACGGGCCTAAACCCGCGCAAGTCGTCGGGCGGCGCGTCCAGTCCCAGCCCGCCGGCACCGATGCGCCCCGTTACGATACCTTTGCCGTCATGCACGCCAAGGGCCGCGGAAGCCTCTGGGAGATCCAGGTGCCCGATGGAACGTATCAGGTGACCATCACCGCAGGAGACCCAACCGGCTCCGGCGTCCAGCGCATCGAGGCCAACGGCGCCTTCGTCGTCAACGGCAAACCCACGCTCGACAAACGCTGGATTACCGGCACCGCGCAAATCGCCGTCACCGACGGGCTGCTGAAGCTGACCGTCCCCAAAGGTGCGACGAGCAAGATCGATTTCATCAACATCACCCAGGGCGTCGGCAACGGCATTTCTCCTGGGGCGTTGGTGATCCCGCAAATCGATCGCCAGGTCCTGACTCTGACCAAAAACGCCGCGGGTGGGATCGAGACGATCCTCAACGGCGTCACAACCGATTACGCGCCCGGCCAGTGGACATCGGTCGTGTATTCCGGCAGCGCCAATATCGCCACCGTCTTCGTCGAGGCGACCGTCGTCCCCACAACCATTCTTACCAACTCAGTGACCAACGTCTTTGTCGGAAACGTCGCCGGTGGCAGCAATGGCACGCAAGAGATCACCTCGCCCCTGGAAATCGATCTACCCGCCGGCGGCCAGGCGACTTTCGACGACCGCGGAGACACCACCGGCCGCTTGGTCAACTTCGCCGACTCATCCCAGTCCGGCAAATTCAGCCTGACCGGCCTCACGCCCGCCGCTGTCACCCTCCAGGCCCCCGCCGCCACTCTTTACACGGGAAGCTCCAGCGATTCGGTCAACGTTGCCGCGACACCCACCACGAGCCTGAACGTCATCAACAGCGGCGGCGCCGACTCCCTCAACTTCGGAAACGGCTCATTGGCGAATTTCCAGGGGCCGGCGATCGTGTATGCCAGCGCCGGCGTCAACAGCATCACCATCAACGATACCGCCGACTCCGCAGGCACCGCCTTCAGCATGCAGGCG
>DATHPP010000209.1:0-5123 GCA_035483795.1 Tepidisphaeraceae bacterium | reverse complement strand
GATCTGGTCGGGGGTCGGCTCGTAAGGAAATTCGGCCTCGAATTCGCGTTGCCATTCGGTATCGGGGGGATACGCGAGACCGGGTTGGGCGGCGCGGGCGGCTTGGATGTCCAATAGCTCCGCCGCCATGTCCATGACCGCCTCGGCGACCTTGGCCTTCTGCTTCTCCCAAACCCCCGAGCCGAGGCGCGAGAGCTGGGGGTGCCCGTGGAAGCCACCGATGTATTTCTGAATCAGGTTGATGCGCGCCGCCGGCACGTGGAGCGTCGCGTTCTCGGCAAAGCGAAGGGAGAGGTACTCTTCGCTGTGCCCGTCCTTGTTGATCGTGTGCATCCCCATGAATTTGGCGATGCCGTGGGCAACGTGAACGACATAGTCGCCGGTCTTGAGGTCGAGGAACGAATCGACCGGCCGGGATGCGATGACTTTCGACACCCGCCGCCGCTGCTCATAACGGTGGAACAGCTCGTGATGGCCGAGCAGGGCGAACCGGGACGGAAAAATAGCTCCCGACCCTATTTTTCCGTCCGCAGGAGAAAAAATAGGGTCAGGAGCTATTTTCCCTCCGGCCTCTTGTTTCCACGCCTCTTCCCATACAAATCCGCGATGTAGATACCCGACGGGAATGTCAATCTTCTGTCGCAGCCCCGGCTGGTCCTGATCTAGCAGTTCCGCGAATCGCTTTTGCTCTCCTTCATTTTCGCAGAACACCGTGACGCTGTGGCTCCGGGCCAACTCGGCTAATTCAGCCAGGGCCTTCTTCGCTTCGGTCTCGAATCGCTGGACCGACTGGATCGGCAGATGCACCGACGGCACTTCCTTGCCGCCGATCAGGCTCGGCATGGCGGTCGCGCCCTGATCGAACTGGCTCAGCTCCAGCAGCGTGAACTGCTGCGCCAGCTTGAGGACGGCATTGAGCGGATAGACTCCCTTCACCTCCGGCAGCCGGTCGAGGTAGCTCTTGGCCTGCTCGGCGATCTCCAGCGGCGCCCACAGCGCCACGATCGCATTCTCGGGCAGATAGCTGAGGAAATTCACCGAATCGCCCACGTCGGGCAGCGTTCCCTTGATGTCGATGACGCGGATGGATTGGAGCGTTTCCAGCGATCCAAGCGTATCCAGGTCGAATCGCTTGATGGATTCGATCTGATCGCCGAAGAAATCGATTCGGGCGGTGAGGCCGACCTGATCGGGCGAGGCGTCGTGCTCGCCGGGCAGGTAGACGTCGATGATGCCGCCGCGGACGGCAAAGTCGCCCGGCACTTCCACCTGCTCGAGGCGGTTGTAGCCGTGCTCGGAAAGCCAGACGATCAGCTTCTCAGGCTCGAGCTCCTGTCCCGGCTTAAGCGTGCGGATGAGCAGATCGAGCTGCTGCCGCGACGGGATTGACTGCATCAGCGACTGGATGGGGGCGACGAGCATCGCCGATTCCGGCACACCCGCGGCGTAACGCGAGATGAGCTGGAGGCGGTCGGAAACCTGTTCCTCGCTCAAACGGCCCAGCGCTCCGCTCAGCTCCAGCGCCGGCAGCACGTCGGGCCGGCGACCGACGAACAACTCGAGGTCGTCGGCCAGATCGTCGGCTTCATCCAGATGTCCGCACACCAGGAAGACCGGTCGCTTGAGTTCCTTCTCGATTGCCCCGATTACCGCGGCGACGCTGCTTCCCCAGAGTCCCGAGGCGGTTGCCGCCCGGTTTTGGGCCAGTGTCCGGGCAAGCTCTTTCAGCGGGCGCGCAGCCACAAGCCGCCCGATGATCTCGGGGGTGGCGTTTCTGTCAGTCATACGCCGGTATCGTAGCGCCCACTCAACTTCCGGTAAAGCGAGGCAATAACAACATCAATAGCGCGTTCAGTTTTGGGTATAATCCCGTCGGAGTGTGAAGCCTGGAGGGAGAAAATGCTGTGCAAACCGGCGCTGCTGGTGGGCTTGGCCCCGCTCGTGGTAGCGAACTGCTTGCTTTCACGCGACGCTCAGGCCGATCCGGTGTGGGCGGGGTACGCGGGGGACGGGCAACACACGGCGTTGTCGTCGGTCGCTTCGCAGCCGCTTCAGTCAATCCACTGGCAGACGCCGGTCGATCTGAACCCGCAGTTTACTCCAACGGGCGAGCTTCTGATCCATTACGGATCGCCGCTCATCACTCAGAACAACACGGTGATCGTGCCGGTGAAGACCGGTGCGACGGATGGATTTGAGCTCTCGGCGTCCAACGGCGCAACCGGCGCCAGCCTGTGGACGCTGCCGACCGACTACACGCTGGGCCTGCACGATTGGACGCCTCCCTATGCACCGGCGCTCACACCCACCCAGACGTTGTATTATCCCGGGGCCGGCGGGACGGTTCTGTCAGTCAGCGACCCGCAAAGCCCGACGCCCGGGCCGCCGACGCGCACCGCGTTCTTCGGCGACTCCAATTACAACGCCAACCCATCGGTCTACAACACCAACGTCTTCATCGATACCCCGATCACCTCCGACAGCGCCGGCAACGTTTATTTCGGATTCCAGGTGACTGGGGCGACGCCGGCGGGATTGCAGAGCGGCATCGCCCGGATCGCCGCCAACGGAACGGGTACCTACGTCGCCGCCTCAACCGTTTCGGGCGTCGCGGGAATCAATCAGGTCGTGCAGAACAGCGCTCCCGCCGTCAGCCCCGACGGCAAGAGTGTGTACGTCGAAGTCAGCAACGGGTCGAGCGGCTACCTGCTGTCCCTTAACAGCTCCACGCTGGGGTTGCAGTCGAAGGTGGCGCTGACCGACCCGAACACAGGCCAGCCCGCGTGGCTCAACAACGACGGGACCGCCTCGCCGATGGTCGGTCCGAACGGCGACGTATATATGGGCGTGCTGGAAAACCCCTATGCCTCCAACCACGATCGCGGCTGGATGCTGCATTTCTCCCCGGACCTCTCCACGACCAAAACGCCCGGCGCGTTCGGCTGGGACGACACCGCTTCGGTCGTGCCGGCGTCGATGGTGCCTTCCTATCACGGCTCGTCGCAATACCTGCTGATGACCAAGTACAACAATTACGCCGGCGAGGGCGGCGACGGGGTCAATAAACTTGCCATCCTCGACCCGAGTCGGACGGAAATTGACCCAGTCACCGGCGCGACGGTGATGGCGGAGGTGCTGACCATTGCCGGTCCGACGCCTGACCCCGAATTCACTTCAAAGGACTCCAATGCCGTGCGGGAATGGTGCATCAACAGCGCCGTCGTCGATCCCGCCACCGATTCGATCCTCGCCAACAGCGAGGATGGCAACCTGTATCGCTGGAACCTGGCCACCAACACGCTGTCGGAAAAGATCACGCTCACCGGCGGCGTCGGCGAAGCCTACACGCCCACGCTTATCGGCGCCGACGGGACGGTTTATGCGATCAACGATGCGACGCTGTACGCCGTCGGTGCGGCGCCGGAGCCGGCCGCCATTCTAAGCGTCGCTTCCATGGCGGCCCTCATAATTTGTCGCCGTCGTCGCCGCTGAGAAGCCTCACCCCTTCTGCTCCCTCTGGCACCCGTTTCGCTAGAAGCAATAACATCTGCGAATTCGATTACACCAACGCTGCGGAGGCAGACATGAAGTTGAGTTATGCGCTGATATTGAGTGGCATTCTAACCGCGGGGCTGGCGGGAATGACGGGTTGTACCATCCAGGCGCATCCGGCGGAAGTCGATATCGGCCCGGCCGTGCCGGCGGGATACGTCTACTACGATGACCCCTATTATTACCACGGCTGGTACGACGGGCCTTACTGGGTCTGGCGCGACCACGACGGTCACTATTGGCACGAAAGCCGCGAGTTCCACGAACGCCGCGAACACGAGGGGCGGCACTAGCTCGACGTTGAGGGTCGGCATAACCCGGTGCTACTGAGCGCCAGGCAGCGGAATTGCTGTGAATTTGAATGGAAACGTCACCTGACGGGTGCCGGCGTTTCCCGATTTCAGATCCTGGACTTCCAGTGTGAAGCTGGCGGTGCCCCTTATCAGCGCAATCATTTTTCCTACGCCTCTGGGCTCGCCCAAGGCCGCGTGCAGCGACCAGAGGCTCGCCACTGGGGCGCCGATTTCGGTCGACTTCTGCTCGACAGTGAATTGGTTTCCCGCTTCGTCAACGGCAAGATCGAAGGGCGGGATTGCCGCCCTCGTGACGTGCACTCTTGGATCAACGGCGATCACCCAATGAAGCTGGATGTGTCCAGGCGTAGTGCCCCGCTGCGCGCCCGTCACATGGGCCAGGAAGTCGCCGAACTCGGATGAGTTGTGCAACCCCAAGGCGCTTGGGACGATGCACAAGTCGACCGGTTGATTAGGCCTAGGGAAGACGAATGAGATTGCAGACTGGGAGTCCAACTGTCGAACCGTGCTCCAGAACGGCTGTTGTTTGACTGCGAGCGTGTAATATTTCCGAAGCGCGGATGCATTGCGGCGTGCCGCCGGTTCGGCCACCTCGATTCTCGTGCCCGTTGCCTCACTTAGTTCGGCGGCAACGTCGATGAGCGTCGCGTTCTGCACGCTCAGTGAAATCGGTGGCGCTGTAGGCCCACCCTCGGATGGTGGCGGACTGGGGGTTGTCGTTGGTTCCTGAGCGCCGAACGCAGTCCAGACGGCGGCTAGGCAGCATAGATGGGGAAGTGCGCCGCAAAGCTTAGTGACGATCCGCGCCATACGCCCTAGGGCCCGGCACGCAACCTCGGCCTCGGCCAGCTTGCCCATCCGGCGAAGCTCGTTTGCGTAAACCAGCTCCACGCCCCTCGCTCCCAACTAGACCCGGGGAATTGATGAGCACGTCACTTGGCCCCGCCCAGCCGCACGGGCTCAACCCACGCATGGTCCTTGGCGCCGCGATAGAACGCCTCCATCACCGCGCTGCGATAAGCTGCTTCATCGGCTGTGCAAAGGCTCGGGTCTTTCGTGCCGTTCTCCTGGCAGTCGAGGAAACGCTCGAGCGGCCGGGTGAGTTTTTGCGGGAGCTGCGCCCAGGGCTTGTTGTCGTTGGAGCCGCGAACTTTTGCGCTCTTGAAATACACCTTGTCGTTCATGATCGTCGCGTGGCCCTGGGTGCCGCAGATTTCCAGCGTGACTGGATTCGATACGTCGTCCCACCCCGCGGCC
>DATHPP010000208.1:0-5740 GCA_035483795.1 Tepidisphaeraceae bacterium | reverse complement strand
CCGGCACCCCAACCCCGGACAATCACCCGCCTTGATACAGGAAAGGCAAATTTACGAAATCTACTCAGGCAAGCGACCGCCGGGCCGAACGGGATTAGCAGAATGTCGCACTTTTTGGGGGTGTGACAAGTGCGACATTTGGGGGACATTCTGGGGGGCGACCGTGAGTGGTTTGGCTGCGACACAGGGCTCGAGCGAGACGATTCGAATGCTGCCTCGAATTACCCGGCCCGCTTGTGCGGGAATGCATTGGCTGTCGGGCTGTCTCCGGGAAGTTGGCCCGCCGCCCGCAGGAGGTGGTCTCTGACGACGGTGAGCAGTTTGAGCTTGTCGACCGGCTTGGTGAGGTAGTCGTCGCAGCCGGCGGCAAGACACTTGGCCCGGTCCTCGGCCATCGCGTGGGCGGTGAGGGCGATGATCGGCAGCCGGCAGCCGCACGAGCGCAGCTTGCTCGTCGCCGCGTACCCGTCCAATTCCGGCATCTGCATGTCCATGAGCACCAGGTCGAAGTGCTCGCCGCGGACGCGCTCGACGGCGACCTGACCGTTCTCGGCGATTTCAACCACGGCGCCGGCGCGGCGCAGATGCAATGAGATAAGCCGCTGATTGTCCGGCCCGTCCTCGGCAAGCAGGATGCGGCCGCGAAGGGTGACTTCGGGGGCTTTGGCCGGTTCCGACCGGGGCTTCATCAGCTCGGATTCGGTGGGATCGGCGACCATCTCGATGCTCTCGGCGGGGCCGCCGTCGATCACCGCGGTGAACGTGCTTCCCCAGCCTGCCCGGGAGATGACGTCGACGTCGCCGCCCAGCAGGTTGGCCAGCGACTTGGAAATGCTCAACCCCAAACCGGTTCCCCCGAAGCGTCGCGTCGTCGAGCCATCGGCCTGCGTGAACGGCTTGAAAAGGCGCGTCGCCTGCTCGGGCGTCATGCCGATCCCCGTGTCGGTCACGGAGAAGCGAACCTTGCAGTTGCCCTTTTCTTTGCGGTGCACCTCCGAGCTGACCCGCAATTCGATGCTTCCCTGTTCGGTGAACTTCTGTGCGTTGCCGATGAGGTTCACCAGAATCTGCCGCAGCCGCAGCGGGTCAGTCTGGATCTTCCGCGGGATCGCCCCGTCGAACACGACCTTGAGCTCCAGCCCCTTTTCCGAAACCCGCGGCCGCACCAGCGACACCGCCTCGGCGACCAGTTGGTGAAGCTCGCAGGGAATCTTCTCGACGGACATCTGGCCGGCCTCGATCTTCGATACGTCCAGGATGTCGTTGATCAGGTCCAGCAGGTGCCGCGCGTTGCGCCGAATCACCTGGAGCAGGTCGTGACGGTCGGAAAGGGTCTGGTCCGGCTCGAGCACCACGTCCGCAAAACCCACGATGGCCGTGATCGGGGTTCTGATTTCGTGGCTCATGTTGGCCAGGAAATGGTCTTTGGCGCGATTGGCCCGCTCGGCTTCGGCCTTCGCCCGGGCCAGCTCATCGTTGCTTTCGCGGAGCTCGATGGTCCGGCGGTTCACTTCCTCCTCGATATGCCGGTAGGCCCGCTCGAGCTGCACCACCATTTTGTTGAACGTACGGGCCAAGACGCCAATCTCGTCGGTTCCGCGCTCGGGAACGCGCTTGTCCCATTTTCCTTCGGCAAGCTCGCCGGCCGCGTCCGTCAGCTCGCGAATCGGCCGTACCATGCGATTGGCCAGAAGCAGCGTCAGGCCGGCAATGAGCAGCAAGCTGGCGACTGCCAATCCGTAGGCGATGCGCATCATCTCCGCCCCACGCGCCATCGCCATGGCCCGCGGTTCCTGGCTGATGACGGTCCAGCCGTTGGCCAGATGCACGGTATGTGCGAACCAGTCGCGTCCCTGCTCGTCCTGGAAGGTGATGGCGCCGACGCGGCTCTGGCGTGCGGCCTTCACCGGCGGATAGTCGCTCAGGTCCCGCAGCGCAATCGCGGAGTTCTCGTCGGGATGGGCCAGCACGTGGCCCAGCTCGTCCACCACGTATGTCGGGGAGAGCAACGCGTCGGTGCGGCGCTGTAGGCCCAGTTCTTCGGTCATCGAAAACAGGTCTGTCACCGCGGAGACCACCCCGACGATGGCGCCGGTTGTGTCGCGGATCGGCTCGGAGATGGTCAGCGCGGGCCGCCCGCCCGCCCGTTGCGCCAACGTCTGACGAACGACCGGCACACCCGCCATGCACTGCTGAAACCAGGCATGATTCTTATAGTCGACGAGTGTGTCGCCGTCCGTACGGACCAGGCTCATTCCGTCCGCCCGCGTCGTGCGGATGATGGCGATCCGCTCGTAGACTTTCTTCATCTGGTCCAGCGCCAGCCGCTGTGCCGCAGGATCCATCCCCACGATGGCGGGTTGCCCGCGGAGATTGTCCAGCGCCTGGACGAAGGAGTGGTCCCACCGCTCGACGGCGTCGGCGGTCGATGCCGCGGTATCCGTCAGCTCCCGCTCTGCGGCGGAGCTCAGCAACGACGCCGACAGCGATCCCATTGACAGGACCACTGCCACAATGGTTGGCGCCGTCATCGCCAACACCGCGACAACCAACCGCACCCGCAACCCTTTGAACTGCGCAAACGGCATAATCCCACCCCGTTGATCGGCTCATTCGCGCCTCAGATAAACAAACCCCCTCCTCACCGTTACGGGACGTTTAGTTAGCCGTCGCCCTGAACCCGATTAGAATCCACGCCCGCATGCGGCTCTCCAGGCTCTTTTTCCTTGCTGTTCTCTTCGCGACGCGCCTGGTGTCGGCGCAATACGTCTTACAGGACGAGCATGATCCCAACCGCTACAGCCGCGGCGGAATCATCCTTCCGTTCTTTTTCTACAGTCCTACCTATAAATATGGCGGCGGCCTGGTCCTTTACGGGAGCGGCCTGATTCAGCCGCAGGCCGGATATTACGCCTACGCCCTGGGCAGCACCGACGGAACCTACGGCCTGTCCCTGGGCCACGACGACCTCGAGCTTTCGCCGATCGATCGCCTGTTCCTCGACGTTCAGGTCGGCTATTTCCAGGACCAGAGCTACCGGGCCTACATCGACGGGAATCCGAATTTCGTGGGTCAACCCGCAGGGATCAACGACTCGGCAAAGGACAACTTCTTCACCCAGCACGCCATCGACGTCTACGCCCACCTGACCTTCAAGTTCCTGCTTCCCATCGGCAACGGCCGCGATGGGCCACCGGTCAGCCGATACACGCTGGAGGACGGCATCCTCAAAGCCGGCGCCACCGGAGGCCGCGGCTGGAACCCCTTCTCGTCGGGACGCACCTTTTTGCAGCTCACCCCGTTCGTCGAAAATCTTTCAATCGACACGCCCGAGTCCACCGACTTCCACACTGATGAGAACGGATTGCGGTTCGGAATCGTGTACGACAACACGGATTTTCCCCTCAACCCCAGCCGCGGCAACGTCACCAGCTTCACCCTCAGCCGCGACTTCGGCTGGTTCGAAAGCTCCGAAGCCTGGACAAGCGTGAGCGGCGAATTCTCCCAGTTCATTGACCTTGGCCGCTCGAAAATCTTTCGCCAGCAGGTCATCGCTCTGGACCTGTGGACCAGCTATTCACCGACGTGGGATCACAGCGTCGTCAATGGGACGCGAGACCTTACCGGCGCACCCCCGTTCTACGACGGCGCCTCGCTGGGCGGCACGCAGCGGCTGCGCGCCTTCGCCGAAAGCCGCTTCTGGGACCGCGCCGCGCTCTATGGCGCCGCGGAATTGCGCGTGATCCCCGGGTTCAATCCACTGGGAAACATTCAGCTCCTCAAGGGTGCGGACATTACCTGGATGCAATGGGTCGCTTTCGCGGAGCTTGGCCGCGTCTCCCCCACCTATTCCGCCGAATTGTTCAGCCATCTCAAGGGAGACGTCGGAGTCGGCGTTCGGCTCCTGGCCAACGACACCATCGTTCGCTTCGACCTGGCGGTGTCCAATGAAGGGGCCGCTTTCCTCGCACAGCTATCCGAAGCGTTTTAGGCGGCGCCGCGCCCGGCGTTATTTCTCGTCCTCCTCTTCCTTGACGCTCTTTCCATCCAACGAGACGACGACTTCCTTCTCCTTGCCACCCGTCGCGATCACCACTTCGTAATGCTCTGGCGTCTCCCGCGTTCCCTTGACCGAGTTAACCTCCATGACTTCCTTGACCGCGCTGCCCGGATACTTTGCGTTCAGAGCCTGCGTTACCGCCGCCGGAACGTCCTTGTCCAGTACCTGTTTCTCGATTTCGACGAGCGTTCCGTCTTCTTTGATGTCCATCTCGTATTTCCTCCCGCCGTCCTTCATCTCCAGATCGAAGACGATTGCACCGTTCTCCGTCTCCTTTTCGGCGCTGGTCACTTCTGCCCCCGGTAGCCGGGCCTTCACCGTATCCATGATTTTTTTGGGAACGTCTCCGGGCGCCAGCTTTTTAGCGTCACCTGCGTCCACCGTTACCGCCGCCAACACTCCGACCACGGCGCTCGCGCCCAACCACATCATCGTCTTTCGCATGCCCATCTCCTGTCACCGGATCTTGGGGCCGTCGCTCGGGCGCCCACGCGCCCGGACTTTGGCCCCGATGGAACTGAATTACTTGACGAACATGACGGGAACATGAACAACCTCTCCGAAACCACAGTCCGGGAGGTAAGATGGCTGAACGGGGCCAGAATCAATGCAGGATCCTCAAGTCCAGCAAACCTTCGAGCGGGCGGCGCGGCACCATCGCGCCGGCCGACTTCTTGAGGCCGAAGCGCTCTATCGCAAGGTGCTGGCCCACCGGCCCGATCACGCCGACACGATTCGCATGATTGCCCTGCTCGCCCTCGACCTCGGTCGCACCGACGCGGCGATCCTGCTGCTGGAGCGCGCGATCCGCATCGCTCCGGCTGTTCCCGATTATCACGCCGATCTCGGCCGGGCATTCCGATCGACCGGGCGGCTCGACGAAGCCGCGGCGGCCTTCACCCGCGCGATCGAACTCCGCCCCAACGCGCCTGAAATACTCAACGATCTGGGAAATGCCCTGCTCGATGCCCGCAGGATACCAGAGGCCATCGACTGTTTCCGCCGGGCGATTTCCCTCAAGCCCGATTTTCCCGAAGCCGCCAACAATCTCGGCAACGCCTTGACCAAGCTGGGCGCGATGGACGACGCGATCGCGGCGTATCGCGATGCCATCCGGCTCCGTCCTGATCTGGCCGAAGCCCACGCCAACCTCGCCAGCGCATTGATAGAAACCGGACAACTGGATGAGGCCCTGGCCGTCTATCGCCGTGCCGAAGAGATCAAGCCGGATGCTCGCATCGCGGGCGCCAAGCTCTACGCCATGCACCTGCACCCCGACTACGGCCCCCAGCGCCTTCTCGAGGAGCACGTCCGCTGGAACGAAAAATATGCCAGGGCCCTGACCACTTCGATCCGTCCGCATCCAAACGACCGAACCCCCGAGCGGAAACTTCGCCTCGGCTACGTGTCCGGCGATTTCAACGATCATCCGGTCGGCCGGTTCTTGCTGCCCCTCCTTTCGAACCATGACCGCGAACGGTTCCAGGTCATCTGTTATTCCGATACCCGCCGCCAGGACGCGACAACCGCCCGCCTCCGCTCGGCGGCATCGCAATGGCGGATCACACTGTGGCTTTCTGACACCCAACTTGCGGATCTGGTGCGACAAGACTCGATCGACATGCTGGTCGATCTCACCATGCACGCCCACGGCTCCCGGCTGCTCGCCTTTGCCCGCAA
>DATHPP010000207.1:0-29163 GCA_035483795.1 Tepidisphaeraceae bacterium | reverse complement strand
GATCTGCTTCACCGCCAGCTCGCGCTGGCCCGTCATCAACGCGGCGTAGGCCAGCATGTGATAGTTGTGGGCCTCGTAAAAGATCAGCAGCCCCTGGGGCGGGCCCGAGATCTTGTGATACGCGACCGCCGAGTCGATCGCCCTGGCGTTCCAGTCGATCGCCTTCTGCCACTGCCCGACGCGGATGTCGATGTGCGTGGGCATGTGGACGTTATGCGCCAGGCCCGGTTGCAATTCGCGCAGGCGGTCGGCGGCGGCGATGGCCTTGTCCGGGTGCTGGCTGGCCTCCATGGCGTGGATGTAAAGGTGGTTGGCGAACGGGTGGTTGATGTTCAGCTTCATCACCGCTTCGAGCGTGGCGAGGATCTCCTCGGTGCCGGGGTTGGCCTTGCCTTCGCTCGTCCACTGGTTCCACGGCGAGAGGTCCATCATCGACTCGGCGAACCAGGCGCCGACGTCGGCGTCATCCGGATGCTTCTGCCAGACCTTCCGCATCGCGTCGGCGTACGCCTTGTCCAGCGCCGAGCGGTCCTCCGGCTGCGGGTTGGCGTAACGGGCCGACAGCGCCACGATCAGGTCTTTCTCGACGGGCGTGCACGTGTCGGCATGCTGTTTGGCAAGTTGCAGGTTCTTCCACGCCGCCTCGGCGTTGGGCGGAGGGACCAGCGGGAAATTGACGTGCGGCCCGTTGGCGTAGGCGATGCCCCAATAAGCCATCGCGCAGGTGGGATCGAGCTTGATCGCCTGCTCGAACGAGCGGATGGCCGCGCCGTGGCTGAAGCCGTAAAGGAACTTGATCCCCTGGACGACATACTTCTGGGCGTCCGGGTTGGCGGCGGTGACTTGGCGGCCGGTCGTGCCCAGCCCTTCGTACAGCGGCTCGCCGTCGGCCAGCGCCGACTGCGCATGCAGGCAAATCGCCAGGACTACAACGGTCGATCGAACGATGGCATTCATGGCTGCTCCGGCAGAAAAGGATGAGGTCCGCGCCAGACGTCTTGCCGTGGCCGCACTCGGACCCGCGGATTCAACGTTGCAGCGGGAGGTTACGAGCGGCCGGCGCGTCAATCATAAGCTTGCGGTAAGAATTCGGTAAAACGCTCATGCCCCGCCATGACGAAGCTCGCCACGTGGGGCACCGCCCGCCAACTGTAATTGTCACGTGAGACGTGAGGTATAGCGGAGGAGCAGGGATTCGAACCCTGGAGACCCGCAAGGGGCCTACCGGCTTTCAAGACCGGCCCATTCAGCCGCTCTGGCACTCCTCCGGCGGCGCGGAGATTGTAGCGGGGCAGCAGCGACTCACCAAAGCCGGGGGGACAGGGGGGTGTGGCAGCATTTGTGGCCTCAAGGAACTGTCCGTCTTTCGTTTCGTCGCGCCTCGAAGCTTTTTGTGGCACAGTCGCCCTCGACTGTGTTCGACCGAAGGTCGAAGCAGGCAAGCCCAAAGCTTCCGCCTTCCAGTAGAACACAGCCGAGGGCGGCTGTGCCACACTGTCACCCAACCGGCGTTGCACAACATTTGTGCGCGGGGGCTGGGGCCGGTATGGTGAAAACGGAAACGAAATTTGGAGATCCATCATGGAAGTTGCACCGCTCTTTGCCGCGCTGTTTTCGGTTTTGATCCCGACGAAGATGTGGTTCGGCGTGAATCAGCCGGACAATGTCCGGATCGATTCGAAGGACGAGGTGACCCTCGTGCTGACCGACTTTTCGGGCAAGATGCTGCCGGCCAAGGGTCCGGCCGACGCGGCGGGGGGTGCCACCAAGGACCTCAAGACAATCTTTCCCGAGCTGGAAAACATCGGCACCTATGTGCTTTACGCGGTGCCTAAAGGAAAGACGATCGCGGATTTTGCGGGGACGCCGCTCGTCATTGAAGTTCGCGCGGAAAAGGAAGGCCCGCAAGCCCCGACAGTGACGGCGGTCAAGCCGCTTCAATACGCCGTCATGCAGACCGCCAAGGGGCCGGTCACGATGATCTTCTACTATGACGTGGCGCCGCTGACCGTCGACAGCTTCCTGAAACTGGCTTCGGAAGGGTACTACGACGGGCTGAACTTTCACCGGATCGTGCCCGGTTTTGTGATTCAGGGCGGTGATCCGCGCGGGGACGGGACCGGCGGGCCGGGGTACAGCGTGCCCGCTGAGTTCAACGACCGGCCGCACAAGGAAGGCGTCCTCTCCATGGCCCGCGCCCAGGACCCCAACAGCGGCGGCAGCCAGTTCTTCATCTGCCTCGACTACAACCGTACCAAGGCGCTGGATCACAACTACACCGTCTTCGGCACGGTGACCGACGGCATGAACGCGGTGAACGACATCGCCCACGTTCCGCTGGCCAGCGAGCAGACCGGCGCGCCGCGCGATCCGCAGGTGATCCAGAAGCTGACGGTGAAGCCGGTGACGGCGCAGGACAATCCGTACAAGACGACTTTTGGGTCCAAGTAATCTGCCAACCCGCGACGATGCCCGCCGCACAGAATCAGGCGTTCTACGAGGCGATGCAACTGCATCGCGCGGGCCGGCTTGCCGAGGCCGAGGCGGCGTACCGCCGGGTCCTCCAGGCTGATCCGCAGCGCCCTGAAGCGCTACAGATGCTGGGGGTGCTGCTGTCGCAGACGGGGCGGCCCGGCGAGGGCGAATCGCTCATCCGCCGGGCCATTTCGATTCATCCGGGTGAGGCAAATTACCACAGCAATCTGGGATTTGCGCTGGTGAACCAGGGCCGGCGCGAGGAAGCCGCCGCGGCGTTCCGACAAGCGGTCACGCTGAAACCCGATTCGGCCGATGCCCAGTGCAATCTCGGCAATGTTCTCAGGGAACTGGGGCAAACCGAGCGGGCCGTAGCGGTCTATCGACAGGCCCTGAACCTTCAGCCCAACTCCCCGGTGGTCCTGAGCAATCTCGCCCGCGCACTGCTCGATCAGGGCCGTGCGGCAGAAGCGATCGAGCTAGGGGGGCGTGCGATCGCACTGAGCCCCGAGACGGCGGAGCTTCATCAGGATCTCGCGTCCGCACTTGCCCGCGCGGGAAGGCCGGACGAGGCGCTTGCCGCGGCCGATCGGGCGATCGCGCTTCGCTCTGATTATCCGGAGGCGCATTACAACCGGGGCAATGCGCTGGCGGCGGTGGGGCGGATGGAGGAGGCGATCGAGGCTTACCGCCGGGCGATCGCGCTGCGACCCGATTACGGCGAGGTCTGGCACAACCTGGGCAACGCCATGCGCGAAGTGCGCAAGCTGGATGAGGCGCTGGACTGTTATCAGAAGGCGCAGGCGGCGGGGTTCAGCGGGTTCGAGCTGCTCAGCAACAGGGGCACCGTGCTCAAGGACATGGGCGAGCTGGACGAATCGCTGAGCTGCTTTCAGAAGTCGCTGGCGATCAAGCCGGATGCGATGGTGGAATCGAACCTGGTCTACACGCTGCATTTTCACGCCGACTCGACGCCGCAGTCGTTGGCGCGGGCGCACCAGGCCTGGAACGAGCACCATGGCCGCCCGCTGTTGGCGCACATTCGACCGCACGACAATGACCGGGACCCGGGGCGGCGGCTGCGCATTGGCTATGTTTCCCCGGACTTTCGCTATCACCCGGTGGGATTGTTTCTGGTCCCATTGTTGTCGCACCACGATCATCGGAACGTGGAGATCATCTGTTATTCCGACGTCCGCCGGCCGGATGTGGTGACCGGGCGCCTTCAGACTTGCGCCGACGTGTGGCGCGACACCAGGCAACTGTCCGATGAGCAGCTTGCCGGGCAAATCCGCGAGGACCGGATCGACGTGCTGGTCGATCTGACGATGCACATGGCGGCATCGCGGCTGCTGGTCTTCGCCCGCAAGCCGGCCCCGGTGCAGGTGACGTACCTGGCGTATTGCGGTACCACGGGGCTGGAGACGATGGATTACCGGATCACCGATCCGTACCTCGACCCCGCGGCTGGCGACGAATCGGTGTACGTCGAGAAATCGATTCGGCTGCCGCGGACGTATTGGTGCTACGAGCCGCCCGCCGGGGAGATGGATGTCGGTCCTCCGCCCGCGTCGAGAGCCGGCCATGTCACGTTCGGATGCCTGAACAACTACTGCAAGGTGACCCATGCGACGTGGCTGGTCTGGTGCGAGTTGCTGCATCAGGTGCCAGATTCGCGCCTGCTGGTGCACGCCGCTGAAGGGCGCCATCGCCAGCGGGCGCGCGAGTTGCTGCAATCTTCAGGCATCGATCCCGACCGCCTGAGGTTTGTGGGTTTCCTCCCGCTGGCGGATTACTTTCGCCAGTATCAGCAGATCGACGTCGCGCTCGATCCGTTTCCCTACACCGGCGGCACCACGACCTGCGACGCATTGTGGATGGGCGTGCCGGTGCTGAGCCTGGCGGGCCAGACCGCCGTCTCCCGCGGCGGGCTGAGTATCCTCACCAACGTCGGACACCCCGAGCTGGTCGCGCGCGACATTGGGGGATACGTCCGGATCGCAACGGATCTCGCCAAGGATCTTCCGCGACTATCCAAATTGCGCGGTTCGTTGCGATCGCAAATGCAGCAATCCCCGCTGATGGATGCGGCGCAATTCGCGCGCGACGTGGAAGCCGCGTACCGGGAGATGTGGACCCAGCCTTCCGCGACGATGATCCGCTGATAGATGATTAGCCACACCCAGAATTCCCTTGCTGTCAGTTAGTGATGGCATCGACTTTTCGAGAACCAACTCGCCGGTACAATCAAGCGCGTTGCCCCTCAATGGTGGCACGTTGCGTGTCGGGCGCGCTGAAAAATTTCGCACGAGGGCTTTTCATGGCGATTTGGCCGTTTCGATCCAAGGCGCGACAACCCTCTGGGCCGAAGTTTGAGGACGATGCGTTTGTCGATCTGGCGCGGATGTTCCTGAGGTTTCCGCAGGACCCGACGCCGGGCAATGAGTTGCTGGACGCGTCGCGATTTGATTTGTCGGTGGAGAGTCTTGGCGCGATGGATGAACATCTGGAACGGATGCGCCTTCGTGACCTTGAGGGCCAGGATCTGCTCAAGTTTGTGCTTCGCGGTGGTGCCTATGTGGGCGAAGTCATTCGCCGTCACACCCCCATGCCGAGGCAGTGGCATTGGGTGGATTATGACCAGGCTGTCGCGCTCGGGCCAAACCTCGCCGGGTTGGGAAAAGGGCTGGGCACGATAGCCGTGCTGTGGGACGGGACGGACAGATTCACGTTTCCGCTTGCGAAGGTCGGCAAGTATCTTCAAAACGGGCCGGAGGACAGCGTGCAATTCTACGCGCAGGTTATCATTGCCGGGCCACCGCCGTCTGAGGTCGAGTCGATTCAAGTCGGAGGCTTATATGCGACGCGGGCCGATGACGGTTCGTGGCGGGTGACGAAGGTGCTCGCGATGGATGAGTTTGCCGTGCACCTCCGAAGCTATGCGAACAAGTTCGCCCAGCAGCCGACCGAAGTTGACCCTGCCAAGCTCACAATCGGCGGATTGAACGACCCTGCGGGATTTGGCGTCGGACACTTTCCGATGGCAAAGCAGGGTTTCCTTGCAGGGAATCCGATGCTCATCAAAGTGGTGCCGGTCGCCGAGGACGAGCTGGAGGGCTATCGGATCTATCTTGAAGCTATGAGAGACGGCGGTACGGCCACTACGTAGTTGCTCGTGCGGGTGAGGTTCTTCATTCAGGGTCGTTCGACCATTCGGGTAGATGTCGGTCAAGCTCCATGGAGTCGTGGAGCAGCCGGGCAACGTCAACGAACTCGTCGTGCACCACGCGGTAGAGAAACAGATGGCGCGCCTTTCTGCCGCGACGTGCAATGTGAAATGTGTGGGCTTCCGGATGAATCTCCGGGCGACGTTTGGCCGGTTGGCTATGCGGGTCCTTGGTGATCTCTGCCAGCGCTTGACGGATCAGCAACTTGTATTCTTCACACTGTCGTTCTCCGAACTGCGCCAGGGTATGGGCGAGAACTTCTTCGATGTCGCGCACGGCGCGATTCGAGAAACGGAGCTTGAACCTCACTTCGGCCTGGACGCGCGTGCCTTCGCGTCCACCTTTGCCATGAATTCATCAAGTCCATTGGCCGCGACTAGTTGAAAGTGGCCTCGATCGATTTCGTCGAAGGCGTCGCTCGCCAACCGGCGAAGGACATCGAGCTTGAGCTGATCCTGGCGTTCCTGCTGCTCGAGCAGTCGCAACCCGGCCCGGACCACTTCGCTGGCATTACGATATCGGCCCCTTCCGATAGAGCGACGAACGAACTTTGCCTGCTGATCGGAAAGATTTACGTTCTGAGTCGGCATCACTTCATTGTCGCATAATTGGCAATGGTTGCCAACTTGCCGTCTTGGGTAGCCATCGCAACTCTACCTCGCCGGTCCGTGCGTTTCGGACGGGTCGGCCAGGTTCTCGTGGACGACGGGGAGGTGGATGGTGAAGGTGGTGCCTTCGCCGGCGGTGCTGCGGACGGCGATGCTGCCTTCGTGTTCGTCGACGATTTTCTTGGCGACGGCCAGGCCCAGGCCGGTGCCGCGGTTGCCCTTGGTGGAGTGAAACAGTTGGAACAGGTGCTGCATCATCGATTGCTCGATGCCGGCGCCGTTGTCCACTACCTCGATGGTGGTCTCCTTGTTTTCCTCATCGTAGCGGCAGACGACCTGGATCAATCCCTTGCGCGGGGCGACAGCGTCCAGCGAGTTGCTCAAGAGATTCATCAGCACCTGGTGCATGCCGGACGGGTCAAGCGGGACGGCGGGCTGCGTCTCGTCCACATCCGCCACCACCATCGCCCCTTTCTCGTTGGCGGCGCTGGCGATCAGCTCCAGGCAGTCGTTGATCAGGGCCTTGGGATTGACCATCTCGAGCTTGGGTTCGCGCGGCCGGCTGTAGGCCAGGAGGTTGAGGGTGAGGTTGTAGATTTTGTCGAGGTTGCGATCGACGATGCGCCAGCCTTTGGAGGCCTGAGTGAGGTTGTTGCCGCGGAAGCCCATTTCGACGACGTCGGCGCCGCCGCGAAGGGCCTGGAGGATGTTCTTGATCGAGTGGGAAAGGGCGGCGGTGGTTTCGCCGACCGCGGCGAGACGCTCGGCCTGAAGGCCCGCCTGATAGAGCTTGGCGTTCTGGATGGCCAGGCCGGCCTGGAGGCCGATGGCCGTCAGCAGGCGGAGCTGGTCGGGGGCGTAGGTGTAGTTTTTGACGGAGCTGTCGATGTAGATCACACCCGCCACTTCATCGCCGACTTTGTCGTTGAGCTTGCGGGCCTTGATCGGCACGCACAGGGCCGAGCGGATGCCCAGATTGTGAACGCTTTTGCCTTTGCTGAAGCGTTTGTCGGTCATGGCGTTGCTGGAGAGGACGCCTTCGCCGGTGTTGATGACGTGGTTGATGATCGTGCGCGAGGCTTGAATCGTGTCGGGAGCGCGGTTGGCGGCGGTGTCGTTGGGGTCAGGGCTGACGGCGGCTTCTTCGCGGGTCCGGGCGACCTTGGGGATAAGATCTCCGGTGTTGGCGTCGATGAGGAGGATGACGCCGCGATCGGCTTTGACGTGCTCAAAGACCAGGTCCATCACGATTTCGACGACCTGCTCGACGTCGAAGCTGGAGCCGAAGGTGGCGGCAAGCTGGTAGAGGATCTTGAGGTTGGCCATCGCCGCCGCGGCGGGCTCGGGGACCGCCAGCACCAGCGAATCGTCCGATGACTGCACCGTGTGCATGATGGCGCTGTCCATCCCGCTCTCGACCCCTTCGAGACGGACGTTGCCGCTGGAAGCGCGGGTGATGCCCGGCTGGGCGCCGAAAACCATGAGCGTGCGGCCGACGCGGATCTGGTCCCCGATCTTCAAGGACGCGCTGGCCATGACGCGGCCGCCATTGAGGTAGGTGCCGTTCGAGCTGCCCAGGTCGCGGACGATCCATTCGCCGTCCGTCGGCAACAACTCGCAATGCCGGCGGCTGACGGTGTTGTCCGACAGGGGCAGACTGCGGCTCTCGCGCCCGACCAACGCCGGGGCGTCTGGCAACTCATACCGGCGGCCCTTGTCCGGGCCCTGAAGCACCAGAAGCGTTAACACGCGTGAACCACTCTACCTCAACGGAAATGGGATCAACCTACAAATCGTAGACGCCATCCTCGCGGCCGTCCAATGTGGCACAGCCACCCACGGCTGTGTTCCGCCGACGACGGAAGGTCCCTTCGACCTTCGGTCGAACACAGTCGAGGCGACTGTGCCACAAACGACACACTCGAGGCGACCATGCCCCATCGCCTTATTTGGCCGGGCTGGGCAACTGATCTTCTTCCATCACGATGTTGTTGTAGCGGAGGATCGTCCCCTTGGCTTTTTCAAGTGTGGAGAGGGCGATGTTGTAGTTGGCCAGTTGCTCGGCTTCGGCGCGTTTGGCGTCGCCGAGCCGCGCCTGGGCGTCGAGCTTCTGAAGGACGAAGGTGAAATCGAGGGGTTGGACGCCGGACGCCTGGCGGTCGTTGAGCCGGGTGAGCACCGTCTCGGCATACATGCGCGCCGAGCGGGCCGCGGTCAGGGCGCGCCAGGTGGTGTCGATCTCCCGCCAGGCCTGCGTAACCGCCTCGGTTACTTCGCCCACCAGCCTCTGGTAGGCCCACATCGCCTGCATCTGCTGAAGGTAGGCGCGGCGCATGATCGAGGTCGCCTCGCGGTTTCCCAACGGAATCTCCAACTGGAGCCCCAGCGAATAGATCAGGTGGGTGTGGCCCCACTGATCGGCGATCGCGTCGTCCAGGTTTCCCGACAACCCCTGAAGCGAGACCGAGCCGACGAAGTCGAGCTTGGGAAACAGGCCGTTCTTGGCCACCTGTCGCGCGATCTCGGCGGAATTCTCGCGGATCTGCTGCTGGCCCAATTCGAGGCGATTGTTCATGGCGGTCTCGAGCTGGTCGTTGAGTTCGACCTTGACGCTCACTTCGACCGGGGCGTCGGCGGGAAGGATCTCGATCGGGCCGGCGATCTTGAAATCCGGATCGCTCATCCGCCGTTTGATATCGTCGGAAATCTCGGCCACGCGCTGCTTGGCCTGCACGAGGTCGACCTTGCGCGATTCGAGCGTCGATTGCGCCTGCGAGGCTTCCAGCTCGGTGGCCTGCCCGCCGAGAAACACCTGGTCCCACAGCACCTTGGCCAGGTCGCGCGACTGGTCCAGGACCTGCTCGCTGATTTCGACGTCGCGTTCGGCCGCGTAGAGCTGCCAGTAGTCCTTTTCCAGCTCTTCGGTGTTGTCCTCCAGGGTCTTGCGGAAATCGAGCTGGCTGACGCGCTGGTCGTTGCGCGCGACGGTGATTCGCGCCCAGTTCACCTCGTAGCCGAACTCGCGGAGCAGCGGCTGGGTGAGCTGGAGCTTGAGCTCGCTGTCCCAGTAATTGTTCATGGTGTAGCGGACAGGGTCGTAATCGCTGTTCTGGAACTGATACCCGAGCTGAATCTGTCCACCGCTCTCCAGGTACTGTTTGACGCCGAACTCGGCGGTGTAAATGTTGTTGTTTTCCGTCGTGATCGTGATCGTCTGCGCCGGGTTGGCCGGATTGGGGATGACGGTGCCCGGGGTGCGGTCGGCCTGCTTGTCGTAACGAAGGTTGGAATAGAAGACTGGATCGTAGTGGCCTTCGTTCTCGATGACCTTGGTCTCGGCGATCGCCGGGTCGTACCCGGAGACGCGGACTTCGGCGCTGTTGGCCGCGGCGCGCTGCATGATCTCGCGCAGCGGCATGCGGATGACCTGGGGCTGCTCGACGGTATAGACGCGGGTGGTCGGCTGGGTCTGCGGCGCCTCGCGCGTGGTCGGCAGCGGCAGCATGGGCGCCGCCTGCTGGGCGGCGGATGTCACCCGCTCGGCCCGGGTGATCGCCCGCGGGTCGAACGGGGGGGGCTCCTGGACGTTGCAGCCCCACAGCATCAGCGACAGCGCCGAAGCGCCCGCGGCCCTCACGACTCCCTTTGCCATTCTGGCTCCCTGCGTCTTGGTCATTGTTGGGGCCGGATTATAAAACCGGCACCCGCGCATGCCAGATTCCGCGACCAGAAAACTTTGGAAAAGCCCGCCTCAGCCCAATCCCATAAACTTGTCCCCGGTCGTCGTTATTGGTCATGGGTCATTGGGTCATTTGTCACTGGTCATTGGTCACTTGCCCTCACCGCGTCATCCAATCCCCAATTGACCCATGACCCAGTAACAACGGCAAATGACCAATGACCAGTGACAAATGACCCATGACCCTCGGCGTTATTGCGAAAAAAGCAAAAGCAATTAAAAAAACGCGTTGACTCAATCTTCATCTGGCCTTACATTTGCTCCCCAGAAAGGAGGTCAAGCGCCATGGCTAAGAAGAGCACAGCGAAAAAGTCGTCGGCCAAGAAGAGCACGACGAAGAAGACGACCAAGAAGAAGTAACTTCTTCTTTCGTCCGGCCGGCCCGTGGCTCCCGGATGGAGCCGGCGGCAATGGTCGTCAGGCTGTCAACCGTTTTAGGCCCGGCTCCAACTTGGGCCTCGAAACAAAAAGAAACCTTCCGTGCCACGGCGGAAGGTTTCTTCGTTTTCAGCGGCGCTTGTCCCGGTCGCTTCCTGCGGTGAAACTCGCGTGAAACGTGAAGACGTGAAACGTGATCAGGATCGGCTTTATCACGTTTCACGTCTTCACGTTTCACGCGTCGCCTTGTAATTCCGGTTTTTCGTTCCAAAATAGGGCCAACGGACATTTATCCACACGGAGGTGGCCTCGTGCGAATCATCGCGTTGATGAACCAGAAGGGGGGCGTGGGCAAGACGACGACGACCGTCAACCTGGGGGCGGCCATGGCCGAGCAGGGCAAACGCGTCTGCCTGATCGACCTCGATCCCCAGGCCCACCTGACGATCAACTACGGCGTCGAGCCCTCCGCCGACCTCTGCTCGCTCTATAACGTCCTGGTCGACGGCGCCAGCTTCCTGGAAGCCGTCCACAAGATCGACGACAACATCGCGCTGGTCCCCAGCTCGATCGACCTGGCCGCGGCGGAAGTCGAGCTGGTCAGCGTCCTGGGCCGCGAGACCCTGCTCAAGAAGCGGCTGGAGTCGGCGCAGCACGATTTCGACTTCATCCTGCTGGATTGCCCTCCGTCGCTCGGCTTGCTCACGCTCAACGCCCTGGCGGTCGCCGATGAGGTGATCATTCCCATGCAGCCGCACTTTCTGGCCCTTCAGGGCGTGGCCAAGCTGCTGGAGACGGTGCAACTGGTGAACAAGCGGATCAACCCCAAGCTCAAGGTCAGCGGGATCGCGCTCACCATGTTCGACTCGCAGACGAAGCTGAGCAACGAGGTGGTGGCGGAATTGAATTCGTTCATCCTGGCCGCGCTGGGCAAGCCGCTGCCGTGGGCGGGGGCGCGGATCTTCAAGAGCAAGATCCGCCGGAACATCAAGCTGGCCGAGTCGCCCAGCTTCGGGCAGCATATTATTGCCTACGAGCCGTCGAGCAACGGGGCGGCGGACTACCGGGCGCTGGCGCGGGAGATCATGGCGATGACCGCCGACGACCTGACCCCCAGGCCGGTCACGGTCACGCTGAACCGCCAGATCGAGCCGGCGCGCCTGGTTGCGGCCAAGGTCGGCCCGGTGCAGAATCCCGTCGTCCCGATGGCAGTTGAAAAGCAGGAAGCTGTGGCCTGAGCGCGTTTCGGCGCCGCGTTTAGCCGCCCCGCTTGCGGGGCGCGGCGAAATCGCTCGTCGGAGCGCCCCGCAAGCGGGGCGGCTAAACGGGTCAGGACTGGAGCGCGGGTGCCGGATAGCGATTCACTTCTTGAAGATCTCACCGATCCTCAGCGCCAGGCTGCCTCGCACGTCGACGGCCCGCTTCTGATCATCGCCGGCGCCGGCAGCGGCAAGACGCGCGTTCTCACCCGCCGGGTCGCTTATCTGATCGAGCAGGGCATCCCGGCGACCTCGATCCTCGCCATCACCTTCACCAACAAAGCCGCCGGGGAAATGAAGCGGCGGATCGGCGCCCTGCTCGACAAGCCGCTGCGCGACTTCGGCCGGCTCGACCAGCCCTGGCCGATCATCTGCACGTTTCACTCCCTGTGCCTGCGCATCCTCCGCCATTACGCCGGTCAGGTCGGCCTGCCCACCAACTTCAGCGTCTACGACGCGGCGGACCAGACCAAACTGGTCAAGGAAGCGATGCAGATCCTGCAAATCTCCAGCACGAATTTCACCCCCGGCAACGTGCACGGGACCATCAGCAACGCCAAGAACCAGCTCCAAACCGCCGAGGATTTCGCCCGCAGATCCGGCGGCTTCTATGAGAAAACCGTCGCGCGGATTTACGCGAAATACCAGGACTTGCTCAAGCAGAACAACGCCTTGGATTTCGACGATTTGCTGCTTCGCACCGCCCATGCTTTTCGGCAGCACCAGGACGTGCTGCACAATCTTCAGGAGCGATTCCAATACCTGCTGATCGACGAATACCAGGACACCAACCACGCCCAGTACGTGATCGCCCACGCCCTGGCGATGCGCCACCGCAACATCTGCGTCGTCGGCGACCCCGACCAGTCGATCTACGCCTGGCGCGGCGCCGACATCAAAAACATCCTTGAATTCGAGCGCGATTATCCGGACGCCAAGGTCGTCCGCCTGGAGCAGAATTACCGCTCGACCAAGCGCATCCTGCACATCGCCTCCGAGCTGATCTCCCGCAATCGCCAGCGCAAGGAGAAGGGGCTGTGGACGGAGAACACCGAGGGCGAGCCGGCGGCCCTGCTCATCTGCCAGGACGAGCACGATGAAGCCAGCCAGGTCATGCAGCGCCTGCGCACCCTCCATGTCGAGCAGCACTACGCCTGGAGCCAGATGGCGATCTTCTACCGGATGAACTCCCTCTCGCGCGTGATGGAGGACGCCCTGCGCAAGGCGAACGTTCCCTACCAGATCGCCCGCGGCGTCGAGTTCTACAACCGCAAGGAAATCAAGGACGTCCTGGCCTACCTCCGCGTGATCTCCAACCCATCAGACGAGGTGAGCCTCTCGCGCATCGCCAACGTTCCCACCCGCGGCCTTGGCGATGCCGCGCTCAAGCACATGGCCGCCTGGGCGGTGGGGTACGGCGTCTGTCTCTTTGCCGCCTTGGAAACCGCCGACCAGGTCCCCGGTGTCTCCACCCGCGCCGCGAACGGCGCGCGATACTTTGTCGAGCTGGTCAAAAGCTGGCGAACGCTGGCCGACACGAGCCCGGGCGGTGGCATTCAATCGCTGATGGAAGACGTCGTTCGTCGTAGCGGCCTGGAAGCGCTGCTCAAGAAAGAGGGCGGCGACGAGCAGGCCGAGCGCGCCAACGTCAACGAGTTGATCAGCTCCGCCGCCGAGTACGACCGGGAAAACCCCGAGGGAACGCTCGCGGATTACCTGGCGACGATCAGCCTGATGAGCGACGTCGATCACATGAAAGGGGCCGGCGGCGCCGTCACGCTCATGACCCTCCACGCCGCCAAGGGCCTGGAGTTCCCGGTCGTCGCGATGATCGGACTGGAGGAAGGCATCCTCCCGCACAGCCGGGTGAGGGAAAAGCCACTTGAAATGGAGGAGGAGCGGCGGCTTTGCTTCGTCGGCATCACGCGGGCGCAGGAGCGTTTGATCCTCAGCCGGGCCGCGGTGCGCACCGTCCGCGGCCTGCGCGGACGCACGGTCCCGTCGCCATTCCTCTACGAAATGCCGCCCGATGAGTTCCAGACCGTCGACCGCGCCAGCCTCGCGGACCTGGGCGACCGCGACGAGGAACGCGAGTTGGATTACCGCAGTGCCCGCCAGACCGCCGGCCAATTCCGCCGCGGCCAGCGCGTCCGCCACCCCACCTTCGGCATCGGCCGCATCGCCGACATCTCCAACATGGGCTCGCAGACGCGAGCGGTTGTCGAGTTCAACTCCGCCGGCCGCAAAACCCTCATCCTCCAGTACGCCCGCCTCGAGCCGGTCGGATGAAGTCATCCGCCACAGACCGACATGGCCCCCGCATCGCAAAAAAAATCGCCACAGATGAACACGGATGAACACAGATGAAACTGACACGTGAAACGGGTTTTCAACCCGTGCAAGGCCCCATTCCACCCGGCGCCCCGTTCCAAACAGCGTCGTTTAGAATCCGCTCGCGGCCAGCACGGGTTAAAAATCGGTTAAAAACCCGTGTCACAAGAACGCGTGGCCGTGAATGTCTTCCTTATCTGTGCTCATCCGTGTCCATCTGTGGCGATTTTTCCGGATACCTGCAATTTAAAGACCCCGCCGATGAACACGGTGGAACATAGATGAATTGGCCCGTGACGCGCGTGACACGGGTTTTCAACCCGTGCAAGGCCCCATTCCACCCGGCGCCCTGTTCCAAGCAGAGTCGTTGAAAATCCGCTCACCGCCAGCACGGGTTAAAAACCCGTGTCACAAGAACGCGTGGCAGTGAATATCCTTCTTATCTGCGTTCATCCGTGCTCATCTGTGGCGATTTTTTCGGTACGCCTGCAATTCCTGCATCCCGCACGTCGGCTCACGCGATCGCGATAGAACGGCTCCCATCACTTTTACTGCCTTGGGCAAGGAGCCAATCATGTTGGGTCATGCTTCGCGCTTGGACACGCGATCACTCGTGGAAAATCTGGAATCGCGGACACTGTTTTCAGCGACGCCGCTGGTGACCCAGTTGGCGCAGCGGGCGCCGTTGCAGGCGAACACGGTGCCCGCCAACGGCGACGTAAATCCGTACGGCGTGGCCTTCGTGCCGCGCTCGGACGGCATCGGCAAGCTCGTCGCCGGCGACATCCTGGTCTCCAATTTCAACGACAGCACCAACGCCCAGGGCACCGGCTCGACCATCGTTCAGATCAACCCCCGCACCGGCAAGCAGACCCTGTTTTTCCAGGGCGCGGACGGCCTCGGACTCACAACGGCCCTGGGATTCCTGGGCAACGGCGACGTGATCGTCGGCAACCTCCCGGCCAATTCCCAGGGCGCGCCCGCGGGCCCGGGCGGGCTGCTGGTCATCAACCAAAACGGGAAGCTGGTGCAGACGATCACGGATTCCAAACTTCAGGGGCCGTGGGATTTGCAATCCGTCAGCTTCGGCCCGTTCTCAGCCGTTTTCGTCTCCAACGTTCTGAGCGGAACGGTCAGCCGGCTGGAAATCTTCGCCCCGTTCGGCGGCAAAGCGACCGTCCTGGATGACGACATCATCGCCAGCGGCTTTGTCCACCACACCGACCCGATTGCCTTCGTCATCGGGCCGACCGGCGTGGCCTTCAACCTTTTCAACGATACGCTCTACGTCGCCTCGACCGGCGACAACGCCATCTTCGGCGTCTCCAATGCCCTCTTCCGCGAATCGAGCGCCGGCCTGGGCAACCTGGTCTTCACCGACCCGCACCTTCGCGGCCCGCTGGCCTTGGGCTTCGCCCCCAATGGCGACCTCCTCACCACCAACGGCGACGCCATGAACGCCGATCCCCTTGGCCTGCAAAACAGCGAGATCGTCGAGTTCACGCAAACCGGGCATTTCGTCGGCCAGTTCCAGGTCGACTCCGCCGGCGGCGCCGCCTTCGGCTTCGCCACCGAGCAAAACCCCGACGGATCCTTCACCTTCGCCGCCGTCGACGACAACACCAACAAGCTCGATATCTGGAGCCAACTGGAGTGACCGGCCCGGCACGATCCGGCGCGAAAAAGAGATTTCGCCACAGACAGCAAAAAGATTCGTTGCCCCCGACACCGTCGCGTTTACCGCGACGCTGACACGGTTCCCCAGTGCCCTCCCGCTCGGTCGGCGATCGAATTAAACCTGATCACTTGACACACGATACCGAAATCCTGACGTATCTGCTGACTCAAGAAATGACCTGAAACGCTTGCACGCGTCCAAGGCCTCGGCCTCACTCGCCCGGGGAAACTCCTCGTACCGTTCCTGATGACATGAGATCAATCTGTCCACCGCCAGCAACGCCTGATCGCGATTCCCAGTCAGCAGAATTGCCGCGGCTCGAGTCATTCCCTCAAAACTCGTATTGCCCTCCCAATCATCAATCGCTTCTTTTAAATCAGTATGGCGTTCGAGGAACGGGAACACGAATTCTTGATATTGGCTTACGAGCTCGGGACCGAGGGCATCTGCGTTACTATGCTCGTGAATCGCTAACCAATTCGGCTTACGGCCGGATGGCAACATTCTTTCGATTCCACCGCCGCACCCTGCAGCCGTGAACATTTGCGTGCGTGCGAAGTAGTCAAACTGCCGGATGAATTCCCATAGTCGCCGGAAGGCGACTATGGCACTTATTGTTACACTGGCCGAGCGTCCGCGGCCCCATTTGTTTAATAGAGCACTGGCTCGAAACTCGCAGTCCCCTTGTGAATTATAGAAAACACGCCCTCGCTGATAATATCCATGAGCCTTCAACAGAGGATATAAGAAGTCGCTCGTAATGCGTTGAAAAACAATATCTACGTGTTTTTGCATTAGGGAATCCAACATTCGACATCAAGACAGATGGACACAGATTAATGCTACAAGCCGTGTGATGTAACGAAATGTAACAATTTGTAACATCCGGCGTGATCGCTTCAGCGACCATGGCTTTTGCCGTAGGCGTGGCGCGCAACGCCATGGTCGTTGAACCTACGCCGGAGCGCGGGCAGAGGATGACAATGAGGGGGAATTGCATTTATGCATCTCTAGTCAGGGACTCAACTGGCGAAAGATGGTTCGGAACTCCCCTGAGTGGAGGAGGTGTTCGACCACTTGCTGGATGCGCTCACGACTCGCCTCGTCGATGAGAATCATGCCGATTGCCCAAAAGTACCCGCCCGACATGCACTCGCCCGTCTGTTGGTTCTTCGTTCTCAGCGTGGTGATGTTCTGGTACGTGAAGAACGTGGCGACGAATCTGCTTCCGTCTCGGAACTGAACCACAACGTCTGTGTTGTCGTCTGGCGGGTTCCACTGTCCCGGTGCCCAGTGCTCGGCCTCAATCTCGATTTCGTAGCGGTCTCGGTCTTCCACTTGGGGTACTTCCTCTTCCGCCTCGACCGGCAGTGCAGTCGGCGTCACAACCTGATCTGAGGTTGGGAAAGCAATTCCAGAAACCATCGGCTTGTAACACAGCACCAACCCGAGCAAAAAGATCATCGAGACAAAGACGGCTGGGGCCAGATGCGTAAAGCTCAAATACCCGACAATTGGATGAATGAGGATTGCCGTACCGAAGCCGGTGAGGCCCGCCACGCACAGGACTTGCCAGAGGCTTCGACTTCGGCGACCGCACCAGACACAGAAGAAAACCGTGATGCCGGTACAGCAGATCCCGCCGCCGAAGCCCGCCCGGTCGTGAGCG
This sequence comes from Tepidisphaeraceae bacterium, assembly GCA_035483795.1. Lineage (GTDB taxonomy): Bacteria > Planctomycetota > Phycisphaerae > Tepidisphaerales > Tepidisphaeraceae > DASXMX01. The sequence continues at coordinate 11,799 of DATHPP010000207.1, read as the reverse complement.
ATTAGCGGAACAAGATGCGGATTGACGGCGTGCAGTTCTGAGGCCGACATGCCCATGAACTGTAAGTCCTGCGGCACGAACACCGTGGTCATCCCGACGGTCATGATGGTCAGTCCGCCGATCAGCAGAGCCACCGCCGTGACTAAAAGGCACGCCCGCCCGATGCCGTAGATGGATGACCATAGAACCGATTCCGAAGGCCGCAGAAGACATCCAATGGAAGCAGGACGGCCCAGGGTGAAGAAATATCGATACATGCCGTAGATAAACGAGGGAAGCAGGAAGAGGGTTGCCACGCCGTGCCAGGTGTCCAGGTAGCCGTACCCGATGTAGGTCGGGAAGCTGCCGAACCCGACGACGCCGCTGACCAGCAACAACCACCACGCCCACGGCTCCCGGTGCTTGAGCGGGAACTCGACGAGCCACAGGTACAGCGAGCCCACGGCGATCAACGCTCCGCCGAAGCTCACCCGGTCGTGAAACATGAAGTGAACGATTCGGCACTGGTCCAGCCGGCAAAGGTCCTGGGCCGTCATGCCGAGGTACTGAACATCGTGCGGAAGGAACTGGCCGGTTGCGGACTGAAAGATGGCAAAGCCGCCGGAGAGGATCAGGGCGAGACCGGTCAACAGCAGCAGGGGACGGCCATCGCCGACCAGGGCCTCGAACAGCCCGCGATTATCCGGCACCGGCTGATTCATGGTCGTCATTATAACCAGGGAGTATTCACGGACGCCGATTTTGAACATCGCGTCTTCAGACCTCATTGCAATGACTCTGAGCAAGCTGCACCCTCTGCCCGGCGGCGATCTGCGAGCGGGGAAGATCAGGCGAGAAAAGCAGAGCAACTTCATCGTGTCGAGTGATGATTTTTCTTACCGATGCTGCGCAGACAAGCCTGCTCAGGTCCCAGGCCTCGATCAAATCGCAACCCTGAGCTTGCCCTCAATGTTTTGCGGACGGGTAACGAGCATCGTCCCACGGCCTTTGGCCTCGGCAACATCGGTGACGGTGAAAAGGAAGGACCAGTTCGGCTCGTGAACGACATAGCCGCACTCGAAACATTTGTAGGCGATCGGCGTTCGCAGCACCTTGCCGCATCTCGGGCAGGGCGGGCCGTACATGGCGACCCGGTGGTGGTGGACGGCGTTGAAGTTCGATTCCCTGAAACCGGTTAGCCGCTCGTATTCATCGAGCATCGCCTGCCGGGCTTGCGGCGAACCATCCCCCCGGGCGGGATTCATGTGGCACGGGCTTCCAGCGCTTCCAGCCCGTGCAAGCGGCGATCGTAGTAGAATGATCGTGCCGGTGCGAGGTTTTGTGATCGCTGATCGTCAGCACGGGCTGGAAGCCCCGTGCCGCATGAACCCCTGAAGAAATACAACCTCGTAAACGTAACGTCGCACGGCACATGACATTCATCTGTGTTCATCCGTGTTTATCTGTGGCGAATCTCTGTTTTCTGTTTGCTACAGCGACGACGTGATCGCGCTTTTGACGCGGTCGAGCTGCTTGCGCAGGGGCGTCGCGATCGGCGTGCCGGCGCGGAGGGCGGCGTCGATTCTCGTCAAGAGCGACCTCGCCTCTTCGCGGTCCTGCGGGCGGGACTGGAGAACGTCGGCCAGGCCGATCATCGCCTCGATGTTGGCGGGGTTGCGGTCGAGCGCCGCGCGGAAATTCTTCACGGCGTCATCGCGCTTGCCGAGCCGAAGCTGGATGCGGGCGAGGGTGTCGTAGAAAGTGGATGTGGACGGGTCGGCCGCGACGGCGCTGGTCGCGAGATGCTCGGCCTCGGCCAGTTGCGACGGGCCGCCCTCCAGCAGCAGCATGTAAGCCAGGTTGTTCATGACGCGCGGGTCGGCGGGATTGGACTGGAGGTACTGGCGCCAGCCGTGCTCGGCTTCGGGGAGGTTGTCCAGCGACTGGTTAACCGCCGCCCAGAGCGACCACGCCTGGGCCGGGGCCGCGGAATCCTGCACGATTGGCTTGAGCGCGTCGCGGGCGGATTCGTGGGCGGCCTGGGAATCGAAGCGAGTCCCGATGTGCTCCCATGCATCCGCCAGCGCCAGCTTTTCCTGGATGGAATCGGTCGGGATCAGGGGGACGACCTGGGCCATCCAGGCCAAGGCGGCGTCGGCGTCTTTGTGGGCTGCCGCGGCCAGCTCCAGCCAGAGCAGCCGCGTGGGCGACGAATCCTTCAGGTCCGGCTCGAGCAGCGCCGCCGCCTGCGGCGCCCGTCCGGCGCCGATCAATGCGGCGCAGTAGTCCGGAAGCGCCGCCTGGCGGGCTTGCGGAGTGGCGCCGGCGGCCATGTGGGGCGAGAGATGCGCGATCGCGGCGTCCGGGTCGGGTCGGGTCTGCCTCAACTCGGCGCGGGCCAGGGCCAGGTCGGCCTCGAGCGTGTTACCGCCCAAGAGCGTCCGCCACTGCGACGCGGCCTGGCGGACCGCGTCCCAGTTCCCCGCCGCCGATTGCACGGCGCAAAGCAGACGCAGCGGCTCGGGATCATCGGGCACCGCAGCGCTGGCGCGGGCTGCGACATCGGCGGCGTCGGCCAGCCGGCCCGCACCCGCGTAACGCTGCACCAGCAGTTCTTCCAGCGGCAGAAAATCCTCGTGACGCGACGCCAGTTGCCTCAGGGAAGCGAGCACGCGATCCCCCGGCACATGATCCATCGCATCGTTGCGGACCCGGGCGTCGGCCATGATCTTGATTGCCTGGTCCGCCACCGGCTGCTGCGGATCGTGGCTGATCACCTCGAGCAGCGGGCCGACATCCTGCGGCGTCAGCAGCCGCAGGCGGGCGATCTGGAGGCGCATCGCCGCCAGCGCCCCGGCGCCGGGAACGTGCGCCAGGCCATCGGAAACGGCGCGATCGGCGTTGTCCATTTTCCCCAGCCGCAGCCACGCCCCGGCGAGCTCCTGCCAGAGCTGCACGACCTTGGGATTCTGACCCACGGCGGTAGCGAGCAGGGCAATCCCCTGCTCCGGATGCCCGGACAGCTCGTCGAGATGGGCGGCGAGAATCGCCAGCGCGCCCGGCTTGAGCGACATCCGGTTGAGCCGTTCCACAAATGGCGTGACGGTGTCGGGCTGGTGAGAGGCGGCGAAGAATTCCGCTCCCGCCGCCAGCGCCTCAGGCGTTGCCGACGGCGCGGAAAGAATCTTCCGATAAGCCGCCGCCGAGTCGTCCGTCCGCCCGGCCCGGCGGTAGAGCTGTGCCAGCAGCGCGGTCTGTCCGGCATCGTCCGAAGCGCCGGCTTGAGCGTCGGTCAGCAGCTTGATGGCGGCGTTGGTGGACCCGAGTTTTGCGTAAAGGTCCGCCGCCCACAGACGCTGTTGCCGCGAAAGGTTTGCGTCGCGGACGATCGAGTCGACCAATCCGATCGCGAGATCGCGTTGTCCCTGCGACGCCAGAATCTCGACGAGCCGGGCCGTCGTCTCGAAATCGTCGGGGCGCAGGTCATGCGCGGTCGTCAGTTCGCTCAACGCCTTGGCGGCGCTGTCGGGGCCGGACTTTTTCAGCAGCGCCTCGGCCAGCAGGCGATGAGGCACCGCAAGGCTCGGGGAATTGCCGGCGATCTCCTGAAGAGACGCGACGACCGCCGCCAGCTCTTTTTCCGAGGGCTGGCCGGCTAGCTGCCAACGAGCCTCCTCGATCTTCCAGAGCTGGCCCTCGGCGCCGGTGATGGCCTTGATGCGGTCGATGCTTCGCCGCCACAGCCCGCGATCCTGCGTTCGCGCCGGTGAATTCAGCGCGGCCAACTGCACGAGGAGGCTTTGCGGATGGGCGTCGGCAAGGGCGGTCCAGAGATTCAAGGCATTCGGCTCCGACGCCGCGTCGGCCAATTGGGCGCGGGAAATCTGCCAGCGCACATCGTCGCCATGGCCTTTGTGCGCGTCCTCGAAAGTCTGGATTGCCTCCCGCGAATTACCCTGCTCGAGCCGTGCCATCGCACGGGCGAGTGCGACCGCCGGCACGTCGGAGTAGAGCTTCTGCGCCTGCTGGAGAATCTGCTCGTCAAGTCCAAGCTTGAGCGTCCGGGAGAGCGACGCGAGCTGAACAAACGTCTCCGCAGCCGGGGGCGGCGTCGATGCGATGGCATCGCGCACGGCCTGCGCCGCGCCCTGCCGATCGCCCCGGCGCACAAGCACGTCCACATAAAGCGGCAGCGTGATCGGCTCGTTCGGCCACGCTTTCTGAATGTTGGCCAGGAGGGCAACGAGCGCCGAAGTCTCCGCCGTGTCGGGGCGTTTGGTGTTGGAGGAAAAGTCCAGCCCATACCACGCCCAGGCGTAGGTGGTCTCGACGAGCCTGGTGCCCGGCGAGCGCTGATGCGCTGCCTGGGCCGCCTGCATCGCCTCCGCGAAGCGGCCGGATGCGCACAGCGTCCGGCTGATCTGGCAGTAGGGCAGCGCCCATGCGGGGCTGAGGCGGCCGGCCTCGTTCCACTGCCGCACGGCCTGGTCGATATCGCCGATGCTCGAATAAATCTGTCCGAGCATGGAATGAAAAACGGGATTGGTGGGATCGCGAACGATGGCTTCGGCGTACCGGTGGATCGCCGCCGCGGGGGCGGGGCGATCGACGTAGGCGGTCCCCAGCGCCGCCGACCATGCCTTGGAGGCGTCGTCGGTGCGAGTTGAAAGCGCATCGATCAGGGGCTTGGCATCCGAGCCCTGACCCGTTTCAAACAGCGCCATGGCCTTGTATCCGAGCAAGGCCGGTTCGGCGGTGGCGGGGTCGAGCTTCGCCAGCCGCTCCAGCACCGCCGACGGCTGCTGCCGTTCCCAGGTCCGCTCAATCAGCTGCCCGAGCAACTGCGGCGACTGCGGATACTGGACCATGGCGCGGGAAAGAAAATCGTCGGCGATGCCTGAGTCCTGCTGCACGTCCAGAAGCCGCACGATCTGAAGCGCCGTTTCCGGATCGGGCGGTGGCAGCTTGGCGGCGGCCTCGATGTGCTTTTTGGCCGCGGCGGCGTCCCGCGCGTAAACCAACTGCGCCACCGACGCCAGGGCCTGGAGCGTCGGATCGTCCGAATGCTGATTCACAAGCTGGTCGACGTGGGCGAGGATCTGCGGGTTGGTCTGCCGCGTCTTGGCCATCAGCTCCAGCTCGCCGGTCTGCCACTTGAGGTTGTGCGGCGAGAGCCGATTGAGCTTCTGATACGCCGCCAGCGACAGGCCGAAGTTGCCGTCGTTGTTCAGCGCCTCGGCGTAGCTGGCCAGGGCGGCCGCGTCGGCGGGGTTGGCATCGAGCAGATTCTCCGCCAGCCGCTCGGCTTCCTTGTTGTAACGGGCCTGCGCATAGAGCCTCAGAAGCAGGTGCCGTGCATCGCGGCTGTCGCTTGGATCGAGCGTGAGATACTGCTCGAGCACGCCGATCGCTTCGTAGATGTTGCGGCCGCCGTCGGCGGGGGTGTTGGCGCGGGATTTGGCGTAATCAAAGATCGCCTCGGCGTCGTCGTTCTGGCTGGCGTGGCTGCGGTTGAAGAACTCACCGAACAGCTTGACGGCGCGGGCGTAGTCGCCCGCATCGTATGCGGCGACCGCCTGCGTCCGGATCGCCTCGGTGCGGAGCTGAATGCGGTGCTGGCTGATCGCCAGCCACGTGCCGATTCCGCCCACCGCCACCGCCCCGGCGGCAAACAGCAACGTCAGTCGGCGGACGGTCTTGGGTCGAATGTTCATCAGCCGCATATTATCCCACAAGCGTCCTATAACCGCCGCGCCCAGCGGCGCTCCCGGCGGCCTTTTCCCTCCTCTCACATCGGTACGATCCCCGCCCCGAATGTCTCAGAATGTCCCGAAATGTCGAAATGTCTCACATTTTTGACCCCGCGCAAGTGCCTGCGGCGAGCGAAGTCTAGTTGAGACATTCCCCAAACCGCCGCCCGGCTGCCCGGAGACAACCAAATGGCACTTTTGGCCACTTTTGGCACAGTTTTTGGGCTATGTCAAAAGTGCCATTTAACATGAAATTGCTTCCATGCCATTTATCGAAACATTGCCGCATTGACCCCGCGTCCCCAGTCGCCCCCACCAGCTCCACAAACGCCCGGCAGGCCTCCGCCCACTCGAACCTCCGGGCAAACGCGTGGCACCGCTCCCCCAGATCCCGCAATTCCAGTGGTTGCCTGTAGAAATGCTCCAGCTTTTCCACGATGTCGTCGGTATCGACGACCGCCTGCTCGAAGTTGTGCCCGATGGATCGGGGCTACTTCGTTAGGCCAAACGAATCGGAGTCTTCCCGGAGGTTCTTGATCGCTCGATCGACGATGCGGCGAAACTCTTTCTCTAACTCGTCAACCGTTTTGCGGTCTGTGGGCAGCATCATCCAGCACATATGAATTGCCTGCCGTATACCCTGGTCAACCTGGCCGGGACTGAAGAGCGCCCGCATCTTTTCCGCAACGTCGGGATCATTGGGCTGGAACATCGCCATCGCGAGAATTCTTGCGAACCGGCTGAACACTGCAAGTTTCTATCACCCGCTCGTTGCATCCTTCCGCCACATCACTGCTGCATCTTCCGAAATGTGTCCTCGTTAAGCCGGTTCTTTCGGGTTAGCCGCTTCCGGAAGTCGGGGAGAGCTCTTCGCTCAAGGCCCAGATCGGCTTGTTGATTTTCTCCACGAGCCGGCGATAGGCCTCCTCCGCTTGCGCCCGCGTGGGAAACCGCAATTGCTGAGCCTCACCCACCCGGACCAGTACCCCGCCGGCTGTCGCCATCGCATCCCGAACCTGCTTCGGGTTGATATGGTCCGACTTCCGGACCATGGGGCTGATCTGGTAGCGCAGGTAGCCTTGCGAAAACGCCTCGCCGGAGGTCAGGCCGATCGGGACGCGAACCACGACGTCCTCACCGCCGAACGCGCGGGTGAACGCATCGATGATGACGTTGCTGCGTGCCGGGATGGGAAAGTCTTGCCACTGGTCCCAGACCACCAGCACGTGGGCCGACCGGGTCTGCGGAATCCGATTAATGACTGCGAGCGGCGCATCGGGCGATTCCGGCGGCTGCCTGAACCGCGCGGCCAGGGTTGCCACAAGGTCGTCGTTCCGAGTCGGCGATTTTTGATGAGGCGCCTTTGCAACTGGCATAGTCAACTCCACAAGCGACGATAATTCCGTTGAATCCAATTGGCCGCTTCAACGACGGCATCGACTTCCTCATCATAGGGGCGGTTCCCCGGTAGCGAAGGATTTCCCGCCACTGCCGCCCGGCGGCCTGGGCGTGATTGTTCAATTGCGTCTCAAAGCCTGTCACAAACGGCCCGAGCACGGGATGGCCGGCCCGGGTCGCGATGACGAGCGTCGCCCAACCGACAAGATGGTGCCCCGCTTGCGCCGAGTGCCCCAGGCCAATCAGATTCTGGATTTGGACCTGCGCATCTCGTCGGGGCGAAACGACTGCTGGGGGTGTCGGCACGTCAAGGTCCCAGTTTTCCAGGACACTGACCAGACGGTAGTACGCGGCCTTCAGCCGCATTTCGATGGTGTACCCGTATAAATACAGCGCGCCGAGCGGCTCTTTTGGCCTGAGCTGTCTCGCCTCGGCGTGTCGCCGCCGCGCTGCGGACTCCAGCTTGGCAAGCGTGTCGAACCCGATCCGATTCAACAAAACTCGCGGCATCGATGGCCCTCAGTTCCCCTATGCGCCCGAATCCCCAAACACCTGCGCCAGCAGCCGGCCGCTTGGCGAGTTCTACCGCCGCCCTGTGGAACCAATTAAATGTGACGAACCGACGAAAGGTGCCGCGAATCGCGGGGCAGAATGGTTCGCGTCACTTTCTTTAGAGCCACTTTCTTCAGAGCGTCACTTCTCACTTTCTTTAGTTTTCCGCTTGTTTAGGTCAGGAACCAGCGTATGCCTGCTGAAGGAATGGCTTAGCCTTCTCGAAATCTGCCATCGTCTCAACGTTCAGCTCAAAGTCCCCGGTCCCCCAGTGTCCTTTGCCTCGCACATCGCGGGCGAACGGCGGCTCCGGTTTCACCTCTTCAGGATCGAGCTTAAGGTAGAGAATCAGCGCGGATCTCTGCACAACGATGGTTGTGAAATTCTTAATGCGGCGGAAGGCGACATAGAGCTTGGTGACCTTCTCGGTTACGTCGTCGCCCAGCGCCAACAAGAATGCTCGCACCGCTTCGTAAACGTCCCGCACGGTCGGATCCAGATCTTCAAGGGCCTGGGTCACAGGTTTGTCACCACCCTTGGGCTTGTTCTTGACTTCGGCGCTGTCAGCCGCTGCCAAGGATACGCTGTGGACAAGCTCAAGGGCGAGAAGGTCATCGCCGAACCGGCGGTAGCGGACTAGGTCAATGTTGCGGTTGATCTGCTGGACGGCGTGAAGGTCGTACTTGGTGAAGTCGGCCGCGATGCAGATCATGCGGGGGGATGACCAGTCGATCTTGTCAGCTTCCTCTTTGCCAAGGCGATCGAGCGTCAGGAGCTTGAAGTCGGCACGGTGATCGAGGAGCCAATCAAGGTAAAAGAGCCCCTGGTTGATCACGTTCTCGTTCGTGGCCCGCTTGTACTCAATGATAACCGGAAAGTGATTTTCGTCGATGCCGAGCGTGTCGATGCGACCGGCGTGTGATTTTCCCGTGGTGTGCTCCGTTGCCAAGAAGCGAACGCCAAGAAACGTCTCCAGATTCCCTTCAATCAGAAGCTGGAGGGACTTTTCCAGAGCTACCGCATCGCCCTGAATTTCAGTGGCGGTCTTCCCGTTGGTTCGGAACAGTTTAATCTCGCTCATACTGCAAACAACCTTTCCTTGGTGTGGTGGACGACGGCGGCGGGGTTTGAGAGCGGTGATGCCGCCGGCGCGGCCGATCTCGGGAGTTCGAAGAGCGAGCTTGCTTTCCGGGGTGTCGGAGCCGCGCAGGCGAACTGGCTGGCCAGCCAGTGACGACCTCGCGGGCTTTGACGGGCGTCCTGTTGAGCCAGTCGCGCTGTTCCTTCGCATAACGCGGCTGATGGGCTGGGCTCCGTAGCCGAGTGCTGCCAGCCGTCGTACAGGTCGTAAGGCTCCTGGTTCTGGATTTCGCGGAGCAGGTGGGCGGCGGCTTCTCTGCCGGGCAAAGCGTGGAGCAGAGCGTGGCGGTCTTCGCGGTCGCACCACTTCTTGCGAAATTTTCCCAATGGTTCCGCCTCGGCGTGAGCCGCTCGTTGAGCCGCGGCTTGGATTCGTCGAGCGGGATCGGCCGCGCCTGCCCGTCGATGTTGGCGACGACCAGATAGCCGCGCGCGTCGAGGCGCACTTCCAGACCTCTGACCGCGACGATCGGCTTGGGCGGGGTGGACCGCTTGGCCGACACCTCCTGGCGCACGAGGGGCCAGATCCATCCCCTGGATTGAATGGCGGGATTGATCAGCTGCGGGTTTCCGCTTCATTTCTCGACATGCAGGTGAGTTGCCCGATGAAGGTTAGCCGAATGTGGTCCCAAGGGAAAGGATGCTTTGCGGTTTACGCATCGTCGACACTATGCAACGCGTTTCGTTGGAAAACGGCCGATCCGGGGTCCTGACCCCGCGAAGCACTCTGCCTGCTGGTTATGAAGTGAAATAAGCCAGAGGTCGGTCGTAGTTGCCGAGCATTTCCAAAGCGAGCCGGAGACTTGGGGATTCGTAGCGTGGTGCCTGCGTGGTGCCTCCAGTGGCGCGCGCCCAGACCACTTTTGGGCTGCAAATCGAGTAAAATATTTCGTTGATGGACGTGCCGACGCCATTGCTGGTCATGCGGGGGATTGCCAAGCGGTTTGGGACTACCGCGGCGCTGGCGGAGGTTTCGCTGGATGTGTTTCCCGGGGAAGTGCATGCGCTGGTGGGGGAGAACGGGGCGGGGAAATCGACGTTGATGAAGATTCTTTCGGGGGCGGAGCGGGCGGACGCGGGGTCGATCGCGTTTGCGGGGGCGGCGTTTGAGCCGCACGAGCCTTTGGATTCGCTGCGGCACGGGATCGCGATGATCTACCAGGAATTCAACCTGGCGCCGCACCTGTCGGTGGAGGCGAACCTGATGCTGGGCCGCGAGGCCACGGCGCTGGGGTTTCTGACGGACGAGGCGCTGGGCGGGGCGCGGAGCCAGATTTGCCGGGCGACGCTGGATCGCCTGGGGGTGCGGGCGCCGCTGCACGCGCGGGTGGGCAAGCTGGGCGTCGCCGATCAGCAGATGATCGAGATCGCCCGGGCGCTGATGCGCGGGGCGAGGCTGATCATCATGGATGAGCCGACCAGCGCCCTGGCGGCACATGAAGTCACCCGGCTGTTGGAATTGATCCGCCGGCTGAAATTGCAGGGGATCGGAATCGTTTACATCAGCCATTTCCTGGAGGAAGTCGAGCAGATCGCGGACCGGCTGACGGTGCTGCGCGACGGCAAGAGCGTGGGCACCGGGCCGGCGGGGCAATGGCCGCGGCGGAGGATCATCGAGGCGATGGTCGGCCGGCACGTCGAGGAGATGTATCCGCGCATCGAGCATGCCCGCGGGCAGCCGCTGCTGGTGGTGAAGGGCCTGGCCGGCGAGACGACGCCGCGGCGGGCGGACATCGTGCTGCACCGCGGCGAAATTCTCGGGATCGCGGGGCTGGTGGGCGCGGGGCGGACGGAGATGCTGCGGGCGCTCTTTGGCCTGGACCCGCGTCGCGACGGCGAGGCGACGCTGCGCGGGGTGAAGGTGCGAAGGTTTTCCCCGGATGATTGGAGCCGCCGGGGGGTGGGGATGCTCAGCGAGGACCGCAAGAGCGAAGGATTGGCCCAGAACCTTTCCTGCGTGGCGAACCTGACGCTGCCGGCGATCGGGCGATCGTCGCGGCTGGGATGGATTTTCCGCGGGGGAGAACGCCGGGCGGCACGGCAACTGGCCAGGACGCTCAACATCCGCTGGGCCGACTGCGAGCAAAACGTTTCGAGCCTCAGCGGCGGAAACCAGCAGAAAGTGGCGCTGGCGCGGTTGCTCTACGCCGAGGCGGACGTGCTGCTGCTGGACGAGCCGACCCGCGGCATCGACGTGGCGGCCAAGGTCGATCTGTATCGCGCGATGGGCGCGCTGGCGGCGCGGGGCAAGGCGGTGGTGATGGTCAGCTCGTATCTGCCGGAGCTGCTGGGCGTGTGCGACCGGATCGCAGTGATGAGCCGGGGAGTGCTGTCGCGCGCGTATGAAGTGGGGCAACTGACGCCGGAGCGCGTCATGCAACTGGCGATTGGGGGTGAGGAGATCCAGAAGCCACGGGAGGCTGCTGGGGACGCGGGCGGAGATGACAGCATTGAATGGCCGTGAGCGTATCGCACGCGATCTGAGGCGCGGACATCTGTAATGTCTTAACTTTAGCTTGTCACCTTTTCAGGAACGGGTGAACCTAGCGGATTGCCGCCACTGTCAAGACGGCCAACGCTGATGCGATCATCACAAATATGAGACAAGCGGCAAAGGTGGCGAACACAAGTTCAATCCACTACGGCATGCCTCGCCGCTTCCTCGTCGGTCTTCCATATTCGAAGATCGGCTTCGCATCGGGCATCGATCCAGATTCTAGCGCGCGCTCCCATCCACACCCGAGGCGCTTGGGTTGCTCGGGCGTGAGACGCCTGGAGTCCACGCGGCGATCTTGGCCGACATCGACGGCGCCGGCAACCGCTGAGCTGCCGGATTGGTTTGGCGTTCAACGATCAAGCGCAGGTAGGATGCCGGTGTGCGTCGCCGTCTGCTCAACTTCACCGCCGCCGTGTCGCTTCTTTCGTGCGTGGCGGCGATGGTGCTGTGGACGCATAGCTACTGGCGCGATGACGTTTTCCA
>DATHPP010000206.1:0-18831 GCA_035483795.1 Tepidisphaeraceae bacterium | reverse complement strand
CCAGGGGGCGCTCAACCGTGACGGCGTGTTCGTCCTGCACGGCAATGCCAGCGGTGCGAGCGTCGCGATCATCTCCGGCACCGTGGCGCGCGACGGCCGCACGGTCGGCGGGAATTACGTCGTCAAATCTCCGGGCGAACCGCTGGAAGCAGGGACTTTCGGCGCAAGTCGATCCTGAAAAAACGTCGAGCTCCAAAGCTTCAACCTCCCTGCATCACTTCAGTTTTTCCACCGCGTTATGCACCGGGCAAGGTGCGGCGGTTCAATGAGTTGCGATGGGCGGTGGATAACTGTTCGGCGCGCTCGCGAATTTTCTGCGGGATTTTTTCGCGGTTGGCTATATTCCCTCCTGTCGTCGGGCACGGAAGTGACCGGCGGAAGTGGAAAAGGCTCCTGAATACGGAGTCCGGTCCCGAAAGCGATTAGCCGTGCAAAGCAAGCAATGGCGGGCACGGCGGGACCGGCGGCCAGCGACAGGGCCACCCGGGACACGGGCGCCAAAACGCCCAAAAAAGGCAATCCGGGTTAATGTCGCCGCCAGTGGCGTGCCGAACCGCGAGGTGAGAGACCTCCGATCAGCGGCACGTCGGACCCAGTGGGCAATGAGCGGACGGGTAACTGTGCGCGAGTCGCTCGCGATCCTAGGAACGGGTCCGGGAACGGGAGGCAACTCCCGCGAACGGCACTAACCCCTTCACCGGGGTGAGAGCGGTTCGACGCGAAATCCCACGGCCGTCCAGTCGGGAAACCGCTAAGCCAACCCGTTGGTTGGCGGTCGCGGCGGATACTGCCGCGGCCCACCGTCTGTGTGAGTGTCGCTTCACAGCTCCTCTCACGCTGAGCGGATCGAGGCGGGCCCAGGCCCGGGAGCAGGTTGCCAGGAAAATCGGTCCGATACCAGAACGTGCGGGCTCGGTTCATTGCCTTCGGGCCATGCCCCGATCCCGCATAAGAACGGCCCACGCCGCGAGGTCGCGACTCGTTGCGTGGGCCGTCTGGTTTTGGGGGAGGGAAATCGCGCTGTTGTTTAATGCGACAGCGGCCTTTGCTGAAAAGCGAGTGAAACGTAAAACGTGAAACGTGACTGGCACGATGCCTCATCATGTTTCACGTTTTACGTTTCACTCGTCAAGTCGTGAGAAGGCGTCAAGTCGTGAGAAGGCGTCAAGTCGTGAGAACGCGTCAAGTCGTGAGAACGCATCAAGTCGTGAGAACGCCAAGCAATTCCTTGATCTGCGATTTCTGGGGGTCGTCAGGGTTGGTTCGGAGGTAACGATCGAGCCAAATTGAAGCCGGCTGGGAAAGTCCGCAGCGCGCCAGCACCAAACCCAAGTCGCGCTGCAAATGATTCTGCTCGGGCCAGAGCAACATTTCCATTTCGAGCACCGCGGCAACATCGGCAAAGTGATTCGTGCTGCCGAAAACATTCAGCAGGTTCTGAAGAATTCGCGTCAGCCAGTGGCGGTTCGATGCGGCATGCAGAAGTTCTTCTGACCACTCGACTTCCGGACCGAACATGTTCTGCATTCGCTCGTGCGCTTCATCGGCGGTGATTTCACGGCCTTGGGCGAACGGATCGACCATCATCGGCGACCCGTCAAGCTCCAGGCCCACCAGGAAATGGCCCGGCAATCCGATGCCCCAGACGCGCAAGCCCAGACGTTCGGCCACGACCTTGTAAAGGAGGCTCAGGGTAATCGGAAGGCCCCGCTTGGTCTCGAGAACGGCGGGCAAGTGGCTGTTTGCGGGATTGTAATAATCGTCGGTATTTCCCGTAAAGCCTTCCTCGTCAAACAACAACTCGTGCAAGTGGGCGATCAGTGCCTGGGGTTGCCGGCCACGAACCCGGCTGCGGATGGTGTCGGCGTAGTTCTGGAGCGTGGCGTCCACCGCCGCCGGATCGATCTCGTCCATTTGATGCATGGCAATGGCGATTGCCCCCTGCACCAACGAATCGGGCGAGTTGATCGTCGGTACTTGCCGCGCAAGCAGTTCGAAAGCTCGGGGTGAAGCACAAAGAGGTAAGTTCGGGCTCATGAATGTCTCCGCCAGGCAGCGCTGGCCAGCCATCGGTTCAACTCCTGTTCAGGAATATCGGTCGGTGGCCGCCAAAAATCGCTGCGAATCCGGTAAGCACAAGCCGTGCCGCAGCCCGTTCGACGCTGTCCGCTGGCGCAGGCGCAACCTCCCGCACATTTTGCCTAGACCGACCGGTAGAATTCGCTGTATCTCAAGGGATGACAGCAGATATGACGTCGCGCAATAATGCCGGGCCGGCTTTGGAGGGCGTTTGAAGCTGATCGTAAATGGCGATGATTTCGGAAGATCGCAGCAGATCAACCGCGCCATCGAACGCGCCCATCGCGATGGCGTGCTGAATAGTGCCAGCCTGATGGTCGCGGGCGCCACCGCCGTGGATGCAATCGAAATTGCCCGCCGAAATCCAAATCTATCCATCGGGCTCCATCTGGTCGTGGTGGATGGCCCGACCGTTCTGGGGGCGCCATTTGCCAACCGCCCCGTTCGCTTGGGCCTGCGATACCAGTTGAATCAAACGGCGCGCCAGGCCCTGTCACGGGAAATCGAGGCCCAGTTCGAGACATTCGCCCGGAGCGGCTTGCCAATGGCTCATATTGACGGCCATCAGCATATGCACATGCACCCGGCGGTGTTTGATTTGATTGTGCCGCTGGCGGAAAAATTCGGGGCCCAACGGGTACGAATCGTCCGCGACGACTTGCCGCTGGCGTTGCGCGGCAATCGTCGCCGGGTGGTGTCAAAGGTCGCCTCGGCCATGGTCTTCGCTTCGCTCTCGCGACGTTGCTTCCGCTGCATAAGGGGTACTTCACTTTGGAGCTGCGACCGCACGTACGGTTTCTTTCAGAGCGGGACGATGGATGAGCCGTACGTGCTTTCGGTGCTCGGGCAAGTCAAACCGCCCGCCGAGATTTATTTCCATCCGACCGAGGGGGAGCGAATTGATTCATTGGGACCGAATCCAACAGACCTGCGTACTCTCCTGAGTGCGAGGATACGCACGGCTGTACAGACGATTCAGGCGGCCGTCCTGGTCCCCGCCTCGAGCTTGGACGACGTTTCCTGGACGCACGTATGATCCCCAACCTCCTGCTGATTTTCGCCATCGCGCTTTGTCTGCTGAGCTGGTTTTACTGGTTCATCGCACTGGCTTGCCTGCGGCGAGTGTTGCGATCGCGCCAAGACGGTGCGATGGAATTCGCACCGATGGTCTCGGTGCTCAAGCCCATCAAAGGACTGGACAACGGGGCACTGGAGAACCTCGCCAGCTTCTGCCGGCAGGATTATCCACGGTTTGAGCTGCTTTTCGGGGTCGCGGACCAGAATGATCCGGCGGTGGAGAAGGTCGAGCAGCTTCGCTGGTTGTTCCCGGCGCTGGACATCGGGCTGGTGATCGCAAAGCCATTGGGTGCCAATCCCAAGGCCGCCACGCTCAACGCGCTGGTCGGTGAAGCGCGGGCCGAGGTCCTGGTGATCAGCGACAGCGACATTCGTGTGACGCCAGATTATCTGAAGCGCGTGGTGGCGCCGCTGGCGGACCCGAAAATCGGCGTGGTGACCTGCCTGTATCGCGGGCAGTCGCCGGCCAATCTTCCGGCCCGACTGGAATCGCTTCATATGGATGCCTCCTTTGCGCCGTCGGCGGCGCTGGCGTGGCATCTGGGCAATCCGGTCGGGCTCGGTGCGACGCTGGCGATGCGCAAGCGGGACTTGCAGGCTGCCGGCGGATATGCGGCGATCGCGGACCATCTGCTGGATGACAACGAGATCGCGTCGCGGATCCGCGCACTGGGACTCAGGATACATCTGAGCGATTATCCCGTCGCGTGCCTCATGGGCGCGATCCGTTTCCCTCAGCAGTGGTCGCGCGAGGTCCGCTGGTCGCGCGGGATTCGTGTGGCGTATCCGCTGCGATACCTGGGCATTGCAATCACTTTTTCGCTGCCCATCGCAATTGGCACGGCGTGTCTGGCCGGTGCATGGCCGTGGGCGTGGACCGTCATTCCGGTGGCCCTGCTGGTCCGCTGGTGGGTCGGCTGGCGCTGCGCAATGCTGATGGGTCAGAGGCAGCGCGACAATCTACTGTGGCTCCCGCTTCGCGATCTTCTGACGGCGGCGGTGTGGGCGGCCGCCTGGTTCGGCCGTACGGTCGAATGGCGCGGCGAAGAGTTCCTGCTCGGCACCGACGGCAAGCTGATGCCCAAGCCGTGCGCGCGACCAGGCGGCCCGCTGGCCATGGCGATCCGCCGGTTGGACGCTCATCTTCGCAAGAAGCAGGGGATTTTCGAATTCACCAGCGATCCGCGATGCATGTTCCGGGTCAGCATCGATCCGGCATCGGAAACCCTGCTTCTTTCCGATGGCACGCAGGTCCGCCAGGGAGATCCGGTCTGCGTGATTCATCTCTGGAACGAGCAACTGCCGATGACTCCGCGCTCCGGGGTGGACCTGCGGTGGGGGGTGACACTCCACCGCCGGCTGGCTTGGTCGGTGGCCGCCCTAGCAGAGGCAGCAGATCGCGACCCGCGATTGCGGACGGCGCGAGCTTTCGGCGGAACGGCTGCCTTCGTCAGCCGTCAGGGCGACTCGCAGGTCGCTCGCTTTGCCAGCCGTTTCGGATTCGAGTTCATTCCCTCCCTCCGGAAGCCATCCTTCCGGCAACGACTGCACCATCTTGGGCAGAATGTTCTGGTCCTGGGCCTTCAGTGGGCTTTCAATCCCGGCGGCCTTCGCGGCAAACCATTCATGCGACCCAGAGAACGCCTGTGGATGTCACGACAGGAGTTGCTGGCCAGGTCCAAACCGGATGAGCCGGCGCTCGATAATGGGCGCCTGCGCGACGGCGACGCGCGGCAGGGCGCGTTGGCGCCGGCAGGCGGAGAGGGTGGATCGGATTAATACATTTCCGCAAAACATTCAGCGCAAAAGGCATGACAAATGATCCTGCTTATCGTCTCAGCGGCGTGGGTTGCCGTGGTGGCGGCCATGCTGGCTCGCGCGATCGGGCAGTACCGCCATTACCAGGTGATCGGGCCCGTCCCCGATGCGGCCGAATCGTCCGCTCCAAACGTCACGGTGATCGTGCCCGCCAGGAATGAGGCGCGAAGCATCGGGCGATGCGTTGAAGCGCTGTCTGCTCAGCGATATCCGCGGGGCAACCTCAAGATCATCGTGGTCGACGACCATTCGCGAGATGAGACAGCGGCGCTGGTCGGCCGACTCGCCCGTCGCGACGATCGAATCCGATTGATCTCCAGCGAGCCGCTGCCGCCGGGTTGGCTCGGGAAGCCATACGCTTGTGCCCAGGCGGTGCGCCACGCAAGCGGCCCCTGGCTCTGCTTTGTCGACGCCGACACGATCGCCGAACCGACGCTGATTTGGACTGCGCTTCGGACCGCAACTCAACACAATCTCGGCTTGCTTTCGCTTCAGCCGTTCCAGGATCTGGTTTCCCGGTGGGAGCGGCTGATTCTCCCCTGCGGTTTTTTCGTCGTGGCGTTCACGCAGGACCTTCGGAACACAAACGATCCGTCGTCGCCAGAGGCGTCAGTCAACGGGCAGTTCCTGCTGGTGAGGCGTGAGGCGTACGACGCGGCAGGAGGGCATGCCGCCGTGCGCGGTCAGCTCGCCGAGGACAGCGCGCTGGCCGCCAACATCAAGGCCGCCGGGTTTAAGGTGATGGTGCTGGGAACGCGAGATTTGCTCCACACGCGGATGTATGCGGACTTTCGCGCCCTCTGGGAAGGTGCGGCGCGGCAGACTGCGACTTTGCTGGGCGCCAGTTCCGGTCTGTTCATTGCGTCGATCGCGGCGCTTCTGCTCGCAGCGTTATCCGTGGCGCTACCGATCGCGGCCGTGTTTATGGCAGTCGAGGAGAACTCGGCCAGCCATGTCGCGGCGCTGGTTCTTTCCCTTGCCGCCTCGCTTTCGCTTTTCTGCACGCACATTGGTTCCGCCCGGTACTTTCGGATTCCCTTGTGGTATGGGCTGCTGTTTCCGGTCGGATACACGATTGGGGTCGCCGTGCTGCTCTATGCCATCTGGGAGCGAATGCGCGGAGGAATACGGTGGAAAGGGCGCATTTATCCGGCGGCGGGCGAGAATGTCGGCGGGCCCTCCGGTGAGAGGGCGATGCAATGAAGCAGCCGCGATCCAGGCCGAGCGGTGGGGGCGTGGCCGGGCTGGTTGTTGCCGGCTGCGTCCTTGCCTACTTGCTGCGGTATGTGCTGCTGCCGTTCGTCTTTGCCGGAGCGCTGGCATTTTTGTCGCGCCCGCTCATGCGGCGGCTCCAGCGGAATCTTTCTTTCCCGCGCTGGTTGGCGGCGCTGCTGACGTTCGTTTCCTTTCTCGGCATGCTGGCACTGGCCGGCTGGGGGATCGAGCGGCTGGCGCTGCCGGAACTGACGCAACTGATGACCGATTCCCGGGCAACGATCCAGAAGCTGATCGAAGGCGCATTCGACGGACGCGAGCTTCAGTTGCCGGGCAAGCGGCTGACCGCCCGGCAGCTGGCCGACGAACTCAACGGCGCCCTCGAGCACGTCGGCGATAATCCCGAGCAGATCATCGGCTTCGCAGTGCTGGGATTCGGGGCGATGATGGGCGGCGTGCTGACCTGCGCGCTGTTCGGCTTCTTCCTCTTCACCGGACGGCAGGTCACCCAGGGCATGCTCTGGCTCGTACCGCCGCCGTACCGGCCGCTGGCGCGCTCGCTGGCGCTAAAAGTGGATCCGGTGCTGGCGCGATACCTGGAAGGCGTCTTCATCATCGTGCTGTTCACGACGACGGTGACCTTCATTGTCACAGGGCTTGTGTTCCACGTTTCGCACGCATTTTTCCTGTCGCTGGCGGTCGGGCTGCTGGAGCTGATTCCGGTGATCGGCCCGATCCTTTCGTTCATCGCCTTCGGTCTGGTAGCGGTTCAGCAGACCAGCTTTGCGATGATCATCTGGTTCGGCGTTTTCGCAATTGCGCTGCGGCTGGCGATCGACCAACTGGTCGGCCCGGTCGTGCTGGGCCGGGCGGCGGAGATTCCGCCGGTCGTGGTCATCTTCGCGTTCCTGGCCGGCGGCACGCTGTACGGGTTTCTCGGCGTCCTGTTGGCGATCCCCGTTGCCGCGACGGTCAAGATCGTGCTGGCGGATGTGTACAATCCGTCGCCGGAAAGTCCGGTTGGCCGGGCTACTTCAAAGTCGCCGCCGGATTCAGAAGTGTGAGGGAGACGTTCCGATTTCGTGCCGCGGTCGCTTCGCCAGCAATGTCCTGCACGGGTCCGCCGTGGCGGCGCTGGAACACTCCGCAGTTGGAGCAGGGCCATGGGAAGTCGCCCGCCTCAACGGGCGCGCGGCTGAAAAGCTGCCGTGCCCGGCGGGTTGAGGCGCCGTTGTACATCTTCACCACCGACTCGCCCTGGGCCGCTCCGAGCTGCGCGACATTGCCGAAATAGTTGCAGCGCGCCAGTTGCCCGTTGGAGTTCAGCGTCATAATGCGCCACAGGTAAGTGCAGTCGGTCCCGGAACAGGCGGTTTGATCGCCCAGGGCCTCGCGGGCGACGTCCGCCGACCAGTACCTTCGCAGCTCGGGATTTGCCTCCACGCCGCCGATCGGGGTTAGACGCAGATACACCCCCAGGTCGGCCACCATTCGGCGGACTTCGTCGATCTCACCGGAGTTGAAGCGGTTGATGAGAAACTGCCATTCGATGAACAACTTTCGCCTCTGGCGCGATCGCTGCTCGACCAGCCGGCGCAGACCGCCCAAGGCGTCGTCTACGCTTCCTCCGACGCGGTACGCTTCGTAGCTTTTCTGCGTGATGCCGTCGATTCCGCAAATGACGTAATCCAGGTCCGATGCGACCAGTTCCTCGGCGATTTTCTCACCGACGAGGGTGCAGTTGGTGCTCATCAGCGTAAAGATGCGGCGACGATGCGCCCGCGAAACGATTTGCTGCGTCCGCGGCCAGTCCAGCAGCGGCTCGCCGTTGCCGAAAATCTGCACCTGGAACAGGTATTTTCCGATTTCTTCAAGGACCTGATCGAACAGGTCGAGCGGCAGTTTCCCCGCCTCGGCCTTTTCGCGGGCGTGGGGGATCGTTTCGCGGGCGCATAACGGACAGCGAAGATTGCAGTAATAGAGCGGTTCGACAATCAGGATGTAAGGCACCACATCGATGTCACTCTTGTGTCGCCGGAAAGCCCATTCGGTTCGCAGCGCGTTGGCGAACTTTCGCGGCGTTCCGTAGCGCAGGAGCGACCTAAAATCAACGGGCCACAGCCGTCCGTATTTGGTGATCGCCTTTGTCATCTGCGTTCGCTTCCGGGGTTGTAGCGGACCCGTACAGGCCGCGGTCAGCTTTTACGGATCATAGACTCGCGGGCGGAGAGGACGTTGCGACGGGCTTCATGTGCCGTTTCGGCCAGTGCGGTGAGATGGCCCATCTTCCTGCCGGGGCGCGGCTCGGATTTTCCGTACAAGTGGAGTTTAAGGTCAGGCAGCGCCAACGCCGCCGGCCAATTCGGCTCACCGGCGGACCAGAGGTCGCCCAGAAGGTTGGCCATGGCGGCGGGGCGGTGACGGTGGGTCGAGCCCAACGGCAGCCCGCACACCGCCCGAAGCTGCTGCTCGAACTGGCTGGTCACATGAGCGTCGATGGTCAGGTGCCCGGAGTTGTGCGGCCGGGGCGCCAGCTCGTTGACCAGAAGCTTACCGCTTTTGGTCAGGAAGAATTCGACGCAGAGCGCGCCGACCACCTCGAGCTGCTCGAGAATTCCGCGCGCGATTGCGATGGCCTCCCGCTCGACATCCGGCGGCACATCGGCCGGCGATACGCTCAGCGAAAGGATGTGGTTCTCGTGTGTGTTCTGGATCACGCCCCAGTGGGCAAACGAGCCGTCGATTCCGCGGGCCGCGACGACGGACACCTCGCGATCGAAATCGACGAAGGCTTCGTAAATTCGCTCGGCGGGTCCGCAATTCCAGACCGATTCGGCCTCCTGGAGCGACCGCACGGTGGCCTGTCCCTTGCCGTCGTAGCCGAACGAGGCCGTCTTGAGCACGGCCGGCAAGCCCAGCTCGGCGGCCGCGTCGCGCAAGTCTTCCAGCGACCGCACGGCGCGAAACGGCGTTACGGGAAACCCGTGTTGCAAAAGGAACGTCTTCTCCCGGATGCGATGCTGGGTGACGTGGAGGATGGCGCCGCTGGGGCGAACCGGTGCGCATTCGGCGGCGGCTTGGGCGGTCGCCGCGGGGACATTTTCAAACTCGAAGGTCACGACGCTGACGCCGCGGGCGAAGTCGCGGACGGCGCCCAGATCGTCGTACGAGCCGGCGAACTCCTTGTCCGCGACCTGTCCGGTCGGCGTGTCGGTGTCGGGCGAAAAGGTGTGCACGCGATACCCCATCTGCCGGGCCGCGATCGCGAACATCCGCCCGAGCTGGCCGCTCCCGAGCACGCCGAGGGTTGATCCGGGGAGAATTGCGCTCACGAGCAGAAGCGTACTCGCGACGGACAAGGAGACAAGGAGACACGGAGACACGGAGACAAGGAGACGCAAGAGAGTTGGACCGGTCCCGAAAATCTTAAATAAGATATCCGTGGCCCCAAAAGCATTGCGGTGGATAGAATGGAATCGCGAGCACGCGACGAAACACGGATGCACCACGCGGATCGGGAAATAACTGCCGAGGATTTCGTCGCGCTCCCCGATAGCGAGAAGGAGCGAATCTGGCGTGAGCTTGATGCCAAATCTCACGAACAACTTATGGCCGAGTCTCGTCCTTTGAATGCCAGCGAGCGCGCGCAGTGGCGAACGTTCAAGCGGAAAATCGGGCGTCCGAAGGTCGGAAAGGGCGTGAGAGTGATCTCGCTGAGTGTTGAAAAAGGGCTTCTGAAGCGGGCCGACAGCTGTGCGAAACGCTTAGGAATCAGCCGGGCGCAGCTTTTTTCGCGCGGGCTGGAGGCGGTGCTGGGCTCGGGAGCTTGAGGAGCAAATCCTTTGGCGATAACGGTTGGCGCGATGGATTTCCACCGTTACACTCCCGACGCGATATGCGAGGCACTTGGGCTCCCGTCTTTTCAGGAAAGCGGGGAGGGAAGACGCCTTCCATGGCTTCGACTCTTGCTACTGCCGTCGTTTCATCCCGAGCTTTGCATCACGTTCGTTCCCGGTGACGCCGAGACCGTCGCTGAGGTTCGCTCTTTTAATGGACAATTGTGGAGCGCTGTTACAACCCCGCCGTCCCAGTGCGAACGGGTCTCGATTGAGGCCGATGGCATTCTTCAATTCACGGAGACCTTCGAGCACGCGGTACTGGAGGCATCGAAGGAAAACAAACGAGTCTGCCTTGACGGCATGCGCGTCCATGCAATGCTGGAGACGAGCGAGGGAATACGCGAAATCGAAGGCAACGTTGGAGTGCGACCCGCTCTGGGTGAGCTGGTACGGACGGTCGCCCAGCAGATTCATCCACGGTTACCGCGGGGCTTCTGCCGCAACGCGCTGGCGCAGGCGGCCGGGTATGCAGATTTGCAACTCTCGCTTGACCTCACCCCAAACCCTCCGAGCGCCACCCGGATTATGGTGCTAGGTGATCCGGAGGGAACCGAGGAAGTTATGCGTGGGCTCTTCGAGCGTCGCAAGCGAGATTGAGTAACTCGTAACGAGGTCTCATTTGGCGCTTCGCAAGGTGGGTTTCCGGTTATCTCCGCTTTGAATCAACGATCATAGATGAATCGACCGTCCATCCGCGATGCCGGCGGCTTCCATCACGGCTTCGCTCATGGTCGGATGCGGGTGCATGGCTTCGATGATTTCGGCTTCGGTGGCTTCGAGCTTGCGGGCCATGACCAGTTCGGCCAGCAGCTCGGTGACGTTTTCGCCGATCATGTGGACGCCGAGCAATTCGCCGTATTTGGCGTCGAAGATCAGCTTGACGAAGCCTTCGGTTTCCCCGGCGGCAAGCGCACGGCCGCTGGCAGTAAAGGGGAATTTGCCAATTTTGAGCTGCCGGCCCTCCTCGCGCAGCTTCTTCTCGTTCTGGCCCATGCTCGCCACCTGCGGATGTGTGTACGTGCAGGCGGGGATCTGGCGGTAATCGATCGTATGATCGGAGACGCCGCAGATGTGCTCGACGACGTTGACCGCTTCGTGGTGGGCCACGTGGGCCAGATCGGGGTGACGATACCCCGCCAGGGCGCTTTGCTCGGGCCAGTGCAGGCTGATGCAGTCGCCGATCGCCCAGACGTTCTCGAGGTTGGTGCGATACTCGGGATCGACCTTCACGCGGTTCTTGAACAATTCGAGCTTGGAATCGGGGGCGGCCAGGCCGTCGAGGTATCCGGTGACGCCGATTGCGACCAGCACGACATCGACGTCGACGGGCTTGGAGTTTTCGCCTGAAAGGCTGAGGCGAAGGGCGCCGTTCTTCTTTTCGATCTTGTCGGTTTTGGTACCGGTGAAGACGGTGATGCCGCGTTTGGCGAAGCTCTGCTTGAGCACGCGGGCGACGTCCTCTTCCTCGTTGGGCAGGATCTGCGGGAGCATCTCGATCAGCGTGACTTCGGTGCCGACGGCGTTGTAGAAGTCGGCAAACTCGCAGCCGATCGCGCCCGCGCCGATGATGGCCATGCGCTTGGGCTGCTGCGGCAGGATCATCGCCTCGCGGGAGCTGATGATCGTCTTGCCGTCGAACGGTGCGAAGGGGAGCGGCGTGGCCTTGGCGCCGCTGGCCAGGATCACATGCTCGGCGGTGATCTCGCGCGAGCCTTTGTCGATGGTCAGCCTCACGCGGTGGGGCGCGAGGAGCTGGCCGGTTCCCTTTTCGCTTTGGACACCATATTTCTGGAACAGGTGCGCCACGCCTTTGGCGAGCTTGTCGGCGATGGCGCGGCTGCGGCCCACCAGCTTGCCGAAATCGACCTGGAGGTTCTGGAACGAGAGCCCGTGCTTGTCGGCCTCGGTACGGAGCCGGCGGATGAACGCGCCATCTTCCAGCAGCGCCTTGGTCGGAATGCAACCCCAGTTGAGGCACGTTCCACCCAGGTTTTCTCTTTCGATGCAGAGCACGCGTTTCTTGAGTTGGCCCGCGCGGATGGCAGCAGCGTAACCCGCTGGACCTCCACCAATCACGATGATGTCGTAGTTGTAGCTACCGGTGGCCTTCGCCGGTGCCGAGGGCTTTGCAGCGGGTGCGGGCTTCGGCGCGGCCGGCGCCGGGGCGGAGGGCTTCGGCGCTGTTGCCGGCGCGGCAGCTGCGGTTTTGGCGCCAGCGGCGCGACTCGAGTATTGCTTCTTCACCTCATCGGGCTTCTCGGAACCGGTGGCGATGACCGCCAGAAGCGTGCCGACTTTCGCCTTTTGCCCTTCGGGCACGAGGATCGCGGCAACGGTGCCGCTGTCGAACGCCTCGCTTTCCATCACGGCCTTATCGGTTTCGATTTCCGCGAAAACTTCGCCGGCCTTGATCTTCTCTCCCTCTTTCTTCCGCCACTTGACGACGGCGCCTTCCGTCATCGTGTCGCTCATCTGCGGCATGGTAAACTCTGCGGGCATGTACCTTCTCCAGCCTTGGGTCTTCTGAATGAACGGCGGATTGTAGAAACAGGTTGGTCATTCGTCACTGGTCATTGGTCACTTGTGGAGGGTCCTACAGATGACCAGTGACCAGTGACCAGTGACCAGTGACCAGTGACCAGTGACAGAAATCAGGTTGGCTCGACGAGAATCTTCGAGGCGGCGGCGGTGCCGAGGGTAAGGGCAGAGGCGTCATGGGGACGGACGCGGATGGCGTCGGCGATGTCGTCCCGCGCCTCGACTATCAGCTCGGTGCCCGGCAGGAGACCGCATCGATGAACAAACTGGAGGAAATCCGGCCCCTGGTCCACCACGCGGGCAACGCGGTACTTCTGGCCCGGTTCGCACGCGGAGAGCGGCAGATGACGGGTGGAAGGGTGTGGTCGGCCGCGGGCGGGGGGGATCGGGTCGCCGTGCGGATCGACGCTGGGATGATCGAGCAGCGCGTCAATCCGCTCGAGCACCTTGTCAGAGACCGCGTGTTCGAGCTCCTCGGCCTCGTCGTGAACCTCCGACCAGTCGAGCCCCAGCACCTTAACCAGGAACAGCTCGACGAGCCGGTGCCGGCGGAGCACGTGGAGGGCGAGCTGCTCGCCGGCGCGGGTGAGTTTGACTCCGCCGCGGGGCTCGTAGGCCACCAGGCCGGAGTCCGCCAGCGCCTTGACCATCGTCGTCGCGGTCCCCGGCACGACGCCCATGGCCCCGGCGAGCTTGCCCATCGGCACCAGTTGTCCAGATGCCTGTTGTTCCTCGAGGTAGAGCTGCTTCAAATAGTTTTCGACCGTGACCGTTGCCAAAGGGCGCTCCGCGAAAGCCTGCACCACAACGCGCTGACACCGGCAAGTCAAGAAGGTTCAATCCACCAACCCCTCCGGCACCGTCACTTCGGCGGGAAAATAGTACTCGAACAGCTCGTAAAGCACTGGCAGGACGACCAGCATCAGAAGGACCGCCGAGAGCATTCCGCCGAGGATGACCAGCGCCAGTGGGCGCTGGACTTCGGAGCCGATGCCGCGGGAGATGGCCATGGGGTACATACCGATGGCCGCCATCAGCGCCGTCATCAGCACCGGACGGATGCGGGTCTGCGCGCCCTGGATCACGGCTTCGTGAAGCGGCATGCCGTGGGCGCGGAGCTGGTTGAACTGGGCGACCAGCACGGTTCCGTTGAGGACGCTGACGCCGGCCAGGGCGATGAAGCCGATCATCGCCGAGACCGACAGGTTCGTGTGAGTGGCGAAGAGCATCGCCAGCGCCCCGATCAGCACGAACGGCACGTTCACCATGATCAGCATCGCGTACCGCAGCCGTTTGAACGCCCAGTACAAAAGCACCACGATCAGCAGCAGCGACAGCGGGATGATGAACTTCAAACGGGCATTGGCGCGGCGCTGGTTCTCGAACTGGCCTTCCCAGGTGATGTTGTATCCTTCGGGGATGGCGACGGCTTGCGCGACCCGCTGCTGGGCGTCGGCGACGAAGGAGCCCATGTCGCGGCCGCGAATGCTGCACTTGATGGCGATGCGCCGGCGGTTCTCGTCGCGCTGGATCCGGGCGGCGCCAGTTTCGAGCTTGATATCGGCCAGCGTCGCCAGCGGAATGCGCTGGCCTGACGGCGTATCGACCCAGAGGTCGCCGATCCGGCCAACGGCGCTGCGGGCGGGCTGGTCGAGGCGGACCGCGATGTCAAACCGCATCTGTCCCTCCAGCAGGCTCCCGGCAACTTTCCCCCCGAGCCCGGTTTCAACCAGCGACAGAACGGTCTGTTTGTCCAGCCCATAGCGCGCGATCGCATCAGGTTTGGGCGCGATAGTGAGATTCGGCTGGCCGGAGAGTTGCTCGACTTCGAGATCGGCGTTGCCTGGCACCTGCGAGAGGACTTTGCGGATTTCCTCGCCCTTGGCCTGAAGAACTTTGAGGTCGTCTCCGAAAAGCTTGATGGCCAGTTCGCCCTGAACGCCGGAAAGGGCTTCCTCGACGTTGTCTTCGATGTATTGCGAGAAGTTGAAGTCCAACCCCGGCAGTTCCTGGAGCTTCTGGTTCATCAGGGCAATCAGGCCGTTCTTGTCGACGACCTTCCCATCCGGACCCTTGGTGACCCACTGGTCGTGGGGCGGCAGGTAGACGCCGACTTCCAGGTGATTCCATCCCTTTGTGTCGGTGCCATCGTCGGGACGGCCCAGTTGGCCGAAAATCAGCCGCGACTCCGGGAAGCTGGCCAGAACTGCGCGAATGCGGCGTTCATCTTCCTTGGCCGTGTCGGGGGAAATGGACAGCGGCATGGTCACGTCCATCCAGATGTTCCCCTCGTCGAGCTTGGGCAGGAACTCGGTTCCGAGATGCGCGCCAACGTAGAGCGACATGCCGAGCACCGAGACGGCGACGCCAATGGTGACAGGTTTGTAGTTGAGCGCCACGCGGAGCAGCCGGCCGTAGCCGACCTTGAGCCACGTGGTCAGCGCGTTCTCATGGGTCGGGCGACGCGACTTGAGCAGCGCCGAGGCGGCCAGGGGAACGAGCGTGAACGTGACCAGCGTCGCGCCGATGATGGCGCCGGCGATGGTCAGCGCCATCGGCCGGAAGATTCGGCCCTCGACCCGCTGAAACGTGAAGATCGGGATCAGCGAAACGATCAGGATCAGCTTGGCGAACAGCATCGGCCGGCCCAGGCCTTCGCTCGTCTTGCGGACCAACTCGCGAAAATCGGTGCTTGGCGGCGAGAGCGCCTGGCGCACCAGGATCGCCTCGACGATGACGACCGCGGCGTCGACCAGGATGCCGAAATCGACGGCCCCGAAGGAAAGGAGGTTGGCCGCCACGCCCCTGAAGTGGAGCGTGATGAACGCCGCCAGCAGCGCCAGCGGGATCACCAGCCAGATGACCACCGCAGCCCGGAGGTTCCCGGTGAAAATAAAGCAGATGATGAAGATCAGAATCGCGCCGAAGATCAGGTTGTGCATCACCGTGTGCAGCGTCTGATCGACCAGGTCGGTGCGGTCATAGATCGGCACGATTCGGGCTCCCGGCAAGCGCGTGGGGAGCACGTTCTTGTTCAGATACGCGATCTTCTGCTTGATTCCTTCGATGACGCGAAGGGCGTTGGTTCCTTTGCGGTTGAGGACGATGGTCTCGACGACATCGTCGATCTGATCGGTCGCGCCGTTGGCGTCCTTGCGGTGATATGACGCGATTCCCTGCCTGGGGGCCATGCCGGTGCGGACGTCGGCGACGTTGTAGACGTAGATGGGATGGCCGTTGTAGTTGGCGACGACGACGTTTCGGATGTCGTCGACGCCGGTGAGGACGCCGACGCCGCGGACGACCAGGCTCTGCTCGCCGGTCTTGAGGACGTTGCCGCCGATGTTCAGGTTGTTGTTCTGAAGGGCCTGGAAGACCTGCTGGAGGGTCACGCGGTGTTCACTCAGCAGCTCGGGTTTGACGAAGACCTGGAATTGCTTGATGCCCCCGCCGAAGGCATTGACGTCGCCGACGCCCGGCACCTGCCGCAGCGCCGGCTCGATGACCCAGTCCTGGACGGCGCGGATGTCTTCGAGCTTGTGCCGCGAATCGCGGATGACGTAGCGGTAGACTTCGCCGGTGCTCGTGGTCAGGGCGCCCAATTGCCACTGGGCGCCGGGCGGCAGCGTCACACCCTGCATGCGCTCCAGCACCTGGGCGCGGATGATGTTGTCGTCGACGTCGTCCTCGAAGGTGAGGGTGACGACGGACAAACCGAACATGCTGGTCGAGCGGATGGAGGTGAGCCGCGGCGTGCTGTTAAGCTGTTGCTCGGCGGGAAGGGTGACCTGGGCTTCGACGTCCTCGGCCGCCTGTCCGGGCCAGAGCGTGATGACCTGCACGTGCGGGTCATCGGGATCGGGAAAGGCCTCGACGGGGAGTTCGCGATAGGCATACCAGCCGTAGGCGATGAAAACCACCGCCAGCGCCAGGGTCACGACCCGCTGGTCCAACGCGAAGTCAATCAGCTTCTTGATCATCTCGATTTGCCGGAAATTCGAATGCGAATTCGGGAGGGCGAGGCTCCAGTCGAGCCGACATCTCCCCATCCGGAGCGCCCGGCTGGGCAGGAGCCTCGCCCTCCCAAAGTGCCAATGTCATTGCCCTTTTGCCTGTTCTTCCATTTCGTTGAAGAGGCCCAGGGCGCCGCTGCGGACGATCACATCGCCAGGCTGGAGGCCTTCGAGGACGCGGACGGAGCCGGAGTCCTCGGTGGTTTTTCCGGAATTGGGAGCGGCGCTTCCGATGGCGGATGACGCCGCCGGCCCGGATGCGCCAAACCCAACGCTGACCGGGAGGATTGTGACCGGGCTCCTGCGGTAGCGGGCCCTGCCGCCTGCTGGCTCAACCCGCACGAAGACGAATGCGTCGGTCTCCTGCCGCACCACCGCATCCGAAGGAACGACGATCGAGCTTTTGCCATCCTGGATGGTCACGACCATCGTGCCGTACATGTCGGCCAGCAAATGGCCGTCGGTGTTGTCAAGGCTCGCGCGGACGCGAATGCTGTGGGTGTTGGGATCGAGCGAGGGGCTGATCCATTCGATCCTGCAATCCCGCGCCCGCTCCGGTTCCGAGGTAAAGAACACTTTGACCGGCTGTCCCACCTTGATCCAGTGAAGGTCTCGCTCATAGACATCGCCCCAGACCCACATGGTGGAAGTGTCAGCGACGGTGAAGAGGTTGATGGTCGGGTCGGCGATCTCACCGCCGGCCACTCCCTTTTCCGCGATGACGCCAGAGCGCGGGCTGGTGATGACATAGTCCATCCGCTGACGCCCGACCTGGTTTTTGACCTCCTCGATCTCCTTCTGGCTCAAGCCGAAGATGAGCAACTGCTGGCGGGCGGCCTCGAGGGCGGCGCGGTCTTTGGTGACGGCCGACTCCGCGTCGATGAGAAACTTCGGGGCCAATACGGTGCTTTTCACCAGTTCCCGCGTGCGATCCAGGGCGTCCTCGTCGAGCTTGAGCTGGACGGACGCCTGGATCCAGTTGGCTTTGGCCTGGGCCAGGTCGTTGGATTCGATGACGCACAGGACGGTCGGACCGCCGGCCTCGCCCGGTCCTTTGACGCGGGCGCCCAACTCGGGGCCGACCGCCGTGACCTTTCCGCCGAACTGCGCGTGAACGTGGGCGACATTTTCCATGTTCAGACCGGTCCGCGCCGTCAGCGTGAGGGTCATGGGCACGTCGCGGGGCTGGATGGTCATCTCGCGGATGCCCGCCGCTTGAGCGGCGGCCTGGTCCACCTCAATCGTGGCCCCGTCGAGCTTGTAATCCTGGGCTTGGGGCGCGGGCGAGTCAGAGTTGCGATCGGCGGCGACGGCGGCGACGCAGACGATCACCGCCGCGGCCACGACGACCACCGCGCCGCCCCAGGCAAAAAACTTCCATCGGTTGGTTTTCATGGCATTGGCTCCGTTGTGGCTGGGAGGGTCGCGGGAAAGGTCATCGCCGGCAGTGTGGTCGCTTGCGTCGTCGCCGGTTGAGTCGTAGCGGGCACGTGCGCCTCGATAAGGATCCGCGTCCAGGCCAGTCCGACCGCCTGCTGAAGCGCCACGCCGGCGTCGTGGTATGCCTGCACCGCGTCTTCGTAGGATTGAAGCTGCTGGACGTAGTTCTGATACACGTTCAGCAAAGTATCGAGGTCATCATTTCCCAGGCGAAACGAGGTTTCCATCAGACTTACGTTCTGCTCCTGTTGCGGGATCAGGCGCTGGCGATAAAACGAGATGTCGTCATCGGCAATTCGCCAGTTGGCCAGCGCCGTTCGAACATCCTGGCGGACCTGGCCCTCAAGGGCGGCGTAGGTCTTGTCGGCTTTGCGCACCTGTGCCTGGGCGACTTGCAGCGCGACCACGCCGGGATCGAAGATCGGCAGCGTGAACTGAAACTGCGGACCGATAAACGTGTTTCGCGAGGAGTCGCGGGCGTAGTCGAACCCGAGGGTGGTCTGCGGGATCAGGCCCAGCTTCGCCAGCTCAAGGTTGTGTGAAGCGACATGTCGGTCGAGCTTGGCCCGGAGCAGATCGAGCCGGTATTTCAAAGCCAGTGAGCCCAGATCTTCCGGTTCCGGCAGCATCAGCTCGGGCCCCAGTTCCTCAACGGCCGCGCTCGGGAGCCGCCATTGGGGCGGGGATGAATATCCCATGAGCCAGTTCATCTCCTGGGCGGCACGGGCGTATTGCGTGGTCAGGTGCTGCAC